>CAJFOT010000104.1 GCA_904397815.1 Candidatus Paralachnospira sangeri
CATCAGGATTTTTCTTCATGTAAGACCGGTTCTGTAAAAGCAGGCTGATATTTCCTTAGGATTTGTTCAGGTCGGGAACAAAGTCTGCCCCATCCCCGTCCCTGCGCAGACCGATGCTGGCCGCCAGTCCCCGGAGCCGCTGCGCGATTGGCTTTTTCCGTTCGGATGTACGCCACCGTCCGGATGTGACCGGCCCCTAAACGAAAACCTGCTTTAACCCATGATAGCCTTCAGGTCTTCTTCTGGTGTGGACACGGGTCGGATGCCGTAGTTTTCCACCAGGAAGTTCAGTACATTCGGAGATATGAATGCCGGCAGGGTGGGACCCAGGTAGATGTTTTTGATCCCCAGATGGAGGAGGGTCAGCAGGATGGCTACGGCTTTCTGTTCGTACCAGGAGAGCACCAGAGTCAGCGGCAGGTCGTTTACGCCGCACTGGAAAGCGTCTGCCAGAGCCAGAGCTACTTTGACTGCGCCATAGGCATCGTTGCACTGTCCCATATCCATGATTCTGGGAAAATCACCGATGGTGCCCAGATCCAGATCGTTGAACCGGTATTTGCCGCAGGCCAGTGTCAGGACAATGGTGTCGTCAGGTGTCTGCTGTACGAAGTCACGGTAGTAATTCCGCTCGGAACGCGCGCCGTCGCAGCCTCCTACCAGGAAGAAACGGCGGATGGCGCCTGACTTAACGGCTTCGATGACAGGGCCTGCCAGAGAGAGAATGGTGCCGTGACTGAAGCCTGTGGTAACCTGGGTGCCGCCGTTGACGCCTGTGAATACCCGGTCCTCAGGAAAACCTCCCAATTCCAGCGCCTTTTCGATAACCGGCGTGAAATCCTTGTCTTCTCCGATATGAACCATGCCGGGGTAAGAGACAACTTCAGTGGTGAATACTCTGTCGGCGTAGCCTGCCTTGACTGGCATCAAACAGTTGGTAGTGAACAGGATGGGGGCGGGAAGACCGTCAAATTCTTTCTGCTGATTCTGCCATGCTGTGCCGTAATTTCCCTTCAGGTGGGGATATTCTTTAAATTTCGGATAGCCATGGGCCGGGAGCATTTCTCCGTGAGTGTAGACATTGATCCCTTTATCTTTTGTCTGTTCCAGCAGCAGTTCCAGATCTTTCAAATCATGGCCGGTAATTACGATAAACGGGCCTTTTTCTATTTTCATGGAAACAGTCTGAGGTGAAGGGATGCCGTAGGCATCAGTGTTGGCCCGGTCCAGCATTTCCATGCATTTCAGATTTGCCTCCCCAGCCTCCAGCACCAGAGGAAGCAGTTCATCCATGGTCAGATCCTGGGACAGGGCAGCCAGTCCTTTGTAAAGATATCCGGTGACATCCGGATTTTCTCGTCCGAGAATGAGGGCATGGTAAGCATATGCGGCCATTCCCCGCATTCCAAAGAGAATAAGAGATTTCAGAGAGCGAATATCTTCCTGGTCATTCCAGATCCGATTCATGTCATAGGTGTCGTGAGGCCACAGATTGTTTACGGTTTTGATCTGGCTGCGGATGCTGTCATCGTCAAAATTTACATTGGTCAGAGTGGTAAATAATCCTTCGATGACGGCTTTGTCTGCGGCAGCATTGGGCAGCCGGTTATCTGCTGCGGCAGCCAGGCCAATCAGAGAGCCGGTCAGCTGATCCTGAAGAGCAGAAGTCCGGGATGATTTGCCGCATACACCGGCCTGTCTGGTGCAGGCCGTACAGCCTGCTGTCTGTTCACACTGAAAACAAAACATTTGATTCATATAAAAATCCTCCTTTAAAATCAATGCGGCAGCACTGATATATTACTTGACTTTATGGGCATATTATAATATGATTTTTATAATGATTCAGTTGTATTTACAACATAGTGTGATGTAAAATAATTATGGAAAAGTATTTGAATATAATGAAAAGTTCTCCTTTGTTTTATGGAATTGGAGAGAAAGAAATTTTGGATATGCTGAACTGCCTTTCTGCGGTCATCAGGAAATTTGAGAAGCACGAATTTATTTTCCGGGAAGGGGATAGAATAAGTGACACGGGTCTGATGCTGTCAGGCAGCGTCCATGTCATTAAGGAAGATTTCTGGGGAAACCGGATGATTCTGACACAGGTCCGTCCCGGACAGCTGTTCGGAGAAACCTATGCCTGTCTGCGGACAGAACCGCTGGAGGTCAGCGTAGAAGCCGCAGAGGACTGCAGGGTTCTGATGCTGGACTGCGGAAGGATTCTGCATATGTGCACTTCAGCCTGTGATTTCCACAGCCGTCTGATCCAGAACCTGCTTTGGATACTTGCGGGAAAAAATATGATGCTGACCCGCAAGATGGAGCATATATCCCGCCGGACCACCAGAGAAAAACTGCTGTCATATCTGTCAGAACAGTCAAAGCTGCAGAACTCTACAGATTTTTGTATTCCCTTTAACCGCCAGCAGCTGGCAGATTACCTGGCTGTAGACCGCAGCGCCATGTCCAGCGAACTGGGAAAGATGAAAAAAGAAGGTCTGCTGGACTTTTATAAAAACCATTTTATTCTGCGCCATAGCAGGGAATAAAACAGCGGACTGCATAAAAACGCATTGCTGCCATCATGAATTTCTGAAGATTCGGTGAAATATTTGTGAAAAATAAAGAGACAAATCCAAAATAATAGTGTATAATGTTTTTTATATTGCTTGCTTTTATTAGGTAATGTAAAAAAGTAAGAGGAGGAAGGAACTATGACAAAAAGAATTGCGGCATTATTGCTTGCAGCTGCGATGGCAGTGTGCTCTCTTACAGGCTGCGGAGGCGGCGGGAATAATTCTGAGACTGGTGGTACATCAGAAACCGCTGCGGCTGCCGGTGAGGCGAAAGATACCCTGACAGTGGTAATGGCCAGTGACGCGGCTTCTATGGATTCTGCAGACACAATCGACGTATATTCTCAGATGGTATACGGCAATATTCTGGAGACTCTGGTCGTTCTGGATGAGAACGGAGAGGTAGCGCCCGGTCTGGCAGAGTATGAGATGCTGGATGACGTAACCTACCAGTTCAAGCTGCAGGAGGGTGTGAAATTCCATAACGGAGAGGAAATGAAGGCCAGCGATGTGGCTTTTACGATCCGCAGAGGATGCGAAAGCCCTGTTTTGAATTACCTGTTCAGCGAGGTAGATCCGGATACGATAGAGGTTGTGGATGATTATACTGTGAAATTTTCGCTGCGCAACCCTTCAGCACCGTTTCTGGTTAATCTGACCTGCAGCCCCGCAGGTATTGTCAGTGAGAAGGCTGTCACAGAGGCGGGAGACAACTATGGCATGAATCCGGTGGGCACCGGTCCTTATAAATTTGTAAGCTGGCAGCAGGGAACAGAGATCAGGCTGGAGGCTTTTGAGGATTATCATGGTGAGAAGGCAAAGATCAAAAATTTGGTGATTCGTCTGATTCCTGAAGGAACCAACCGTACGATCGAGCTGGAGAGCGGCGGCGCCGATATCGCCTGCGATATTCCCACTACCGATATCAGCCGTGTGGAAGCTGATGAGAATCTGCAGCTGGAAAGCATCGTGTCCTATGCGACCACATTCCTGGGATTCAACTGTGAGGCAGAGCCTTTTGATGATGTGAGGGTAAGACAGGCTGTCTGCTATGCGCTGGACTATGAGGGAATTACCCAGAGCATTATGCAGGGTTATGCAGAACCCGCAACCACACCGGTCAGCTCCGAACTGTTATTCAATGATGAAACAGTAGAGCATATCCCTTACGACCCTGAAAAAGCAAAAGAGCTGCTGGCAGAGGCCGGATATCCGGACGGCTTCGACATGGTGATTACAACAGATGAAAGAAAAGAGCGTAATGATATAGCTACAATTGCTCAGAGCCAGCTGGCTGAGGTAGGCATTAATGTAACGATCGACTCCATGGAGTGGGCGGCGTTCCTGGACAAGGTATATGCCGGTGAGGCTCAGAGTTACGTACTGGGCTGGTCCAGTGCGGTTCCTGATCCCGATATGGTATGTTATTCCTGCTTCCACTCATCTATGATTGGCAATGGAAATAATAACGTAGCCCGGATTAATGATCCTCAGATTGATGAATATCTGGATCTGGGACGCACCAGCTTTGATACAGAGACCCGAGCTCAGGCATACAGCGACCTGTATCATTATCTGGCAGAGGCAGTACCGTGGGATATGATGTGGGTAGACTCCAAATATGTCGGCCTGGCATCTGACGTGCAGGGATTCGAGATGGATCCGATGGGCGCGTATAAATTTGCCAACGTGAGTTTCCAGTAATATAGAATAACAGTTAAATTCATAATCAGACGCATGAGAATCAAGCATGATCTGGGCATAGAAGTCCGAGTCATGCTTGATTCTGGTCATATACTGCGAAAAGAAAAAGAGTTAGAAGGTGAAATATGATTAAGTACATTGCCAAGCGTCTGCTGATGCTGATCCCGATTTTGCTTGTCGTTACCTTTGTCATCTTCACGCTGCTGTATATCACTCCCGGTGATCCTGCGAAGATGATTCTGGGGACGACAGCTACTGATGAGGCGGTGGCGCAGCTGCGGACAGAGCTGGGACTGGATCAGCCGTTTCTGATTCAGTATCTGAATTACATGAAAGACCTGATCTTCCATTTTGATATTGGAACATCCTATTCTACACGGCAGCCGGTGATCCAGGAGATTATGAACTGTCTGCCTGCTACGCTGAAGCTGGCATTTTCATCTATTCTGATTGCCGTAGTAGTCGGCATTCCCATTGGTGTGATTTCAGCTGTCAAACAGTACTCTATTTTTGATAATATCGTTATGGTGCTGGGCCTGGTAGGTATTTCCATGCCGGTATTCTGGCTGGGGCTGCTGCTGATTCTGTTTTTTTCTGTCCAAATGGGCTGGCTTCCGGCTTCCGGCTATTCCAGCTGGCAGCAGATGATTATGCCTGCCGTTACTTTAAGTGCTCAGTCGATTGCTGTTGTAGCCCGTATGACCCGATCCAGTATGTTGGAGGAGATCCGGAAGGATTATATTCGGACAGTACGGATGAAGGGACAGACAGAAATGAGAATTACGATTTTCCATGGCCTGAGAAATGCGCTGATCCCTATTGTAACGGTTATCGGCACTCAGTTCGGTTCTCTGCTGGGCGGCGCGGTTATGTGTGAAACGATTTTCTCAATTCCCGGAATCGGCCGTCTGATGGTGGATTCCATTAAAGCGAGAGATTTTCCGGTTGTGCAGGGGGGTGTGCTGTTTATCGCCATCGGATTTGCCCTGGTGAACCTGATTGTAGATATTATCTATGCGTTCCTTGATCCCAAAATTAAGGCTCAGTATAAATAAGGGAGGAAGTGAAAACATGGATCAGAAAAAAGAAAAAAAATATAGCTTCTGGGGAGATACATGGAGACGGCTGAGACGCAACCGCCTGGCCATGGTCGGCCTGATTATCATAGCGCTTCTGATATTCTGCGCAATTTTTGCGGATTTTATTGCGCCCTATGATTATGCACAGCAGGATCTGATGATTGCATACCAGGGGCCCAGCGCGCAGCACTGGTTTGGTACGGATGAGTTCGGGCGGGATATTTTAAGCCGTATTATCTATGGCTCCAGAATATCTCTCCAGATCGGATTTATCGCTGTGGGTATTTCCCTGATTTTTGGCGGTTTTCTGGGTGCTGTGGCAGGATATTACGGCGGGAAACTGGATAACCTGATTATGCGTATTATGGATATTATTATGTCTATTCCATCCATCCTGCTGGCCATCTCCATTGTGGCGGCTCTGGGGAGCAGCATGACTAATCTGATGATTGCCACCGGTGTTTCCTATATCCCCAGTTATGCCAGAATCGTGCGCGCCTCGATCCTGGGTATCAAGGATCAGGAGTTTATTGAGGCGGCCAAGGCCATCGGCACCAGTGACAAAACCATTATAATCCGTCATATTCTGCCCAACTGTCTGGCGCCGATCATTGTACAGGCAACCCTGGGCGTGGCGTTCGCTATTCTGACTGCGGCAGGCCTCAGCTTTATCGGTCTGGGTATGGCACAGCCTACGCCGGAGTGGGGCTCCATGCTGTCCTCCGGACGGACTTATATCCGTGACTATTGGCATATGACTCTGTTCCCGGGCCTGGCAATCGCGCTGACGATCTTTGCCCTGAATGTGCTGGGAGATGGCCTGCGGGACGCTCTGGACCCGAAACTGAGAGGATAAGGAGGATCGGCTGAATGGAACATACATCAAATGAAAAATTGCTGGACATCCGCGACCTGTCCGTGGAATACCATTCCAATGGAAAGATCGTAAAGGCAGTATCCAACCTGAATCTGAGCCTGGATAAAGGGGAAACTCTGGGATTTGTGGGAGAGACCGGCGCAGGAAAAACTACAACAGCGCTGAGTGTTCTGCGGATACTGCCGGAACTTCCGTCACGGATTACCGGCGGTGAAATATGGTTTAACGGCGAAAATCTGCTGCTGAAATCGCAGAAAGAGATGCGCCAGATCCGGGGCAAGGAGATATCCATGATTTTCCAGGACCCGATGACTTCCCTGGACCCGGTGGCAACAGTAGGAAAACAGATCGAGGAAATGATCGGTCTTCATGAAAACCTGCCCAAAAAAGAGCTGCGGGAGCGGGCAGCACAGATGCTGGAACAGGTGGGAATTAAACGGGAACGCATCGATGACTACCCCCATCAGTTCTCCGGCGGCATGAAGCAGCGTGTAGTTATCGCCATGGCGCTCAGCTGTAATCCTCATTTGCTGATCGCTGATGAACCCACCACCGCGCTGGATGTGACCATCCAGGCTCAGGTGCTGGAACTGATGAAAAAGCTGAAGCAGCAGTACCAGATGTCGATGATTATGATTACTCATGACCTGGGAATCGTGGCTGAGATCTGTGATACAGTGGCCATAATGTATGCCGGAAATATTGTGGAATACGGGAAAGTGGCGCAGGTTTATGAAAACTTTGAGCATCCTTATACGGAGGCGCTTTTTGACTCCATTCCCAGCCTGGATGAGGAACAGGATGAACTGAAGGTGATCTCCGGGCTGACGCCGGATCCCACTAATCTGCCTGCGGGCTGTCCTTTTCATCCCCGCTGCCCCTATGCCGGGCCGGAGTGTGCCGCTCAGGCGCCGGAGATCCGGGAGGTGGAACCGGGTCATATCGTCCGCTGCCATAAAAAATGCGAAAGGAGGGCCTGAGAGTGAGTGAGTATTTGCTGGAAGTCAAAAACCTGAAGAAATATTTTAAGACTAAAAAGGGTCCCCTGTGCGCAGTGGATGATATCAGCTTCGGTATCCGCAAAGGCGAGACTCTGGGTGTGGTAGGCGAGTCAGGCTGCGGCAAATCTACTGCCGGCCGGGCGATCCTGCGGCTTCATGAGCCGACAGCCGGTGAGATTCTGTTCAATGGCGAAAATATCGTCAATTATAATCAGAGACAGATGAAAGAGATGCGGAAGAAAATGCAGATCGTGTTTCAGGATCCCTACTCTTCTCTGAATCCCCGTATGAGCGTACAGGCGCTGATCGGAGAATCTCTTCGCGTCAATGGCATCGGCAAAAATGACAAAGAGAGGGAAGACCAGATCCGCCATGTCATGGATGTAGTCGGGCTGGAAGAACGGCTGATTAATTCCTACCCCCATGAACTGGATGGCGGCCGCCGTCAGAGAATCGGCATCGCCCGGGCACTGATTCTGAACCCGGAATTTATTGTTATGGACGAGCCGGTTTCTGCTCTGGATGTCTGCATTCAGGCACAGATCCTGAATTTGCTGGGCAAACTGCAGGATCAGTTTGACCTGACCTATATGTTTATTTCCCACAATCTGAGTGTGGTAAAGCATATCAGCGACCGGATCGCCGTAATGTATCTGGGAAAGATCGTGGAAATCGCGGATTCGGCTGAGATTTTCAAAAATCCCCGCCATCCCTATACCCAGGCGCTGCTCTCTTCCATTCCCATTCCGAAGGTGAATCTGAAGCGGGAGCGGATTATCCTGGAGGGTGATGTACCCAGCCCGGTGAATCCTCCTGCGGGATGCCGGTTCGCAGGAAGATGCCGGCACGCAATGCCGATCTGTAAGGAAGTCTGCCCGGAACTGAAACAGTGCGGAAACAGTCAGGTGGCCTGCCATCTGTATGATGAGAAATAATCTGCTATAACTGCCGGATGATACGCCGGCTTTGTCAGGAGGAGGGATAAGAAATGGACTATCAGTCCGCAAAAGCTGTTTTATATGATATGATGAAACAGATTAACTACTACGAAAATGTGATTATGACACTGTCATGGGATATGCGTGTCAACCTGCCGGTGAAAGCGACAGAATACAGGGGAGATACCATTGGTTTTCTTACCGACAAACAGAATCAGCTGAAACGGGACCCCCGTCTGGATGAGGCTGCCCGGACAGTGCTGGACAGCAAAGAGGCAGATGACCTGACCATGGCAATGGCGAAGCTGGCCCATGATGATTATGTGAAATATATGACCATCCCCAGCGAGCTGGTATCCGGCTATGCCGCCCTGAACCTGAAAGCAGAGATGGTGTGGCAGCAGGCCAGAAAGACCAATGATTACCAGCTGTTTAAGCCTTATATGCAGCAGGAATTTGAGTACAAACGGAAATTCGCCGAGGCGATGGGGCAGGGGGATGACCCTATGTCCTATCTGATGAGCGAGTGGGAGGAAGGGCTGACAGTACAGAAAATGGACAGCCTGTTCCGGGAACTGAAGGACTTCCTCGTTCCCTTTCTGAGAAAACTGCAGGAAAAAGGCGCGCCAGGCACCAGAGAAAATATTCAGGGACATTATCCCATCGAAATTCAGCGCAAACTGGTTCATGACATGCTGGAGCAGGTAGGCTATGATTTCGGCGCAGGCCGGGTAGACGAGAGCGCCCACCCCTACACCACCGCCAATAATATGAACGATATCCGGATTACCACCCGGTATTTTGAGAATGACTTTACCAATGCCTGCATTTCTTCTCTTCATGAGACAGGACATGCCCTCTACCGTCAGCATCTGGATCCCCGGCTGAGCGGGACTATGATTGACAGCTCCCCGTCCATGGCAGTGGACGAAAGCCAGTCCCGGTATCTGGAAAATGTTATTGGCCGCAGTAAGGAATTCTGGACATGGATGCTGCCCAGAGCTCAGGAGGCATTTCCGGAACTGAAAAAATTTGATATCGATACATTTTACCGGTATTTCAGCGCAGTACGGCCCACCGCGTCACGGCTGGAATCTGATGAGCTGACCTACAATCTGCATATTATCATCCGGTATGAGATTGAAAAACTGCTCTTCGCCGGCGAGATCAGCTATGATGATGTGCCGGGGCTGTGGAATGACAAATATGAGGAATATCTGGGAATCCGTCCGAAGAACGACAGCGAGGGCGTACTTCAGGATATGCATTGGGCCAGTGGCTATATCGGCTACTTCCAGTGCTATGTGATGGGAAATTTCTACGACGGCCATTACTACAGCCTGATGAAGAAAGACATTCCCGACATGTACGATCAGGTGGCCCGCGGCTGCTTCGAAAACATCATCAAGTGGCAGACAGACCACGTACACAAATACGGACGCCTGTTCACCCCCTCCCAGCTGCTGAAAAACATCGACGGACAGGAGCTGCAGGCGAAATATTACATTGACTATATCAACGAAAAATACTCCAAAATCTACGAATTGTGATGTGATTTTTGTTCAGGGGGGCTGTCATTCAGTCGGGGGCGGACGGAAGAGCAAATCGGGGAACACCCCTTCGGACAGTGCCGTCCCAGATCCGCCTTCCCGGGGGCAGGGGTACAGATACAGACTTTGCTCCCGACCTGAACAAATACTGAAAAAATATACGCCTGATTTTACAGAACCGGTCTTACATGAAGAAAAATCCTGATGATTTTTCTTCATTAAGCCCTCGAAAATGAGCGTTGAGCGCTCATTTTCGTCTGTAAAATCAGGCGTATATTTTTTCGTATTTGTAATCAGGTCTCCGCATGTCTGTATCTGTACCCCTGTCCCCGGGAAGGCGGATCCGGGACGGCACTGTCCGAAGAGGCGTTCCCCGATTTGCTCTTCCTGTGGATCGACTGAGTGAAGGAACGAAAAAATTTGCTTGAAACTCTCGCCCGTCGGTTCGTACCTCCCGCCTACTATGCTATGAATGGAAGTATCTGTCTGTTTTTCAGTCCAGATCCTCACATTTTTCTGTCGGGTATACCACCCCCTCTTTCATGACGAAGGCGCAGTCCAGCAGGGCGTAAGGGTCGGTGAGGAGATCCCGTTTCCAGGCAGCGATGTCGGCGTATTTGCCAGGTTCGATGGTGCCGATTTTGTCGTCCAGCTGGAGGATTTCCGCGTTGACCTGGGTTGCTGCGTGGAGAGCGCGGAAGCCGCCCATACCGCTTTCCATCCATGCTTTGTATTCGTAACCGCTTTCGTAGCACATATGGGTGGCTACCTGGTCGGTGCCGTAGCCCAGCTTCATATTGGAATTCTTAATCACTTCACGGCCCTTCTGAAGCATGTCTTTGTAGTATTCCAGTTTTTCCCGGTATTCCGGCTGTTTGGTCTGGATCAGGACCGGATCGTAGTGGACGGCATCCTCATAAGGACAGAAGGTGGGAACCACATATACATTCTGTTCCGCTACCATCTGGGCGGTTTCTTCATCGATCAGTGAACAGTGCTCCAGGCCGTCGATGCCGTATTTCAGCAGTTTTCGGATGTGGTCGCTGCGGTATACATGGGCGGTGACGGTTTTGCCCCACTCATGAGCGGTTGTGATGACAGCTTCCATTTCCTCATCATTGATCTGCTGCTGCATCGGGTTGTCGTTGGGGGTAAAGAATCCTCCTGTGGCCATCAGCTTAATAAAGTCCGCGCCGTATTTGATCTCTTCTCTGACAGCGTGAGCGAAAAATGCCTTTCCTGACCCCAGACTCTGGTACTGCCCCATCAGATAGTGAGAGAGGGCAGGGTTTCTGGAAAAGCCCTGGGACAGATCGCCGTGGCTGCCGGCTGTGCACAGAAGACGGGGCGCCGCTACGATGCGTGAGCCGGTAAAATAGCCTTTTTCGATGGATCGCTTGACATCCAGGACGCCGAAACTGTTGCTGGTGATGCCGCCCATATGGCGCACTGTGGTAAAGCCTCTGGACAGGGTTTTCTGTACGCTGTGGAGAATTGCCAGAGTTTTGGCTTCCTCTGAGTTATCGTATACCTCCTGGCGGATGGTGTGCCAGTCGAAGTAGTCCAGGTGAATATGGGCATCGATCATGCCTGGAGTGACTGTCGCGTCGGATAAGTCGATGATTTCGGCGGATTCCGGTATCTCCAGGTCAGCGCCGACAGCGGCGATCTGGTTCCCCTCCACCAGTATTTTCTGATTTTCTTTCAGCTCTGCGTGGATACCGTCATATAATTTTCCGCAGAGAATCACTTTTAATGATTTCATATTGCTCCTTTCTGCAGAGATGTTCTGTTCTTTCAAAACTTTATGTATAGTTTAGCATTGTTGTACCGGAATGTCCAGCAGATCAGAGATGTCTGTATTAGACAAATCAGAACTTCTGGGAGTTCACAAAACATAATACTTATGATAGAATGATACTCAGCACCATATTGGAGAGCGCGGAGCCGATGCCTGCAAAACAGGCAGAATGTAAAAGATAAAGGAGAACTGGATTGTGAGTAAAATAGCGATTGTGACAGACAGTAACAGTGGAATCACCCAGGCTCAGGGAAAGGAACTGGGGATTTCTGTTGTGCCGATGCCTTTTTTTATCAACGGAGAAACTTATTATGAGGATATTAACCTGACCCAGGAGGAGTTTTATAAAAAACTGGAGGAAGGGGCAGAAATTTCTACATCACAGCCTTCTGTCGGAGATATTCTGGAACTGTGGAACCGTCTGCTGGAATCTTATGATGAAATTGTTCATATTCCGATGTCCAGCGGTCTGAGCAGTACCTGCGGTACAGCGGTGATGCTGTCTGAGGATTTCGGCGGGAAAGTTCAGGTGGTGGACAACCAGAGAATTTCTGTGACCCAGAAACAGTCGGTTCTGGATGCCATGGCGATGGCGGAACGAGGCATGAATGCGGCTGAGATCAAAGAATATCTGGAAAAGACAAAGTTCGATTCTACCATTTATATCACAGTGGCTACTTTAAAGTATTTGAAAAAGGGCGGTAGGATCACCCCGGCTGCGGCTGCCCTGGGCACCCTTCTGCGGATTAAGCCGGTTCTGCAGATTCAGGGAGAAAAGCTGGATGCCTTCGCCAAGGCCCGCACACTGAAGCAGGCGAAAACCCTTATGATTGAAGCAATTCAGTCTGACTGCAAAAACCGGTTTCACGCTGCTGATGACGCTCATGACGTATGGATACAGATGGCTTACACAGGTACCCGGGAGGAAATCGATCTGTTTAGGGAAGAAGTGCAGGCAGTATATCCCGGTCATGAGATTACAGTAGATCCTCTTTCTCTAAGCGTTTCATGCCATATCGGTCCCGGGGCGATTGCAGTAACCGCGACGAAGAAAATGGCAGAGCAGAGAGCCGGGAACATTTCCTGAAACCGGCCGCAAAAGAAAAGGGCAGGAAAAAAGATAAGAAAAGGGGATCGGAAAAACAGATGAGGGAGAGCCGCCGGAAACAGGGACGTTTCGGCGGCTCTCCTTTATAAAAGGAAACTTCGCCTGGCGCGAGCGTTCCGCAGGCGGAATCCTTTGGTATAGTATGAACAGAAGTATGACCGTCAGATCCAGGCGCCGTCCAGAGCAATTACCTGTCCGGTCAGATAATTGCTTTTGTAAGCCAGGTGGTATACCAGGTCTGCCACCTCTTCTGCTTTCCCCAGTCTGCCCGATGGGATTTCGTCAATCAGCGCAAGAAGATCCTCATCAGACATCCAGTGGTTCATTTCTGTGTCGATAGCGCCGCAGGCGACAGCGTTTACCTGTATGCCGCTGGGAGCCAGCTCTTTGGCCAACGCTTTGGTGAAAGCGTTAATGCCGCCCTTGGTGGCAGAATAGGCTACCTCACAGGAAGCGCCTGCGCTGCCCCATACCGATGAGATATTAATGATTTTTCCGCATTGATTCTTTACCATATCCGGGATTGCCAGCCGGCAGCAGTTAAATACAGAGGTCAGGTTGGTGCGCACGATCCGGTCCCAGTCCTCAGGCTTCATATCCTGCAGCAGGCCGATGTAGGAAATCCCTGCGTTATTAACCAGCACATCCAGACTTCCGAACATTTTCTGGATTTTCTCAAATATTTCCCTGCATTCCTGGAAATTCCCCACGTCTCCCAGGCAGGCCAGGCAGGGAACCTGATAGGATTCGATATCCCGCTTTACCTGAGCCAGCATGTCTTCATGAGACGGGTTCACACAGTTAATGACGACACGGTAACCTTTCTTGGCGAATTTAACAGCGATTGCCTTTCCGATGCCCCGGGATGCTCCTGTTACCAGTACAGTTTTTTTGCTCATAAATGACACCGTCCTTTCTTTCTCTATTTTAACACGATTTCCAAAATGATGATACATAAAAAGCGGGTTCTGTGCTATACTGAACGTAGTGCCGCGGCGCACAGGAAATAACTGATAACTTTTACGGAGGAGCGAGATGGCAAGACTGTATGATTTGATTATAATCGGTTCCGGGCCTGCAGGTCTGGCAGCGGCTATTTATGCCCAGCGGGCCAGGATTGATACGCTGGTGATAGAAAAGGAAATGATGAGCGGAGGACAGGTGGTCAATACCTATGAGGTGGATAATTATCCGGGTTTGAAAGGAATCAATGGTTTTGATATGGCCGTGAAATTCCGGTCCCACGCTGAGGAACTGGGAGCGGTTTTCACCGAGGAACAGGTGACTGGCGTGGAGCGGGAAGGAGACAGATATGTGGTAAAATGTGCCGGTCATGACTATCAAACCCGCACTGTCATTCTGGCTTCCGGCGCCTCTCACAGAAAGCTGGGTGTGCCGGGGGAGGAAGAATTGACCGGAAAGGGCGTCAGCTACTGTGCTACCTGTGACGGGGCTTTTTTTCGGAATAAAACCGCGGCAGTGGTAGGGGGAGGAGATGTGGCTGTAGAGGATGCGATCTTTCTGGCCAGAATGTGTGAAAAAGTGTACGTTGTTCACCGGAGAGATGAGCTGAGAGCTGCCAAAAGCCTCCAGGAGAAGCTGCTTTCTCTGTCCAATGTAGAAATGGTATGGAATACAACTGTGGAGCAGATCAATGGTACGGACACGGTAGAATCGCTCACTGTAAAAAACAAGATTACCGGCCGGCAGGATACGCTGGAAACCAATGGCGTGTTTATTGCGGTAGGTATTACACCATGCAGTGAAGCCTTTCGAGGACTGGCGGAGCAGGACGGACAGGGATATATCAAAGCGGGTGAGGACTGCTGTACATCATCGCCCGGAGTATTTGCGGCGGGAGATGTCAGGACGAAAATGCTTCGGCAGATTATTACAGCGGCTGCGGACGGCGCAAATGCTGTCACTTCAGTTGAACGCTATCTGCTGGGACAGTAAACCTTACAAAAAAATTAATTTTTATGGTAAATTCTTCACATTCCCTCCAATCGGTTGACAAGAAAAAAACCATTTGCTATAATTGCATAGAAAGTTAATAATTTTGTAACATTTACGTGAAAGAGTTAACAATTGGAGGTACCAATGAAATATAATAAGAAAAAAGGAACTGTGGCAGCAGCATGTGTCTGTGCGGCGGCAGCGATTACTGTCGCTTCTTTTATGCCTATGTCGGCCAGGGCGGCGTCAACGTCTTTTCTGCCGATGGATACGGCGCTGGCAGGTATCTCAGTTCCTTTGAATAATTACTATGCCAGCAGCATGGAGCCTGAGAAGGAGCTGAAAGAATTCCTGGCAAATAAGACTTCTGTTTCATCAAATACTGCGGAGTCTCAGCCCGGTGAAGAAACGCAGGAAACAACGGATCAGCAGGAAAACGGCGAGACAGACACTGCAGAGGGCGAGACAGAAACAGCAGCTGAGACAACGGCGGAATCCACAGAAGCAGAGGAAACGACGGCAGTTGAGACAGAGGAGGCATCTCCCTATGATACCATTGCCATCACCCGGGTGACTAATTATGTCAATATTCGTGACGCGGCGACGACAGAGGGCAATGTAGTAGGCAAAATTTATAACAATGCTGCTGCCACGATACTGGATACGGTAGACGGCGAGGACGGCCAGTGGTATTACATAGAATCAGGCAATGTAAAGGGCTATATGAAGGCAGAGTTTTTCGTAACCGGTCAGGAAGCGGAGACTATTGCAAAAGAAGTGGGAACGGTATGGGCAAGGACGACGGCGGTTACCCTGAAACTTCGTGAAGAGCCCAGTACAGACAGCCGTGTTCTTACCTTGCTGGCTCAGGGTGAGACCTACCTGGTAAGCGAAGAGAATATTGTAAATGAAGCAGGTGAAAGCTTCATTAAAGTGCTTGTAAATGCCGGTGAAACAGAAGAGGATAATCTGGTCGGTTATATTTCCAGCGATTATGCTGATGTATATGTAGAATTTGAAGAGGCAATTTCCAAGGAAGAGGAAGAAGCGGAACTGGCCCGGATTGAGCAGCTGAAGGAAGAAGAGGAAGCTGCGAGAAAGCGGATGGAGGAAGAAAAGAAACGTCAGGAAGAAGCTTCCAAAGCTGCAGCGACTACTACTCAGACAACTACCACCCAGGCGCCTTCTACGACAGCAGCCGAGAGTTCTACTGCGGCAGCAGGCAGCGGTGAAGGAACCACACAGGCCCAGACGGAAACGACGACACAGGCACAGACGACAACTGAGGCGCCGACAACTCAGGCGGAAACTCAGGCACCGTCCAGCGGCAGCAGCGCTACCAGGGATGCGATCGTGGCCAGAGCACAGCAGTTTGTCGGAAATCTGGCTTATGTATGGGGCGGCACCAGCTTAAGCAGCGGTGTTGACTGCTCAGGCTTTACATATGCGATATTCCGTGAATATGGAATTACCCTCCCCAGAGATTCCAGGAGCCAGGCAGCTGGCGGAACCAGTATCAGCAGAGGCGAGCTGCAGGCCGGGGATCTGGTATTTTACGCAAACAGCAGCGGGACCATTAATCATGTAGGTCTGTATATCGGCGGCGGTCAGATCGTCCATGCGGCCAACAGAGCAACCGGTGTCAGAATTTCCAGTGTAGATTATGCGACACCTGTTAAATATGCAAGATATATTAACTGACGTATATGAAGAATATGTGATATAAAAAAAATCCTGTCAGGACAAGCGGGTTAACAGCTTCCTGCCAGGATTTTTTGCATTCCTTCAGGTTATAGATTTCTATTCAACTTAGGTATTTTACAGCGATTCTTTTTTATGCTATGATTTTTCAAAAGTTTTAGGAGGAATGTGATGATCAGGAAAAAGTTTTTCATTTTAGTTTGCATATTGACATTTGCCCTGGCATTAAACGGCTGTTCCACATCCTCAGGAGAGGAAACGACAGCCGCCGGCGAGACGGAGGCCGTTTCGGAAACTGCCCAGTCAGCAGAGGAGACAGAGGCAGTGACGGAAACGGCGGCAGAAACCAGCGCGGCGGAGACAGAAAGCCAGACCGGAGAGACTGCTGATGAGGCGAGCAGCGCTGCAGAGACGGAAACCGCAGAAGAGGAAACAGAGGCGGCCCAGTCGGAGTGGACATGGCAGCATGATGCTCCGGAAAACCATGGGGTAGATACGGCGATGCTGGAAACCCTGCACGCCGGACTGGACGAAGTGCCGGTACTGACATCGGTTATCGTAAAGGATGGGTATATCGTTGATGAATATTATAAGGACGGCTATAACGCAGACAGCGTATTCGTGCTAAATTCCTGCTCCAAGAGCGTGACCAGCGCTCTGATCGGCATCGCCATCGATGAGGGCTACATCGAAAGTGTGGATGTGCCGATATCGGAATATTTTCCGCAGCTTCTGGAATCGGATAGTTCCTATGCCCAGGAGATTACGATATGGAATCTTCTGACCCATACCTCCGGTATTGATTTCGGTGACACTGAGTACTGGGACGCATGGCGCGGCTCCGACAACTGGGTGGAATTTGCGCTGAATCAGCTGATCACCTCAGAGCCGGGAACTGTATTCAACTATTCAACAGCCGGCACCCATCTGCTGTCAGCGATCCTTCAGGAGGCAACTGGCATGACAGCATATGAGTTCGGAAAAGAGCATCTCTTTGACCCGGTGGGTATGGACAGCGTGGAATGCTCCACAGACGCCCAGGGAATCTCCGACGGCGGCAACGGATTTTTGTCAAAGCATTCTGAAGGTACTGGGAGAGGGAATATATTTAAAGAAGTGGAATCAAAACGATTATTTTTATTCCCACAGCTTTTCGAATCAGACTGTTTCGGTGACTTACATTAAAATTATTTTTGCAGAGGGGAACGAGAAAAAGTCATATATTACTCTGTACTCTGACGGAATTGCGATTATAGATGGGATTTTTGTCCGATGCTGTGGTGTGAATTTGTCAAATGAGGATTTATTTTGGCTGGTCCGCAGTATTTTGGACAGCGGCGGCATATTTCAGCAATCACTATTATCCGTCTGATTTTCTATATTTGCATAAATTATTAGAAAAATATAGATAAAATAAACAATTATCAATGAATAAAATATTTTTTTGAAAAAAGTATTGACAAAACTGCAAAGGTCTGGTATAGTTTAACTAAGCTAAAACAAAGAACAGGAGGTACGGACCACCAAAAACGTAAGCAGTCCTCGCAAATAGCAAGTGTAGATAATCAGGGGATGTTATCAGACAGGATGAAAGTTCCTGAATAAGAAAAAAGAGGTATAGTCCAATGGACGAGATAGCGTAGGAGCGGATGCTGATAGTAATCGATGAGATGATCAGTATCCGTTCCTTATTTTGCCTGCCGCATATGCATACAGGACGCCGGTGATCGGTATGCCTGGCATGGCTGCTTGGAGAGGCGGGGAGTTTTCCTGTTTCTTCCGGTCTTTTTCTCCCGGCTGATAAATCTCTTCACAGATCTGTGAATTGCTGGTAGAATAGATAGAAGCGGCGGTTGGCCGCGGGATTTTTCACAGAAGGAGTGACGGGACGATGAAGGTACGTATGGCATCGGAGAAGGATATTGAGCGGATGCATGTTTTGCTGTCGCAGGTGGAGCTGGTGCACCATCGGGGACGCCCGGATTTGTTTAAATACGGAGAGAGGAAATATACCGATGAGGAGCTGAAGGAGATTCTCCGGGATGAGAACCGGCCGATACTGGCGGCTGTGGATGACAATGACTGCCTGCAGGGATATGCCTTCTGCATTTTTCAGCAGCATAAGGAGAGTCATATCCTGACAGACATTAAGACACTGTATATCGACGATCTGTGTGTGGATGAAAAAATGCGGGGACATCATATCGGTACGCTGCTCTATCAGGCGGTATTGGATTTCGCCAGAGCCCATGGCTGTTATAATGTGACATTAAACGTATGGAGCTGCAATGAGAGCGCGATGAAATTTTACCGCGCCTGCGGGCTGAAAGAACAGAAAGTAGGGATGGAAGTCATCCTTTAGAAAGGGAGGAGCGGGCGGGAACATCTGCCTTTTGCCCTGAAAAATAAGGCCCGGCCATATTTCTGAATGGCCGGGCCTGTCTGTGCCTGCTGACAATCCGTATCAGAATTCCGGTTCGATCAGTCCGTAGGTGTCGTTTTTACGCTTGTACACCACGTTTACTTCATCGGTTTCGGAATTGCGGAATACGTAAAAACTATGGCCGAGGAGCTCCATCTGCACACATGCTTCTTCCGGGTCCATAGGCTTGATGCCGAAACGTTTGGTCCGGACGATCTTGATTTCATCAGGATCATCATATTCTTCATCCATATATGCCTGGCTGAAGGAAGCGGAGCCGCCGCTCTGCTTTGCGTCCACCAGTTTGGTTTTATACTTTTTCAGCTGCCGTTCGATGATTTCTTCCACCAGGTCAATGGAAACATACATGTCGCTGCTGACCTGCTCGGAACGGATAATGTTTCCCTTGACGGGAATGGTGACCTCGATTTTCTGCCGGTCTTTTTCCACACTCAATGTGACTAATACTTCTGTGTCGGGCTTAAAATAGCGTTCCAGCTTCCCGATCTTTTCTTCCACTGCGGACCTGAGTCCGTCTGTGACATCGATATTTCTGCCTGTAATCGTAAAACGCATATAAGTCACTCCTTCGGCTATCCGAGATTTGCAAATTTACAGTTTATTTATAAATTTGCATTGGAATAGTCTATTAATATTATAACATAATTGTAAAATTTGGCAAGGACAATCTGAGGCGTTTAGGGGGAGAAAAAAGGGGGAACCACCAGATTTTGTGTCAATAGATTTTGGCAGAGAAATGGCAAAAAAGGCGATTTTCTATGAAGTGCACAAAACATCTGTTTCTTCCGGAATGGGGGATAATGTGAGTAATTTTCAGCGTAATATGTGGATAATGTGGATAACTTTGTGTATAACTTTGGTTTTACGGGGGTTTCGTCTGGGGGAAAATGTGGATAAGCTGTGAATTGTTGGAATTGCGCAGACAGCTATTGACAATTTAAAATGGAAAATTTATCCCTGATTTTTGTGCAACATGATATTGCCTGTAAATAAGCCTTTACCATAATTATATTAAGAAAGGATGGGATTTATGTGAAAACTGTGAAAAAACAATTCGGAGCGGTACTGCCCGGCCGGTCTGTCGGAAAACGGGTTGAATAAACGGCGTGAAAGTGATACAATAAAGTGCATTAGCGAAAAAGTTTTGAATCAAAAGCATTAGGAGCGAATAGCATGGGATTACTGCAAAAAATATTCGGCAGTTACAGCGACAGAGAATTAAAGCTGATTAAGCCGACTGTAGATCGGATACTTGCGTTAAAGCCGACGATGGAGGCGCTGTCTGATGACGAGCTGGCCGGAAAGACCAGAGAATTCAAGGACAGGCTGCAAAACGGGGAAACCCTGGATGACATATTGCCGGAGGCCTACGCTGTGGTGCGGGAGGCAGCCAGAAGAGTGCGCAATATGGAGCATTATCCGGTGCAGATTATGGGCGGTATTATTCTCCATCAGGGAAGAATCGCTGAAATGAAAACCGGTGAAGGAAAGACGCTGGTGTCTACTCTTCCTGCTTATCTGAACGCCCTTGAGGGACGGGGCGTCCATGTGGTTACGGTCAATGATTACCTGGCAGGCCGTGACGCGGAGTGGATGGGCGCCATTCACAGGTTCCTGGGACTGACTGTAGGTGTGGTGCTGAACGGCATGACAAGTGAAGAACGCCGGGAGGCGTATGCCTGCGACATTACCTATGTCACCAACAATGAGCTGGGTTTCGACTATCTGAGAGACAACATGGTGCTTTACAAGAGCAACCTGGTGCTGCGGGAGCTTCATTACGCGATTATCGACGAGGTGGATTCCGTATTGATTGATGAAGCCAGAACGCCGCTGATTATTTCAGGACAGGGAAATAAAACCACCCTGCTGTATGAGCAGAGCGACCGCCTGGCACGCCGTATGCGGCGGGGCAAGGATCTTCCTGAAATGAGCAAGATGGATCTGATCCTGAGCAACGGGGAGATCGAGGAAGACGGCGATTTTGTGGTTAATGAAAAGGACAAGATCGTTACGCTGACTGCCCAGGGCGTTCATATGGTAGAGCAGTATTTTAATATTGAGAATCTGGCGGATCCGGAAAATGCCGAGATTCAGCACAATATCATTCTGGCTTTGCGGGCCCACAATCTGATGCATGAAGGGCACGATTATGTGGTGCAGGATGACCAGGTGCTGATCGTAGACGAGTTCACCGGCCGTATTATGCCGGGACGGCGTTATTCCGACGGGCTTCATCAGGCCATCGAGGCCAAGGAAGGGGTGAAGGTAAAACGGGAGAGCAAAACCATCGCTACCATTACCTTCCAGAATTTCTTTAATAAATTTGATAAAAAAGCCGGCATGACCGGTACCGCCAAGACCGAAGAAAAGGAATTCCGCAGTATTTACGGCATGGATGTGGTGGAGATTCCCACCAATGTCCCGGTTATCCGGAAGGATCTGAACGACGCAGTATACAAAACGAAAAAAGAAAAATACGAGGCAGTGGTCAATGCTGTCATCGAGGCCCATAAGACAGGACAGCCGGTGCTGATCGGTACCATCACGATCCAGGGCACAGAGCTGCTTCATAAGATGCTGAAGCAGAAGGGTATCTCCTCCGAGGTACTCAACGCGAAGCTCCACGAGCAGGAAGCGCGGATTATCGCCAACGCGGGACTTCACGGGGCTGTTACCATCGCTACCAACATGGCCGGCCGTGGTACCGATATCAAGTTGGACGAAGAAGCGAAAAAGGCAGGGGGACTGAAGATCATTGGCACAGAGCGCCATGAATCCCGGCGGATTGACAACCAGCTGAGAGGACGTTCCGGACGTCAGGGCGATCCCGGTGAATCTAAGTTCTATATCTCTCTGGAAGATGATCTGATGCGTCTGTTCGGCTCTGAGCGTCTGATGTCCATGTTCAACGCTCTGGGTGTGCCGGAAGGCCAGGAGATCGAGCACAAGGCACTGTCCGGCGCTATTGAGAGAGCGCAGGAGAAGATTGAGAATAATAACTTCAGCATCCGTAAAAACCTGCTGGAATATGACGAGGTTATGAATGAGCAGCGTGAGGTTATCTATGGCGAACGGCGGAAGGTGCTGGACGGCAAAAATATGCGGGACGCGATCCTGAAGATGATCACCGACACTGTGGAGAACTGCGTGGATATGTGCATCTCCGACGACCAGCCGCCGGAACAGTGGAATCTGACCGAGCTGACCGCCCTGGTGGTGCAGACCATTCCCCTGAAGCTGAATATCACTGAGGAACAGCTGAAAACACTGGATAAGCAAAAGCTGAAACATATCTATAAAGAGGGCGCTGTCAAGCTGTATGAGATGCGGGAGGCAGAATTCCCCGAGAGCGAGCAGCTGAGAGAAATCGAGCGTGTATTCCTGCTCCGGGCGATTGACCGGAAGTGGATGGATCATCTGGACGACATGGAGCAGCTGCGCCAGGGCATCGGTCTCCAGGCCTACGCCCAGAAGGATCCGCTGATTGAGTATAAGATGGCGGCTTTCGATATGTTTGAAAACCTGATCGCCAATATTCAGGCAGAGACAGTCCGGATGCTCTTCCGGGTACGCCCGAAACAGAAGGTGGAGCGTGAGCAGGTGGCGAAGGTAACCGGAACCAATAAGGATGCCGGCGCCTCCACGACTGTGCAGAGGACTGAGAAGAAGATTTATCCTAACGACCCCTGCCCCTGCGGATCAGGTAAGAAATATAAACAGTGCTGCGGGAGAAAATAGGACGGGATGTCCTGTTCCGCCGCGATGAACTGCGCCAAATACCCCGCGGAAAGCTGTGGGGCATTTGCCCCCGGGGCAGACGCGGCCTGTCTGTCCGGTCCGCGGCCCGGGGAATAAAATAACAATGAAAAGAAGGTGAAAGAATGGTTGAACTGGATCAGTTCAAGTACACACTGTCAACCTTTGAAAAACCATTGCTGGAAGTAAGGGATTCACTTTAACTTAGAAGCAAAGCAGAGAAGGATTGACGAACTGGAGAGAATGATGGAGGCGCCGGACTTCTGGAATGACGCAGAGCGGTCAGCCAAAATCATGAAGGAGCTGAAGAATCTGAAAGATGACGCGGAGCGGTACCATGAGATGGAGACTGCCTATGAAGATATTCAGATTCTGATCGAGATGGGAAATGAGGAAAATGACGCCTCTGTTATTCCTGAAATTCAGGAATCCATCGAGAAACTGGAAAAAAGTCTGGATGAGATGCGGATTAAAACCCTGCTGTCGGAGGAGTATGACAAAGACAACGCCATCCTCACCCTCCATGCCGGAGCCGGCGGCACAGAGTCCTGCGACTGGGCGGGAATGCTGTACCGGATGTATACCCGGTGGGCCGATAAGAAAGGCTTCACCACAGAGGTGCTGGATTTCCTGGATGGCGATGAGGCAGGCATCAAGTCTGTCACCGTTCAGATCAACGGAGAAAATGCCTACGGTTATCTGAAATCAGAGAAGGGTGTTCACCGCCTGGTGCGTATTTCTCCTTTTAATGCGGCAGGAAAGCGGCAGACATCTTTTGTCTCCTGCGACGTGATGCCGGATATCGAGGAGGATCTGGACATCGAGATCAATGAGGATGACCTGCGGATTGACACCTACCGCTCCAGCGGCGCAGGCGGTCAGCATATTAATAAGACATCTTCGGCGATCCGTATCACCCACCTGCCTACCAATATCGTGGTGCAGTGCCAGAATGAGCGGTCCCAGCATCAGAACAAGGAAAAAGCCATGCAGATGCTGAAAGCCAAGCTGTATCTGCTGAAGCAGCAGGAAAACGCGGAGAAGCTTTCCGACATCCGCGGAGATGTAAAGGAGATCGGCTGGGGCAACCAGATCCGCTCCTATGTCATGCAGCCCTACACTATGGTAAAAGACCACAGGACAGGGGCCGAGACAGGAAACGTAGACGCCGTACTGGACGGCGACATCGACCACTTCATCAGCGAGTATCTGAAATGGAGGAAGCTGGGGAAGACGGAAGAGGAGATTATGTAAGGAGAAGCAGATAGAACAAAAAATAAAGTGTTCTATCTGCTTTTTTCGTGAGAATTTAATAAGTATGCTGTATACAGTATAAAGTATATTGACTTATCCATGTGCAGATGTTATAATTCAGACATAAATAGGGTGGTAAGAAGCAGCCCATTGCATAAAGCGCGCTATGCAGAACACTGAAATGATGATGAGGAGGATAACAGATGAAAAGATTTACGGCACTTTTACTGGTTTCTGCAATGGTATTTATGATGACAGCCTGCAGCACTTCTGATGAAACTGTAAGTGAAACTGCGGCTGCGGCAGAAACGCAGGCAGGGGAAACTACTGAAGCACAGGCAGATGCAGAAACCCAGGAAGAGGCTGAAGCGCAACATTATAAAATTGGAATTTCTTTGATGGAGCTGGAAACTTTCCAGTCGTATGTGGCACAGGGTGTTGAGAATTATGCAAATGCACATGAAAATGTAGAGTATGTTCTGCTGAATGCAAACACAAATTCCAGTACACAGATTTCACAGGTAGAAAATCTGATTGCTCAGGATTGCAATGCGATTATTATTTCTCCTGTTGATGCTGATGCAACGCAGGCAATCAGCGATGCGTGTGCAGAAGCTGGTGTACCGTTGATCGCAGTATCTGCTGATATTAATTCTGACAGAACCTGTTGTGTGGCAGCGGATAATACAGAAGCAGGAACCAAACAGGCAGAATTGATTCAGGAATTGATGGGATCTCAGGGCAATGTAGCAGTTTTAATGGGAGCTGCAGGCAATATGAACACGACCGGACGTACAGATGCTTATCATGCAGTGCTGGATGATGTAGAGGGGATGGAAATCATAGCGGAGCAGACAGCAAATTGGCTGAGAAGCGAAGCAATTTCTGTGGTAGAGAACTGGCTTCAGTCAGGAATGGAGATTGACGGTATTTTGGCAAATAATGATGAGATGGCCATTGGCGCAGCTATGGCTTGTGCGGACGCGGGAATTACCATTCCGATTATTGGTGTGGGTGCCACTGAAGAAGGATTAAAAGCAGTGCTGAATGATCAGATCAGCGGGACAGTTGTATGGAGCGGTGTTCAGCAGGGCGAATCTGCTATGGATTGTGCAGTAAAAGCAATTAACGGCGAAGAGCTGGAATCTTATGTTTATACAGAATTACCACTGGTGACAAAGGATGAGGCTCAGGAGTGGCTGGATCAGCTGTATCCGCAGACAGACGAAAGCTGACAGTCCTGAGGAAATAAATATCTCTGGGATATGGTTAGTGAAAAGTGGTAGATAAGCAGGACGGTAAAAGGCTTTAGAATGGGAGAATGCTATGACGGGAGAAAGTTATATCCTGGAAATGGAAAATATCAGTAAATTTTTCCCTGGCGTACATGCGCTGGATCAGGTTCAGCTTCGTGTCCGCCGGGGGACCGTCCATGCGCTGATGGGTGAAAATGGAGCCGGTAAATCTACTTTGATGAAAATATTAATCGGTGTTCTGAAGAAGGATGGAGGAACAATCCATTATGATGGAGGTCCTTATGAAATTACGGGGATCAGAGATGCTCTTCAAAAAGGTATCTCCATGATTTTTCAGGAGCTCCATCCGATTCTTGACATGACAGTAGCAGAAAATATTTTTATCGGAAGGGAAAGCAGAAAGGGATTATTTGTAGACAAAAAGAAAATGCTGGAGGATACACAGGAACTGCTGGACAGGCTGGGAGTAGATTATATTCGTCCTTCAGATAAAATGCGCCGGCTGAGCGCGGCGAAAATCCAGATGGTAGAGATCTGCAAAGCTCTTTCCTACAATGCAAAGCTAATTATCATGGATGAACCTACGTCAGCGCTGACAGAAGATGAATGCAAGAAATTGTTTGAAATTATCCGGGATTTAAAAGAAAAAGGAACGGCTTTTATTTTCATATCGCATAAAATGGATGAAATCTTTCAAATTTCAGATGAAATTACTGTGATGCGGGACGGAAAATATATTTTGACGAAACCGGCGGATCAGATGACTACAGATGAACTGATTAAAGCAATGGTAGGGCGGGAAATTACAAGCGTGTTCCCAAAACAGCAGAGCCAGATTGGCGAGCCTGTGCTGGAAATAAAAGGAATCAGCAGCAAAGGTGCTTTTGAAAATGTGTCTTTCAGTATCAGAAAGGGAGAAATTTTCGGTCTGGCAGGATTGATGGGAGCTGGACGGACAGAGGTAGCAGAAGGAATTTTTGGCTTTCGGAAACTATCAGGAGGAGAAATCTGGCTTCATGGAAAGAAAATTAACATCCGGAGCCCACAGGATGCAATTCGCTATAAAATGGCATTTTTGACGGAGGACCGGAAATATACCGGCCTGTTTCTCCCGCTGAGTGTTTCTGACAATGTGATTATGCCCAGCGTGAAACAATTTCTGAAAGCAGGATTCTTGCAGAAAAATTGCGTAAAGAAGGCTGTGCAAAAAGGCATTGATCAGTTTGCGATTAAAACGCCTTCTGCGCGTCAGACAGTAAATAATCTGTCCGGCGGAAATCAGCAGAAGGTTCTGGTTGCCAGATGGATGCTGACAGATCCGGATATTATTATTCTGGACGAGCCTACCCGCGGTATTGATGTGGGTACAAAAGCGGAAATACATAAAATTATGTCAGGCCTGGCCTGTCAGGGAAAAACCGTATTGATGATTTCTTCTGAAATGCCAGAGCTGATCGGGATGTGTGACCGGATCGGTGTGATGCATAAAGGACAGTTAAGCGGAATCCTGGAGGGGGATGAGATGACGCAGGTTAATATTATGCGTTATGCTGCAGGATTGACGGTATAGTATTGTGAAAAGAGGTGCAGCATTATGAACGAAACACAAAAGAACCGTATGCAGACGGTAGGAACAGCATTCAGAGAATTTTACACAAGAAGCGGGATGTTTCTGATTCTTGTGGTGATGCTGCTAATTGTCAGCTGTTTGACACCAAATTTTCTGCGGGTGACAAATTTATTAAATTTATTGCGTCAGGTATCTTTTACAGCGATTATAGGGTGTGGATTGACTTTCATACTGATTTCTAAAAATATGGACTTGTCATCGGGGGCGATTGTCAGTCTGACATCTGTGGTGACGGCTTTATTTGCCCATCCGGGGGAATACCCGCTGGCGGTATCCATTATATTGGGATTGTTTGTCGGCGTAGCCTGCGGATTTGTAAACGGTGTTATCATAGCGAATTTTGCGATTCCGCCCTTTATTGTAACGTTAGGGATGAAGGAAGTGGCGTCAGGCCTGGCGTTGTTATTTAGTAATGCATGCCCGATTCCTGATCTGCATGAAGAGATACTGTGGCTGGGTACTGGAAGAGTGTTTGGCGTAATTCCGATTCCCTGCGTGATTTTGGCCCTGGTGGTTGCGGTTACATGGGTGATCCTTTCCAGAACGAAATTTGGGCGACATGTTCTGGCTGTGGGCGGTAATGAAACAGCGGCTGTCATATCCGGTATTAACGTAAAATGGATTAAGATCAAGGCATATATTCTGGTGGGATTTCTGGCCAGTTTATCAGCCATTGTCCTGACTGGGCGGAACAGTTCAGGACAGCCCAGCTTGGGCAGCGGGATGGAATTCGATGCAATCGCTGCTGTTATTATTGGAGGAACCAGCATGAGCGGCGGCGTAGGGACAATCTGGGGTACTGTTATCGGCGCATTGATTATCGGTGTAATCAATAATGGTATGGATCTGATGAATGTAAATATTTACTACCAGCAGATTGCAAAAGGTGTCGTTATGGTTGCGGCGGTACTTCTGGACTGTCTGAAAAACAGGCGGACAACCCGGGGGTGACAGATATGGCATATAGGAAAAATTACAGACAGAAAATCAAAGATTGCCTGGCAGGACAGAACAGTTCCAGACATGCCTGTATGTTTTTTATTAATTTCCCTTTTGTACAGAGTGTAACAGGGGTAGATCTTCACTCATATTTTCATGATCCGAAAGTCATGATGGACGCTCAGGTAGATACCTGGCGGGCGATAGGGACAGAAGGGTGGCTGTGGCCGGATCTGGGAGTTGTGCCGGAATGTGCGGCTCTAGGCGGACAAGTTGTTTATGATAAAAGGGGATTTCCCTCTATTCAAGCAGATGAAGAAAAGGAATTGGAGGACTTTCTTAACCTGAAACCGGCAGATCCATATGGAGACAATATGCTGGCTGAGGCCCTGGCAGCCCTGGAATATATGGTTGCGCATAAACCATCGGGCTTTGAAGTGCAGGCCAGTATTGTTCAGTCTGCTTTTACAGGAGCTGCTATGCTGCGTGGGATTTCTGAATTTTGTGTGGATTTGCTGGATGAGCCGGAAAAGGCCAGGGAGCTGATGGATATTGTACTGGAAACGGATATTCGTTACATGAAGGCGCAGGAGCAGATTTTGGGCGGACTGGACCATATCCTGCTGTCAGATGATATTTCATCTTTTTTGAGCGGGATTCAATTCCAGGAATATGTAATTCCATATTACAAAAAGTTTTTTGACTGTTTTCCCGAAAGTCAGAGATGGCTTCATAACGATGGGCAGGCCCTTCATCTGGCTCCGTTTTTGTACAGCAGCGGCGTACAATTAAAATTATGGCATACCGGCAGCTGTTTTGATCATATAAAGGCCATGGAATCAATGGAAAACAGTCTCTGCATGGCGGGAAATCTGGATCCGGTGGCAGTGGCCGGGATGAGCGAAGAAGAGGTTTATGGCTGTGCTCTTCGTGAATTGAGAAAATTTAAAGGAAATACTCGGTTTATACTGGGTTTGGGCGGATTTATCAGTTATGGAACGCCGCCGGAAAATATACGGGCTGTCTTGCGGGCAGCAGATGACGTTATCATAAAGGAGGCAGAATCGTATGACACAATTATTTCAGATACCTGACACGATGAAGGCGGTTGTTCTGACAGAACCGGGTAAATTCGAAATACAGCAGGTTCCAACGCCGGTTCCCGGTGATGACGAAGTGCTGTGCCGTATTATGGCAGTGGCAATCTGCGGCAGTGATCCGGAAATATTTCACGGTGATCTGGCAGGACACTGGCCGCCTTCCTATCCTTTTATAGCCGGTCATGAATGGGCTGGCGTTGTTGTGGCAGCAGGGAAGAATGTAAAAGAATATCAGCCAGGCGACAGGGTAGCAGGAGAGGCACATTGCGGATGCGGGAAATGTGAAAATTGCCTGAAGGGAAGATATACGTTATGCCTGAATTATGGAGACAAATCTACAGGTCATCGTCATTACGGCTTTGTAGACCCTGGTGCTTACGCACAGTATCAGGTTTACAATCCCAAATCCCTGACCTGCCTCCCGTCTCAGATTTCATTTGCGGAAGGTTCTATGAATGATACAGTGGGTGTTGCCATGCATGGAGTAGAACTGACAGGTGTAACACCAGGCGGAACTGCAGTGATAATTGGACCCGGACCAATTGGACTGTCTGCCATGAGAATTGCAAAAGCATTGGGGAGCGGAAGAGTCATTATGGTAGGCCGGGGAGACCGGCTGGACTTTGCAGAAAATGCCGGAGCAGATGCAGTTGTAAATTTTATGAAGGAAGATCCTGTAGAGGCTGTAAGGCGGTATACTGACGGAATTGGAGCAGATCATATTTTTGAGTGTTCCGGTGCTCCTGGAACGATGGTGCAGGCGATTAAAATGGCCCGCAGAGGCGGAACGGTAAGTCTGATTGGTGTGGCGAAAGATTCTGTAATGGAGCAGGTGCCGTTTAAATATGTAGCATATAATGAAATTCTGGTAGTAGGCTCCAAAGCAAATCCCAATGTATCCAGAAAGGTATTGAACCTGATGGCATCCGGTCAGGTTCCGGTTAAAGATCTGATTTCTCACCGCTTTTTACTGGAGGATATGGAACGGGCATTGGATGTTTTTACCGGGAGAAAGGAGCATGTGGTAAAAGTAGTTATTTGTCCGAATGGAATCGAGGCGGCGAATGGATAATAGACATGATACGATTATAATCATTGGAAGTGGCATGATGGGATCTGGTATCGCTGCCTGCAGTGCAGCGTCGGGCAGACGGACGATCCTGTCTGATACGGATCGCAGCCGGGCAGAAAAAGGGGCAGATGAAGCGCGGGAAAAGTTGAGGTATCTTCAGGAGCGTGGTCTGGTTTCGACGGAGGAATGGGAACATGGCTGTGATCTGTTAGTTCCAAGCAGAGATTACAGAGAAGAACGGGAACGTGCCTGTCTGGTAATTGAGGCAGTGACAGAAAATCTGGAACTGAAACAGAAAGTATTTGCTGATTTGGACCGGACTTTTCCAGAGGAGATTCCGATCGCCAGCAATACATCAGGACTCCGCATTACAGATATTTCTAATAAAATGGAGCATCCGGAACGGGCGGTGACGGCTCACTTCTGGTTTCCTGCCCACCTGATTCCGCTGGTGGAAGTTGTAATAGGTGAAAAAACTAGTTCTGAGACTGCGGAACAGGTGAAAAACGAATTGCTGAGATGGAAAAAGGCTCCTGTAATTGTAAAAAAAGATCTGCCGGGGCAGCTGGCAAACCGTATTTTACAGGCAGTTATCCGGGAGGCGGTAAATATTGTAGAGATAGGGCTGGCATCGGCGGAGGATGTAGATACAGCAATTAAAATGGGGATGGGAATCCGTCTTCCGGTGTGGGGTCCCCTGGAGCATGTAGATACAGTAGGAATGGAATTGTGCAAGAGTGTGCAGGATACCGTTCTGCCTGGCATCAGTTCCCGTATAAGCGCTTCTCCGCAATTTCAGCAGAAGATTGACCGGCGGCAGCTGGGAGTGAAAACGGGCCATGGCTTTTATGACTGGACGAAGAAGGACCATGCAAAACTGGAACAGCTGCGTGACGATTTTATTGTAAATGCGGTCCGTTTTATGAGAGAAAACCCCTGATCTGGTTTCTTGATTTCTATCAGTGCCTAGTTTATAATAAGCATATAATGCCAAAGATGGAAGGATATGGGATCATGACGCAGGAAAAAATAGAGGTTCAAAACTTACAGGAAATTATTTTCGACAGATTAAAAGGTGAAATACTGGACGGGACACTGAAACCTGGTGATCCTATCAATGCGGTAGATACAGCAAACCGGTTTGGGATCAGCAGAACCCCTGTCCGTGAAGCGATCAGCAAGCTGGAAGCAATTGCTCTGGTGGAAAAAGTACCTCGATGCGGATACAAAGTGGCAGGGTTTTCCATCACAGAAGTATTAGAAACATATTATCTGCGTGCCAGCATGGAGGGAATGGCAGCTTCTATGGCAGCTAAAAATTTCACTGCAGAACAGAGAGAACAGCTTCGCGAGATTTGCAGACGCTCACAGGATACATTGAAATATGGGGATCATAAGGACTTTCTGGAATTAAATACGCAGATGCATGAATTAATTTACAGTGCGATTCAGACAACATCTATACGGGAGCTGCTGCACAGATACCGGGATATTACAAAGCGGTATGCGGCGCTGGGCGTGGAGCTTACAGGGCGAAATGAACAGCTGTCGGAGGAGCATCAGAACCTGGTGGATGCGATCGTCCGGGCAGATTCAGAACAAGCTGAATATTGGGCGAAACGTCATCTGATTAGTACTGCTAAAAGCATCGCAAATAACTGGAAGGATGTCCAATAATACATATGTGTCGATAAAAAAGCCGTTGGTATTGTACCGGCGGCTTTTTCGTAGACATAAAAAATAGCAGATTGAATGTATAAGGATCAGAAAGGAAGGAACAGCAATGACAGAACGGGAAAACGCTCTTTTAGCTATTCATCATCAACAGCCGCAGTGGCTGCCGGATAATGATGCGTTTTATCTGGTTGACCCGCCGGATATAGAACGTCCTTTACATGCTTCGGGACGGGATATGTATGGCGTATACTGGTCTCTGCCGGATATGCCAGGTGCACTGACATATCATGACGATCGACTGCCGCCAGTTTTAGAGGATGTGACAGAATGGAGAGAAAAAGTACATTTTTGTGATTTAACGCAGTTGGACTGGCAGGAGGCTGCCAGACAGGCAGATCATTATGACCGGGAAAATAAAATTATTCTGTGCCGGAATATGATCGGGCTTTTTGAGCGTGTACAGATGCTGATGCGGTTTCAGGACGCTTTGATGAGTTTTCTGACAGAGCCGGAGGAAATGTATGCGCTTCTGGGAGCGATTGCAGATCAGAAAATTCGTCAGATACAGCTGTATGCGGAATATATCAGGCCGGATGCCATTAAGTATCAGGATGACTGGGGAAATCAGCTGGCTACCTTTATCAGTCCTCAGGTGTGGAGGGAACTGGTAAAACCCCATACAAAACGGATTTATGATGCTATTCATGACTGTGGCATGATGGTAATGCAGCATTCCTGCGGGCGCGTGGAGGCACTGGTGCCGGACATGGTGGAAATGGGGGCTGAAATGTGGCAGTCCTGTCAGTCATGTAATGATCTTGCGGCTCTGAAACGTACATGGGGAGACAGGATTACATTTGTAGGCGCGCTGGATGATCAGAAAGTTCTGGATATGCCGGATGTTACAGAAGAACAGATTGAACAGGAGGTCAAAGAAAAAATTCAGATGCTTGCGCCGGGAGGAGGATTTATTATCGGGCCCAATGGAACAAGCCTTGCGCCTGAACGGGAAGCGTTGGTTCGGCGGCTGATAAAAAAATATGCAGGAGAAATATATGGGTGATAAACATTTAAAACTATTTGTGGGGACTTATACGATGCCGATCCGATTTGGAACTGGTCAGATCCTGGAGGGAAAAGGCCGCGGAATTTACTTGATAGAGCTGGATGAGAATACAGGTATTTTAGAGATGCGGCATGTCTGCGGGAATATTGATAATCCCTCTTATCTGGCTCTGGCACCGGATGGACGACATTTATATACGGTGAACGAATTAAAACAATTTGAGGGGGAAAACAGCGGTGCTGTATCAGCCTTTTTTGTTAATGCGGATGGGACTCTGGATAAACTGAATCAGATGCCAACCGGGGGAACGGATCCTTGTTATGTAACTATGGATCAGAAAGGGAAGAATCTCTATATTGCTAATTTTATGAGTGGGAGTGTGGCTGGATTTGCGTTGGAACAGAATGGAAGCCTGGGAGTCAGACACAGTTTTTTTCAGCACCAGGGCCGGGGTCTGCTGAATGACCGGCAGGCCGGCCCCCATGCCCATTCTGTTGTATTTACTTTAGACGGACAAAAGGCATTTGTTCCGGATCTGGGGCTGGATCGCTTGGTGGTTTATCAGGTGGATTCGTCTGGACAGCTTAGAAATCAGGCGGATGATCACATCCAGCTGCCGCCAGGCTCTGGCCCAAGGTATGGAGTATTCTCTCGTGATGGACGTTTTGGTTATTTTATTAATGAATTAAGTTGTTCCATTACAGTTTTTCAATGTGACAGCAGCTGGGAACTTCAGGCGATTCAGACCGTTTCATCGATTCCGGAAGGCGAGGACGTGAATGGCAGTATTTGCGCCCATCTGGCACTGACACCTGATGGCCGTTTCCTATATGGTTCTAACCGGGGGCATGACAGTCTGTCACTGTTTTGTGTAAATAAAGACGGAAGCCTTGATTTTCTGGACAATTGCAGCTGCAAAGGCAAAACCCCCAGGCATTTCTGCATTACACCTTCGGGCAGGTATTTATTATGTGCAAATCAGGACTCGGATCAGATTATCTGTTTTTCGATCGATGATACAGGGAAACTTTCACAGGTATCTGCTTTGGCAGTTCCTACACCTGTGTGTATTCTGCCATGGCATGAGCAGTAATGCCGCAAGCTGCTGTTATATGCTGATACAAGAAAAACATATATGAGGAATATACGGAAGTATACGTTGAAAGGGAAATGATATGAGAGAGCCTATACAAAATTATTTTAAAATTGGTACGCTGCAGTGGATGAGCTATCCTGACCTTAGTCCGGCTGATGGAATCAGGATGACGGAGGCTGATCCGTTTTTTGAATATGTAGAAGTGGGAAATTTCAAACATAATCTGGAAAAGCAGGAAGCAGGTGATCTGCTTCGAAAATCGCGGTTAGAGGCCGGATATGGTTTAGCGCCTCTGTTTTTAACGAATGGGTATAATCCAAATGCATTAGATGAAATGGTGAGGAAGAATGCGGAAAATGCGATTCTGGAGGCAGTTGATGAGGCCGCTGAGTGGGGCATGGACAGTGTCGTTATGATTGCAGGCCCCTGGCAGAAAAAATATACCGAACAGGCAGTGAACCAGCTGGTACGGACGACGGCACACGCCTGTGCGTATGCGGCGCCGAAAGGAATTCGAATCGAACTGGAAATCTTTGATTATGATTTTGACAAATGTCTGTTGGTTGGCCCTGCGTCTTTAGCAGCAGATTATGCGGAACGAATTCGCAGAGATTATAATAATTTTGGCTTGCTGGCAGATTTAAGCCATTTTCCGCTGGTCAGAGAGAAAACTGAGGATGTGATTCGGCTTCTCCAGCCATACATGACCCATTTCCACATTGGGAATGCAATTATTGAAAAAGGAAAAGCCGGATATGGGGATACACACCCTCCTTTTGGCGTGCAGGGTGGCGCCAATGGTGTTCAGGAAATAACGGAATTCCTGAAAGCACTGAAGAAGAACGGTTTTTTTGATCTGTCCTGGCGCCCGGTACTGTCTTTTGAAATAAAGCCGCGCCAGGGAGAAAGCCCGGATCAAGTATTGAAAGATGCAAAGGAGACATTGATGAAAGCGTGGGAAAGCGTGTGATTTTTGCGTGTGTATTGATTTTGAAAATCTTGTAAATAAATGATGCTGCCGCAGTATCGGGAGGCATTGCCAGTGAACTGTATGCATGTATCATCGCCAGATAGTTGGCAGTAAAGTTAAACTGCAATTGAATGTAAAAGAGCAACACGTTTGCCAAAAAGCATGTTATAATATAGAAAAAGGTGGTGCTGTCATATGAGGACTGAGGAAAAGACACTTCAGGAATTGAATCTGGATGATGATTTTATGTTCGCAAAAGTTATGAGCGATCAGGAAATCTGCCGGAAAGTGCTGGAACAGATACTGGATATTTCAATTAAAGAGGTTGTAGTGCCCTCGACACAGAGAACCATCGATATTTTGCTGGAAGGGAAGGGCGTGCGGCTGGATGTATATGTAAATGATGAAAACGGTACGGTTTACAACGTGGAAATGCAGCGTGGAAGAAAAAGACAGCTGCCCAAGCGCTCAAGATATTATCAGGGAAGCATTGATCTGGACCTGATTTCGGCGGGCCAGCCATATACCTCATTGAAGAAAACGTATATAATTTTTATCTGTGTGTTTGATCCCTTTCAGGGACAAAGGCACAGGTACACGTTTGAATATATCTGTCATGAAGATCACACGATTGCGCTGGGAGATGAAACAACAAAAATATTTCTGAATACACGGGGAAAATTAGATGATGTGAGCGCCGAATTGAAAGAATTCCTGACTTATGTGGAAAATACAACAGACGCCTATGCCGCGCGTGCGGAGAATCCGCTGATACAGGAGATTCATGAGAAGGTGAAGGAAGTAAAACAGAGCAAAGAGATGGAGGTGGAATATATGACCTTGCTGCAGAGAGACAGGGAGAATATTGAGCTGGGCCGTGAAGAAGGTCGTGAAGAAGGCCTTAGAGACGGTTCTGTGTGGACGGCGAAGATTATCCGGCTGTATCATTCTGGTATGGGGAGTAAAGATATTGCGGAGAAACTGGACCTGGATATGGATTATGTTACCAGGGCGATTTATGAGTATGAAAATGCCTGAGAAAAGCAGATGTCTTTAAAAATATGGAAATGAGAAAAAACAAAAACAGGCTTTCTGCGGGAAGTCTGTTTTTATTTGCCTTGCTCTGATTTCCTGTGCGCGTTCATGTGCCGCAAAAAAAACTTGCGCAGCATCTGTTTTTATGTTACGATCTTTCAAGTGAGCACAAATGTTTTTGTGGTAGAGACATGATTCTTTGATGCACAGGCAGGTGTGAGAAATGATGAGAGAAGAGAACTATGAATATTATGTAGTCAGAAAGAAGGCTCTGCCGGAGGTTCTCCTGAAGGTGGCGGAAGCAAACCGTCTGCTCCAGGCAGAGAAGGGAATGAATATTCAGAAGGCCGCGGAGCTGGCGGGAATCAGCAGGAGTTCTTATTACAAGTATAAGGACGATATTTTTCCTTTCCGGGATAATGTGAGGGGAAGGACGCTGACTTTCCTGCTGGAGATAGAGGATATCCCCGGCCTTCTTTCCCGTGTGCTCCAGGTGATCGCGGATTACCGGGCCAATCTTCTGACCATTCATCAGACGATACCCATCAACGGTATGGCAACACTGACACTGAGCATTGATATTCGTCCGTCCACGAAGGATGTGTCGGCCATGATCGGAGAGATCGAACTGCTGGACGGCGTACATGAGTTAAAAATATTATCCAGGGAGTGAACAGGTGATGAAAGTAGCAGTAATGGGATATGGAACTATCGGATCAGGCGTGGTGGAAGCGCTGGAGATCAACCGGGACAGCATCGCGCTGAAGCTGGGCCGTGAGGTTGATGTGAAATATGTGCTGGATCTGCGGGATTTTCCCGGCGACCCGGTTCAGGATAAGATTGTCCATGATGTGTCTGTCATTGTAAACGATCCTGAGGTGGAGATTGTAGTGGAGACGATGGGCGGTACAAAGCCTGCCTATGAGTATGTGAAAGCGATGCTGATGGCCGGAAAGAGTGTGGCCACGTCAAATAAGGCGCTGGTGGCGGCTCACGGTACGGAGCTGCTGCACCTGGCCCGTGAAAAGGGTGTGAATTTTCTCTTTGAGGCCAGTGTGGGAGGGGGCATTCCCATTGTCCGCCCGATGAATACATCCATGACCGGCGATAAGATCGAAGAGATTATCGGTATCCTGAACGGAACCACGAACTTTATTCTGACAAAGATGGAGATGGAAGGGGCGAATTTTGAAGATGCCCTGCGGGAGGCCCAGAGCCTGGGCTATGCGGAGCGGGATCCTTCTGCTGACGTGGAGGGACAGGACGCCTGCCGGAAGATTGCCATTCTGACTTCCATTGCCTACCGGCATGAGGTGGATTATACAGACATTTATACAGAGGGTGTGTCCGGAATCACCCCGGAGGATATGGCCTATGCGAAGAAGCTGGGCAGATCCATTAAGCTGCTGGCTTCCAGCAGAAAGGTCGGTGACAGATATTACGCTATGGTGGCGCCGGTCATGATCGGGCCGGAGCATCCGCTGTACGGCGTCAGGGACGTGTACAATGCCATTCTGGTGAAGGGAAATATCAGCGGCCCCATGATGTTTTACGGCTGCGGCGCGGGCAAGCTGCCCACTGCCGGCGCGGTGATTGCGGATGTCATTGCCGCTGCCCGGAATAAGGGACATGGGGTAATGTCGATCTGGGACAGCCAGAAGCTGCCGATTGAACCTAAGGATGAAATGAAGATTAAGTTCTTCCTGAGGCTGCAGGGCCGGCTGGAGGACCGGGCGGACCAGGTAAAAGCGGCGCTGCCGGCGGAAGAGCTGGTTTCTCTGGATGGGCTGGATGAATTCGGCGTTTTAACCGGGTCGATGACAGAGGCTGCCTTTGAGAAGGCGGCCTCCGGGCTGGAGGGCCGGATCAGCATGATTCGTGTGAAGGAGACCGGAGTAAACTGATGGATATTATTCGTGTATTGACCCAGGAACTGGGAATCCGCAGAGAGCAGACAGAGGCGGCGGTGGGGCTGATTGACGACGGCTGTACTATCCCTTTTATCGCCCGGTACCGGAAGGAAGCGACCGGCGCCCTGGATGACCAGGTGCTGCGTGATCTGGATGAACGGCTGAAATACCTCCGGGGCCTGGAGGAGAAAAAGGCCCAGGTGCTGGCTACCATTGAGGAACAGGGAAAACTGACCGATGAACTGAGGAAAGCCATCGAGAATGCCATGACCATGGTGGCGGTGGAGGATCTGTACCGGCCCTACCGGCCGAAACGCCGAACCAGGGCTACCATCGCCAAAGAAAAGGGGCTGGAGCCCCTGGCTTCTCTGATTCTGACGCAGATGGTCAGCCGTGATCTGGAGGAAGAGGCAAAGGCATACATTGATCCGGAAAAGGGCGTGGAGACAGCTCAGCAGGCACTGGAAGGCGCCCAGGACATCATTGCGGAGCAGATTTCCGACCAGGCGGATTACCGCGCCTGGATCCGGAATCTGACGATGAAGGAAGGGGTGCTGGTTTCGGAGGCGAAGGATGAGTCGGCGGAATCGGTGTATGAGATGTACTACCAGTTCCAGGAGCCGGTGAAGAAGCTGGCGGGCCATCGGATTCTGGCCCTGAACCGGGGCGAGGCGGAGAAGTTCCTGAACGTAAAGATTCAGTTTCCCGAGGAGGAAATCCTCCGCTATCTGGAGAAAAAAGTGATTGTGCGGGACAATCCCCATACTTCGCCGCTGCTGAAGGAGGCGGCTGCCGACAGCTATAAGCGCCTGATCGCCCCGGCGATTGAGCGGGAAATCCGGAGCAGCCTGACGGAGACAGCAGAGGACGGGGCCATCAAGGTGTTCGGGAAAAACCTGACCCAGCTGCTGATGCAGCCTCCTGTCAGCGGTCATGTGGTGCTGGGCTGGGCCCCGGGCTTTACCAACGGCTGCAAGCTGGCTGTGGTGGACCCCACCGGGAAGGTGCTGGATACCTCTGTGGTGTATCCTACAGCAGCTTCTGCCAGGAAGGTGGAGCAGGCTAAGGAAATTGTGAAAAAACTGATCCGCAAGTACCATATCACATTGATTTCCGTGGGAAATGGCACCGCCTCCAGAGAATCCGAGCAGATCATTGCGGAACTGCTGAAGGAACTGGATATGCCGGTGCAGTATGTGATTGTCAATGAGGCGGGGGCTTCTGTCTACTCCGCCAGCAAGCTGGGCGCGGAAGAGTTCCCCGATTTCGATGTCAATGTCAGAAGCGCCGTATCCATCGCCCGGCGGCTTCAGGACCCGCTGGCGGAGCTGGTGAAAATCGATCCCAAGTCCATCGGCGTGGGCCAGTATCAGCATGATATGAATCAGAAAAAACTGGATGAGGCCCTGACCGGCGTGGTGGAGGACTGTGTGAATAAGGTAGGGGTGGATCTGAATACTGCCTCGGCTCCTCTGCTGGAGTATATCTCCGGCATCACAAAGACCATCGCAAAGAATATCGTGGCCTACAGAGAGGAAAACGGACGTTTCACCAATCGGAAGCAGCTGCTGAAGGTGGCGAAGCTGGGGCCGAAAGCCTATGAGCAGTGCGCCGGTTTCCTGCGTATTTCAGGCGGAGACAATCCGCTGGATGCCACAGCTGTCCATCCTGAGAGCTATGAGACAGCGGCTGCTCTGATGAACCGCCTGGGCTATCAGCCTGAGGATCTGCGCAAGGGCGGGCTGAAAGACATCGGAAAGAAAGCCCGGGGCGTCAAAGGACTGGCAGAACAGCTGCAGATCGGCCAGATCACCCTGGACGACCTGGTGAAAGAACTGGAAAAACCGGCCAGAGACCCCAGAGAAGAAATGCCCCGGCCGATCCTGCGCACCGATGTGATGGACATCAAAGACCTGAAGCCGGGAATGATTCTGAAAGGCACCGTCCGCAATGTTATCGACTTCGGCGCCTTCGTGGACATCGGCGTTCATCAGGACGGACTGGTGCATATCTCCCAGATGGCAGACCGGTATATCAAACATCCCCTGGATGTGGTCAGCGTGGGAGACATCGTGGAAGTAAAAGTCATGTCGGTGGATCCGGGGAAGAAGCGGATACAGCTGACGATGAAAAATATATAGTATGTGTTTTCGTTCAGGGAACTTGCGCGGCCCGGACGATGCACTGCGGTGTACAGGCAGACAGAGAGACGCTTGCTCCCAGACCAGAGAAGTGCTAACAAAAATCTCAGGCGGATTTGATTTTTGCAAGTACTTCTAACCGGTCTTCCACATGCGTCTCTCTGTCTGCCTGTACACCGCAGCGCATCTGGATACTGGTTGCTGCAGGAACGCAAACCCAGTGTGGCTGACTGGCCCGCTGCCTGGCTGCTTAGAATTTATTCAGGCCGGGAACAAAGGCGTTAAGGGACAGGGCTGTCCGGACACAGCGCTCTGCAGCGGTTCCTGATGCTGTCCGGCTGCGTAGACCCTGAATGAAAACAGATATGTTATGCCTCAGCGCCTTTTCCCCCTCCGCGCATAATCCTCCTCTATCTTTTCTTTCCATCCTGCCTGGAGCTGGGCGCCGTTTCGCAGGCTGTGGAGTGCTTTTTCCATGACTGTGAAGTTCAGTGCGGTGCCTTCGCTGTCAGCGTGGTAGTTTACTGCCCGGTCTTTTGCGATGCCGAATCGGCCGGCTGTCTCGATGGCATCGATGTTGGCGCCGAGAAAGAGAAATTCCCACCCGTATTTTTCCTGCTGCCGCCGGATCATCTTACGCACCTGATCGCCGGTATAGACATGGCTGGCATTTTCCATGCCGTCTGTGGTGATGATAAAGATGGTGTGTTCCGGGACATCCTCCGGACGGGCGTATTTGTGAATATTTCCAATATGGCGTACCGCTCCGCCGATGGTATCCAGGAGGGCGGTACAGCCGTCTGGCAGATAGTCGTCACGGGTCATCGGCCTGACCTGGCGGATATCCAGCCGGTCATGGATGACCTCGCTTCTGTTGCTGAAAAGGATGGTGGAAACCAGAGCTTCTCCGCTTTCTTTTTTCTGTTTATCAATCATGGCGTTGAATCCGCCGATGGTGTCTGACTCCAGTCCGCTCATGGAGCCGCTGCGGTCAAGGATGAATACGATTTCAGTCAGATTTTTTCTCATTTCTGTTGTCCCCCTGTTTTTGAAACTGATATCAGCATGCCGGTTTTTCCGGATGGCCTTCCCCTTTTCCGGAGCGGCGGACCGGAAATTTCGTCCGGCAGCTGTCTGATATACATGAACTGTACATTGACAGTATAAGGGAGAAAACAGCCCCTTTGGTCGCATGGCAGACGACATTTTGGGGATAGGGGAAAGGACTTTACCCTATCCGATCGTTAACCGCCCAGTAGGTTCTGGTCGAAGGCGAACAGTGCTTCGTTGATTTCAAAGATATTGTAATTTCCGTGGCTGATAAAGTATTCGATGATAATATCGAATTTGTTGGAATGGCTGAGGGCGAAGCCTGCTTTCAGCAGCATTTCCCGGGTTTCCTCCAGGGATAGTTCCAGAGCGATGGCAAAGGCGATCACGGTCGGTTTGCTGGGTTTGTACAGTTTGTTTCCCCGGATTTTGGAGAAGAGCTTCCGGTCGATATTTGCTATTTTGTAGCATTCACTGTCTTTCATTCCTTTTTCATCGATTTTGCGCAGAAGCATTTCGGAAAAGCTTTCATCCAGCCGGGCCAGGGCCGCCTCCAGACTTCCGGGGCTTTTGATTCTTTTTTCACAGACCGCCCTGTCCGGAGCCGGCGCGGCGTCATGGAAGGCTGGCCGGGTGAGAGCAGTGGATGGGGTGAGGACAGCGGAGCGGGAGATGGTGTGGGTGTCTGCGTAATGGTCGTCGATGTAGGCGGCGATCTCGGCGAAACGTTCTTTTCCGATCTGATAGGATTTTCGGTCAAAGATGACGAGGTAGACGGTCATGTCATGTTCCAGCAGAAAGGCGCTGATGGTATCCACTGCTGTCTGCAGCGCCTGATCCTTCGGGTAGCCGTAGGAGCCGGAGGAGATCAGGGGAAAGGCCACTGTTTCACATCCGTATTCCCTGGCCAGATTCAGGGCTGCGCGGTAGCAGGAAATCAGCTTCTCCTTCTCACCGTGGCTGCCGCCATGTCAGCGGGGGCCTACGGCGTGGATGATATACCGGCATGGCAGCTTCCCTGCCCGGGTGATTTTTGCGCTGCCGGTTTCGCAGCCTCCCAGTGCCCTGCATTCGGCCAGCAGCTCCGGCCCTGCGGCGCGGTGGATGCAGCCGTCTACGCCGCCTCCGCCCAGGAGGGAAGGATTTGCGGCGTTGACAATGGCGTCAGTATTCATTTTGGTAATATCATTTCTTACGATTTGCAGCGGCATTTCTAATCTCCTTTTATCTGAAGCGCATAGCTTAACTCTATCATGAGGGCAGTGTTATGTCAATTTATACCCAGATTTCCTGATGAAAATATGTTCAGCCTGCACAACCAGGAAATGGAAAGGAAAGAGTTTGTAGATAAAAAAATCAATATATGTTACAATAGTAAAGAAAAAATTGTTGATTTTTTATGAGGGTGAATCTTATGAGAAGATTTGACGCCGGGGATGGGTTATGTCATTTGGTTTTTGCCAATGAAGATACATATTATCTGGGCAGTTTGCTGAAATTGAATCTGCGCCAGTATCTCTACTATGAGCTGAAGGAAAAGGGATATGAGGGCGTTTATTTCCTTTCCGGGGAGGAGGGAAATCTTTTTCTGACCTTTGGGGATGCCTGCTCTCAGGCAGTTTATGAGCGGTATACGGAGCAGTCGGCGGGGCAGAAGCTGAAGAACTGGCTGTGGGGGAAGGAGGAGCATGCGGACTGTTCCGGCAGGCCGCTGCCGGTCAGCGATTATGTTTCCCTGCTCGGCCGTGTCCTGCGGATGATGAAAGGGGAGAAAAGGCTGGCCTTTGTGTTTCCGATTGAGACCTTCTTCGGCCTGTCGGATTATCCGGAGCTGATTGAGGATTTCTGCCAGGCAGGGCAGGCCAATTACAGCCGGGGCCATATCCTGCTGATTCAGGCGCCGGTGATGGCAGGGGGCAGCAGGAGATTTTTCACAGATCCCCGGGGTGTCTTTCAGTCTCCCCTTTTCCCTGAGATCCAGATGATCTTCAGCGGCCATAAAAATGTACGGATTTATGAGAAGCTGGGGGAGGTGATGGGCCAGCGGATCAGCTTTCTGAATACGCTGGAGCGGGAGGACATATACCGGATGGTGCAGCACTTTCTGCTGGAGCAGGGGCCCGCTATGGCCCGCTTCTGGCCGAGGGCAGAGGATTACGCCGATGTGATCTGGGGCTGGTATCACTCAGCCCAGTACCGGGCGGAGGCAGGCGCCATTTTCCCGGAGAATGAAAAACGGCTGATGACGGTGATCCGGACAGGGATTTCTGATAAAAATGTATTTCTGAAAATGAATCAGGAGGTTGACAGGCTGCGGGGGCTGGCCGGGGAGCAGGTTCCCCTGAGCCGGTGGATCAGCCAGAACTGCCTGATCGACTCCTGGCAGCGGCTGATCTACGAGGATAATGTGCTGCTGAACAGGCTGGATGGGATGGCCTTTCCTGCTGCCTGGCGCCAGACCGGGGGCAGCTGGATGCGGACCCTGGGCCAGATCCGGGAGGAGCTGAAAAAGCCCAGCACCATGACCCAGAATCCGGGGGAGGAGGCCTATGTCTTTGAGTGTGTGGAGCATATGAGCCTGGCCTGCTCCAGGAAAGACCGGCTGACGATGGAGAAGTCTCTGGAGGCCCTCTATTATGGCGTGTGCGGCCGGTTCAGCGCCCAGCAGCAGGAGAAGGGGGAAAACGCCAGGGAGGAGCTGTACCGTTCGATCATCAAGGTGTCGGAAAAGCTGTATGAGGTGACCCGCCTCTATGAGGAGGATGGCCAGAAGATCAGCGAGTACCGGACCCGGATGAAGGCCTGCATTCAGGCAGTCCATGATTATGAGCGGGACAACGGCCTGGAAGGGCTGGACTACAGCCGGTACGGCCAGGGAAAGATGAGCGGCGGCATTTCCGCCCAGATGCACAGCCTGGCTGCGAAAAAGACCGAGGCGGTCACCCTGCGGGATGATATCCGCAGCCGGGAGCAGCTGCGGGCCCAGAAGGAGATGCTGATGGCCCGGTGCAGGGAGAATATCCAGAAGATGGAGATGGCCATCAGCAATATCGCTGTGGGCAGCATGGAAAATCTGAAGGAAAATATGGCATATGTGACCAAACTGGTGGAGAGCGCGGCAGTGGACGACAATATGCTGCTGTCGGAGCTGGCGGAGGCTTCCAGGGAGGTTCGGTTTACCATGGAAGAAGCCTCGGGAATGTATGAAGAAGAAAATACAATGAACCTGGCGGATATCGAGCGGGAGTTTGAAGAGCTGCTGTCGGAAGAAAGCTCCGGCCAGGGGGAAGAGATAGAAAAGGCGGTATGGATCAATGGTTAAATTAGGCATGGATTTTGGCAGTACCTATACGATTGTTTCCGTATTCCGGGAGGATACGGGCGTGCTGGAGATTTTGTCGCTGGGAGAGGGACTCCCTCCCAATATCCCCTCTGTGGTGGCCAGGGGAAAGGGAGAAACCCTCATCGGTTTCGCAGCGAAAAATAAGACGGGGAAGAAAGGGTATACGGTCTATAAGGCATTTAAGATGCTGCTGGCTGTGACAGATCCCGGAAAACTGGCAGAGAGGGGCTACGATGAGGAGAATAACCCGGTGGAGATTACCCGGGTTTTCATCGAGGGAGTTCTCAGCCAGGTGCTGGAATCCCTTCACGAGACCAGAATTGACCAGCTGGTGGTGGGGGTCCCCGAAATCTGGAACAACAGCCTGGAAACCCTGGGCGGAAAGGCTACCCTGCGGGATATCTGCAAGGGCCTGGATTTCGTGGATCCTGAGGGAGTGAAGGTGGTCAGTGAGCCGGCGGCGGCCAGCGCCTATTTTGCCCACAATTATTATCTGATTACAAAGAAGAATTTCGAGGGGAATATCCTGCTGGTGGATTATGGCGGAGGTACTCTGGACATTACTCTGAGCCAGGTGACGACTTCTGACCGGAAAGATGGCGTGAATTCCATGGAGTTGAAGGTGCTGGAAAGAAAAGGCGCCGGAGAAAATGAGGAGGGCCGTGTCGGGGAGGCAGGCATCGTCTATATGGAGACGGTGATGGACTGGGCGATCCGCCGGTCGGGCCTGACGGATGGGGAGGCGCCGGAGTATGACGGTGCGTTCTACCGGGCGGTGGACGACCTGGAGATGGAGCTTCAGACCAGTATGAAAAAAATTCAGAACGTATTCGAGGAGTATGGCCTGGATTATCCGGAAGAGCTGAATGAGGAGGAATTTGCCGAGATTGAGTATGGCCGCGAGGAGGTATCGGTTTCCTTCGGACTGCTGCTGGAGGTTTACAATGAGGTGATCTGGGGCGTATTTGACCGGAAGATGGATGAAATCATGGATTACATGGATGAAAACGGCATCGACTATATGGACGGCAGCAGAGATGATTTTAAAATTGCCCTGGTAGGAGGGTTTGGAAATTTTTATCTGGTGAAATGGCAGATCAGGGACAAATTTAAGCTGAGTCATAACGACAAACGGCAGGAAAATATTATTGTAGATAAAGCCGGCTGTGAGCGGGCGGTGTCGCTGGGAGCTGCTTTGCTGGCGGCAGATGTGATCGGCATCCGCAGCACTGCGGACTTCTCTATCGGCATGTGGGCCTATGATATCGACAAACGGATCTGCATGAACTATGCGATCCGGTATAAGCAGGAGATAGAGGTGGACACCGTTTATTATGCCAGAAGCAGTGTGGACGGAGAGGTTTTCGTTATTCAGGCTATCTCCGGCGGATTTGATAAGTTTCTGATTAATCTGGGCTCTGACGATAAGCTGGCAAATTTCGGACTGCTGAAAGAAAAATTCGCAAAGAAACTGTCTAATGTGGTGACCAATCAGTACCACACAGCTGTGGTGGGTTTCTCTGTGGATCCCTCCAATGTGGTCAGCGTCCATGTCCGGGATTATGATCTGATGAAAGGCGCGATCAGTGAAGAAGATCATGTGGTAGAACTGACAAAGTTTAATGATCTGTTTGAAGTGGCCACCGTGGGGCCGCTGCCGAGATAAAGGATGGTGAGCAGTATGAGATTCAGCAGAGTTGGGACGGCAATGAAAGCGATGGAAAAAGAACGGTCGGTAACGCTGAATGATGCCCTGAACCTGTTCCAGGATCTGTGCGAGGATATTAAGGATGATCAGAAGATGACTGTGGACCGGCTGCCCTGCGGGGATGAAGATGAGGCGGTGACCCGGCTGTCCTGGATGTGCCGGACTATTCTGCGGATGGCCGGGCAGCTGCCTGTGGAGGAGATCGGCCAGGACCGGCTGGAGCGGCTGAAAAAGGTGGAGGACAGCGTGGCGCAGACGCAGAAGCAGCTGGAGAGTGTTTCCGGCAGCCTGAAGGCCCTGGAAGAACAGAACGGGCAGCTGCGGCAGACAGAGGCTGAGCTGGAACAGACCCTGCAGGCGGATAAAAAGCTGAAAGAGGAATGCGACCGCCTGTCCGCCTCAATCCGGGAGTATCAGGAGTTGAAGGTACCCGGCCTCCAGGCGAGGAAGGAGCAGCTGACTCAGGAAGCGAAAAAAATTCAGACGGAATATGACGGGCTGCTGTACGAGTGCGGCCAGCAGGAACAGTATAATATCGGGTACCGTGACAGGATCAGGGAACAGGAGGAACGGTTTGAGAGCCTGAAAAAACGCCTGCAGGAGATGGAGGAGAGAAAGAAAAAACTGGAAGAGGAAAATCAGAAACTGGAGGAGCAGTATCAGGAACTGAAAAATCAGCTGCAGAATACCGACACCAGCAGGCGCGGCCTGGTGGAACAGATTGAGAGCCTGGAACAGAGCCTGAGCCGCACCGATATCGAGAGCCTGCGCCAGCTGTATGAGGAGCGGACGAAGGAGGTTCAGGAGCGGGAGCGGGAGCAGAAGAAGCTGGAGGACGAAATCAGCCGGCAGGAGGAAGGGCTGGAGCAGCTGAAGAAAAACCTGGAGGAGAAGAATAAACGGACCCAGGAAATGGCCTGGGAGGCAGAGGATGAGGAGAAAAAGGCCCGGACATCCCTGGAACTGCTGGAAAACAGGATGAAGGAGGCCCAGGCCCGCAGGCAGGAGCTGATGTCCCAGGCGGTTCAGAAGGAAAAGGAGGCAGGACAGCTGGAGGAATGGTTCCGGAGCATGGAGGCCGACAGCTATCGGGAACGGCTGCGCGGCAGCCAGGAGCGGCTGAAGGAGCTGAAAACAGCCCGGGACTCTCTGGAGGACGACCTGAAACGGCTGCAGGGGCTGACCAGAAGAGATACGGAAGAAAGCCTGAGAGGATATCAGCAGTATTTCAGAGACGCTATGGAAACGATTGAAAAAGAACTGGATCAGTACCAGAAATCCTATCTGATCGTATCAAATATATTTGAAAATGGAGGAAATGGGTTATGAAATGCAACGCGTGCCAGGGAGAAATCAGTGAAGGAAGGGCGAAATGCCCGCTGTGCGGTTTCCCGGTGATTCAGACTGTGGGAAATAATGAGGCAGAGATCGAAAATATCCGGAAGATGGGCAGGGATTATCTGCGGCAGAAACTGGAAGGGATCACCGTCGGCATCATGGCCTACGGTTATGTGATGGGAGACGACGGGCTGCAGCTGGACCAGACGGCAGAGGTGGAAGTGGCGAAGGCCGCTGATCTGGAACCGGGGAAGGCAGTCTGGCTGGACCAGGATTTTCAGCGGCTGGATGAAGAAGGCGAGGTAACCGTCCACGCCTTTGCCAGAAAAAATGACCAGACTAAAACCTGGGAGCTGCCGGTACAGCTGCCGAAGATCACCGGCGCCTGCCATATCGGCATCGTGCTGAAGGATGGCATGAAGGCGGAAATGCTGCTGGGAGACAGCGGCAGCTACACAGAGTCGGCGGATTTCGCGCTGTCAGAAATCGTCGGGGAGGCCGGAGGTGAGGCATAACAGATGGCGAGAAGAAGACAAAATCAGAACAGAAATTCATTTGACGTAAATTTAAACCTCAGGTCTTCGGACGGCCCCTTCCGGACAGTCTCCAATGTCAGCGCCATCGCCGGCGTATTTGCGGCTCTTTTCTGTGTGGGCGGCGTGGTGATCTGGTTCTATGTGCTGGGGCTGGACAATGAGATCAGCCATAAGATTATGGCGGTGGAAGGCGTGGTCTCGCTGATTCTGCTGGCCCTGAATATTTTCGGCATCTGCCGGATCGGCTATGACGGTTTCCTGAGAAATGTGGCTGCCACCGGGGTGATCCATCTGGTGCTGGCCACCGCGGGATTTTACCTGGCAGGGCTGGAGCTGATGGACGGCGCCATGGAGTTCGCCATTTTCCTGGGCATCGCCGCGTTGATGTCGGTGCTGCCCACTCTGGTGATTTCAGCGGTGATGTGGGGGATTATGGCCCTGTTTGGAGACGAATAGAGAGTTGTATGGTTTGAAAACGCACAGAAGGGAGATACAGAAATGGGATTTTTAGACAGATTTAAAAAGGAGCCGGAGAAGACGGAAAAGCAGATCCAGGCCGAGGAAAAAGCCCAGGCGGCCGGCGTCCGGGCAAAGTCGGAGACGCTGCTGGCGGCGATGAAAAAGGTGAACCTGTTCGATCCGACGGGACGGATCCCGAAGGAGGACGTACAGCGGTACAAGATCATCCTGGATAACCTGGCAGACCGGCTGGATAAGGCGTCTGCCAGCATCCTGGACACCCAGCGGATGGATGAGCAGATGGTATGGCTGACTGAGCATCTGGAGGTTGCGGTGAAGGAGGGCAGAAAGGACACGGCGGAGCGCATCCTGAAAGCGCTGATGTTCGGTGTTGGCAGAGGGCATGAACCGATCCCGCCCAGCGACGCGGCGAAGGCGCCCCAGATCATCCGCGACCGGGAGAACCGGCTGAGCCAGTACATCACCACGGTGGAATATTCCGAGAAGATTGACGAGCGCACCCACAGCATTGAGATGCAGCAGGAACGGTATGACAAGGCCAGCGCCCAGTTTAAGGAAGCCTATGCGAAGGTAAAGCAGGAAATGAAGGAGAACCCTCACCTGGTGGAGATGATTGACCAGTACGGCGAGAAGGTGAAGGATATTAATGTAGATGCTTTCCATCTGGCGGTAAAATACAGAGAGACCCAGAAGCTGTATAAGGATCTGGATATGCTGAAAAAACAGATGGCTTTTAACGAGACCACCATCAATTCCTGTCTCAGCATTATCCGCAGTGTGGAAAACGCGCTGACAGAGCTGGCGACCCCTGTCGAACAGGAGATGCAGGATAAGGTGATCCAGCAGGAGGCAGAGTTCCGCAACCATCTGGTAGCGCTGCAGAAGCAGATCACAGAGCTGAACGATCTCAGCGACCGGTTTAATTACGCCATCGATGAGGTATTCTCATCCCCTGTGATGGGAGACTATATCATTGACGCCGCGATGCGCTTCCAGGAGATGGAGGATGAGCTGGCGGCTGATGAGGCTGGAAAGCAGAGAGGCAGAGAGCTGATGCGGGAGCAGGAGCAGGCAAATGAGAATGAGAATGAAGATCAGCTGCTGGCGAATTCATAAAAGGGGGAGAAGGCCATGAGAATGAAACCATTATTTCCAAAGAAAGAGAACGGCGGCAAAACAGCCGCGCCGAAAAAGGAGAAGCCCACCGTAGACGAGCAGATCATGGAGACAGGCGTGCGTCTGAGAGGGCTGCAGAGAAAATACAGAATTATCATTGACAGGGAGCTGCGGGCCCTGCGGGGCAGCCGGGCCAGGAAGCAGGACAATCCAAAGGCTGTGCAGAATCTGAAGAATGCTTATTACTGTCTGACGATTGTCAACAAGGCCCAGGAGCGGCTCCGGGAAATCACCACCCTTCAGGAGCTGAGCAAGGCGATGAACGAGATGGGTGCTGTGCTGAAGCTGATGAATGTGGTGGCAGGAAAGACGGAGAAGGTAAAGACAAGAGCCCTTCAGAAGGGAATCCGGGGGATGGAGAAGGCAGCGGGAAGAGACGACGGCGGCATGAAGAATTTCTTCAAGGAACCCCTGGATACACTGGTGGGAGACGATATTATCGAGAGCCTGCTGAATGGGAAGTCTCTGGAGGACTGCATGGATGAGCAGGAGGGGATCCAGGTGGACCCTGTCGATGCGGTTCCCCTCAGCACAGAGTATCTCCAGGAACTGGGCGAGATGGAGGAATCTGCGGAAGATCTGGACGCGGAGCAGATTCTGGCAGATCTGGACGACATGATCCGCCAGATGTAAAGGAGGAAATCTATGTTTGGAAAATCCAGACCTGATCCCAGAGCCCAGGAGAGCGCCATCCTCCAGTGCCGGGTCAGCCTGCGGAAACTGCAGGTGAAGTACCGCACCATGCTGGAGCGGGAGACCCGCATCGCCAGGGAGCTGCGGGCGAAAAACATGTCCAGCCCTTCCAATGATACAAAAATTAAAATCAACTACTATATGCTCCGGGAGATCGACAAAACCATGACCCGCCTTTCAGAGATCCGGGACACCGCCCAGCTGAATGAGGCCATGAATGAGTTCGCCGGCGTGCTGGCTTCGGTTAACAGGCTGTCATCCAGAGTGGACAAAGCTGACGGGAAGGCCATTTCGAAAAACATCCAGAAGATGAATAAAAGGGCGGAAAAGGAAGAAAGTCAGCTCACCCGCATCCTGGACAGGATGGAGAAAAACACCGGTCCTCTGGATGTGGAACAGGGGCTGACCGGTATCCTGGAGACAGAGCAGCCGGGCAGAACCGCTGAAAAACAGATGGAGGCGGAAGCGGCCGGAATGGATCAGGCGAAGGCGGGCAGCCCGGAGATGAGCCGGGCAGAGCAGCCGGAAGAAGAGCAGGCGGCTCTGACGAAGGCGGATCTGGACGAGATTAACCGGTATGTGGAAGAAATGATCAGAACATTATAAAACGGGGGAAAACAGTATGGACGGATATATTGAGCGGATGCAGGCGAAAGAGAATCAGTGCCTGTCGCTGATCCAGCAGGCAGACGATGTGTTGGCGGCAAATAATTTTCAGCCTTCCAAGGAGGAGTGTGTCTACCTCCAGCGGGCGGCAAACCTGCGGTATGAGATGGCCCAGATGAGTGTGGGCGAGGAGCGGCTCTATCAGCAGCGGAAGCTGCAGGAGCTGAACCAGAGGATTAAAAAGATTGTGCGGGCAGTAAACCCGGAGCTGTATAAGCGGATGCAGGAAAACCTGACCCGGCAGAAGGAGGAAAAAGGCGCCGGAAATAAGGATGCGAAAACGATCGAAAAACCGGCGGGAGGCGGAAGCGGAAAGAAAAGCGGTTCCTCCGGCAGCGGAATCCCGGATGAGACAGTGGAATCCTGGTTCAAAGACGCGCCGAAGCATTCCTTCGATGATGTGTCCGGTATGGCGCAGCTGAAAGAGCAGTTGCGGGAGTGTATCGCCGATTCCCAGCTGAACCGGCTGAAGAGTTATCTGAAAATGGAGCAGCTTCATTCCTATTTCTTTATCGGCCCGCCCGGCTGCGGCAAAACCTATATCATTGAGGCATTTGCCCATGAGCTGATGGACCAGAACTATAAGTATCTGTCTCTGGTAGGTTCCGATATCCTGAGCCGGTTTGTGGGCGAGGCGGAGAAGATCATCACCAGATTGTTTGAGGAAGCGGAGAAAAACGCTCCCTGTATTGTATTTATCGATGAGGTGGACGGCGTCTGCAAAAACCGTTCCCAGCCCATGCTGCCGGAATACGCCGCTTCTCTGACCACAGCCTTCCTGACCGGCTACAACCGGATCAACAGCTCCGATAAGCCGATTATCTTCATCGGGGCCACCAACTACCCCAACCAGGTGGACAATGCCATGCTGGACCGTGTGGAGCTGGTGCGTGTGCCCTTCCCCGATCTGGAGGCCAGAACCTACTCCTTTGAGAAACATTTCCAGGATATGTTCACCCTGGAGGAGGGCTTTGCCTTCCAGGATATGGCCGCGGCGACAGACACCTATAATTACCGGGATATCAAGCGGCTGGTTTCCAGGATTAAAAACATGGTCTTAAAAGATGTGATGCAGACCTATAAGGACGAGGAAAAAGCGATTAACGCCCTGAAAACAGGAGAATACCGGCTGACCCGGGAAATGTTCCGGAAAGGCCAGGACAGCTGTCTGCCCACGCCGAAGGAAGATATTATCAGAGAACTGGACGAGTGGGAGGAGAAATTTAAGCGGAATATTGATGAGGGTTAACGAAACCTGTGGTACTGCTTTCCTTCGCCGGCGCGGAGGGAGGCAGTATCGCTATCGGGGGATATTCGGGCGCAATAGTCACTTTTGAAGGCGCCGGGCGAAGGCAGAGGCATCTGCCGGAAGCTGAAACGTCTGGATGGGAGCCGGTTTGAGCCCCTGGATTCCTGGCTGCGGCGGGGATGAGAAAAAACAGCAGGAGAGTAGTAAGGGAGTTATGATGTCAGAAAAAGAGAAATTTGAAAATACCGGGGAACAGGATGGCAGCCGGCTGCTGCCCCTGCTGCGCCCGGCAGTAAAACAGCTGGCGGATCTCCATCGTTCCGGCAAAGTCCATGGGAGAATCGGGCCGGAATCGATAGTAGTCCGCAATCATATCCGGTTTTGCTTCCCTCTGCCGGAAAACGCGGCGAAGGCATATACCGCGGAACAGAGGGTTTTCGTCAGCCTGAAAGAGCCGGAGGAGGAAAATGGTGAGCAGGAAGCCGGTGGGCAGGAAACAGGGAAGGGTGGACAGTCATGTGACAGAGGCGAAGATCAGGCGCTGTTTTGCATTTCGCCGGAGCGTCTTTTTGCGGCGGTTCCGGCGAATCCCAGAGCGGATGTGTACAGTATGTGCGCTGTTCTGTATCAGAAGCTGACCGGGACAGAGCCGCCGGACGCCAGGAGCAGACTGGCGGGAGCAGAACTGAAACAGTTCTCTGTGCTGGCTATCGGGATCACGGAACAGCAGGAGGCTGCCCTGATGAAAGGCTTGTCAATGATGGCACAGGACCGGTATGAGGATGGGGAACAGCTGTATCATGGGCTGTATGAAGAAGAAGCAGCAAAACATCCTGCGCTGAAAACGGGAGAGAAAAGAACAGCCGAGAGGGTGGAAAAGATATATGATTCAGGAAAAGAGAATGCTGGTTCCGTGGAGAAAAAATCTGAAACGGATACATCGGAGAAAAAGCCCTGCGGCGTCCTGCGGGAAGGCTGGCACATAAAAGATGATATTGATGAAATCGAAAAACTTTCCAGCGTCACATTTCTGGATTTTATCTCTCCGGAAGCGGAGGGAAAATGGGATGTCTCCGAGAACCGGGACGGCAGCGTGATGACGTGGCTGGAAAAGACGGGAAGCGGGAAGGAAGAGAACTGGGCTTTGTATATCGGGGCAGACGGCGGCGTGCGGGCTGCGGCGGACAGCAGCTGGCTGTTTGCGGGATGTACGGCTTTGGCGGCTATTTCATTTAAGGGGAATTTTGACACATCCCTGACAGTCAGTATGAAACGGATGTTTTCTGGCTGTGAAAAGCTGGCTATCCTGGATGTCAGTGATTTTGATACCTGCCGGGTGGAGGATATGTCCAGTATGTTTTCAGGCTGTGAGAATTTATTGGTGTTAGATCTGAAAAATTTTGACACCTGCCGGACAGTGAGGATGGACAGTATGTTTGCCTGCTGTAAAAATCTGTGTTATCTGAATATCAGTGGGTTCGAGACCTCTTCTGTCGTGAGCATGGCGGGAATGTTTGCGTATTGCGAAAGACTCCCGGGCTTGTCTCTGAAATATTTTGATACCTCCGCAGTGACGGAAATGCAGCGTATGTTTCTGGGCTGCGCCAGCCTGACCACATTGGATCTCAGCAATTTTGATACCCGCTGTGTGAAGAATATGAAAAATATGTTTGAAGAATGTGTCAGTCTGACCAGCTTGAATGTAAGTGGCTTTGATACTGCCAGGGTGACAGATATGCGCCGGATGTTTGCGGGATGTGGCAGCCTGGCCAGTCTGGACGTGAGTGGTTTTGACACTGCCCAGGTGACGGATATGGGTTGGATGTTTAAGGGCTGCGCCAGTCTGACCAGCCTGGACGTCAGCGGCTTCAATACCGCGCGGGTGACGGATATGAGCTGGATGTTTTATAAATGCGTCAGCCTGACCAGCCTGGATGTGAGCGGCTTCGATACTGCGCAGGTGACGGATATGAGTTATATGTTTTCAGGCTGTACTGGCCTGGAGAAGCTGAATCTCAGGAATTTTGACATGTCAAATGTAGAAAAGAAAGAATCAATGATTCTGGAAGAACTCCATCAGGAAGGGAAAGGCATGTGGAAACGGAAGCAGGGTCTGCTTCACCGCCTGTTCCGGTAAAGAACAGGGCGGAAAACAGGGGTGAGAAATAAGATGAGAGAGAAGGGCGACCAGATGAAAGGCCAGAGCCGGCCCGGAGTGAAAATAAATAAGGAGGAGTGGATAGGGCATTGGATCATGAGAACAAGGAAAAGGCAGCGGCAGATGCCGGACGGATACTGTTTTTGCTGCGCCCGGCGGTAAAGCGGCTGGCTGATCTCCATCATATGGGCAAAGTCCACGGAGGGATCCGTCCGGAGTCGGTGGTGATCCGCAATCATATCCGGTTTTGTTTTCCATTGCCGGACAATGCGGCAATGGCATATACCACAGAACAAAGGGTATTCGTCAGCCTGGAAGCCGTCTCTTGTTCTGTATCCCGCCGGAATTGCTTTTTGCGGAGATTCCGGTGAATCTCAGAGTGGATGTGTATAGTATGTGCGCCGGCCTGCATCAGAGACTAACTGGGACAGAACCGGCAGACGCCAGGAGCAGGCTGGCGGCAGCGGAGCTGAAAAAACCTTTCGAGCTGGGAGTCAGGATCAGAGAGCGGTAGGAAGCGGCCCTGATGAGAGGATTATCCATACTGGGCCAGGATCGGTATGAAGACGGAGGCGAGTTGTATCGTGAACTGTATGAAGAAGTAAGGACAGAAAACCGATATGTACCGGAAACGGATGGAAAAGAAACAGCTGAAAAAGCAGAAAAAGAGCATGATTCTGAGCAGGAGACAGCAGGTTCCGGAGGGGGAAATCCGAAAGTGATATGCCAGAGAAAAGGCCCGGCGGCGCCCTGCGAGAGGGCTGGCAGGTAACGGATGATGTTCAGGAGATAGAAAAACTGCGCGGCATTACATTTCTGAACAGAATATCTCCGGAAGCGGAGAAAAAGTGGGACGTCTCTCAAAACCGGGAAGGCAGCGTTATGGCCATGCTGGAGAAACAGGGCAGCGGAGACGGGGAATATTATGAGCTGTATATCGGGGCAGAAGGCGGTGTGCAGGCGACTGCTGACAGCAGAGGGCTGTTTCCGTTTGGAGAAGCCGGAAACGAAAGCATGGACAGAGAAAATGAAAGTCGATCTGGGGTTGACACGGAAAGAGAATATCTGATGGAGGTGAGCTGAGATGGGAGATAACAGAAATCAGCTATATAAAAATATAACAGCCAGCCAGGCGATGGCACTGCTGCGTCCGGCAGCGCTGGAGCTGGCAGACGTTCATGCCCGTGGGGAAATTTACGGCAATATCAGCCCGGAATCCATTATGGTATCGGATATCCGGTTTTGTTTTCCCCTTTCGGAGAAAACGGCGAGGACATACGATACGGATCAGAAGGTTTTTATCCGCCTTCTGCCGCCGGAAAAGGATAGGAAAGAGCAGGCCGGGGCGGACAGCCCGGGAGGCAGCGGAAGCGGCGCCAGAAGACGGGACGCTTATATTCCCCTGGAGCAGCTGATCCCCGGCGGACGACCGGATTCCAGAGCGGATGTGTACAGTCTGTGTGCTGTTTTTTACCAGATTATCACAGGAACGGAGCCGCCGACCCCTCAGAGCCGGATCAGCGGCGTAAAGCTGAAAAGCCCCTCAGAGTTGGGGATAGAGATTCCTCCCTCCCAGGAGGCGGCCCTGATGAAAGGGCTGGCGGAGATGAGCCGGGACAGATATGCCGATGGAGGAGAACTGTACCGGGCGTTGTACGGCGGGACAGAGGAACGTAAGAAAAATTTTTTGCGTGATGGATGGAAAATTGAGGATGATGTGGATGAGATCGAGAAGCTGCGGACAGTGACCTTCCTGGATTATATTCCCCGGACAGAGGAGGAGAAATGGGATGTGTCTGAAAACGAGGATGGCAGCGTGATGGCCTGGATGGAAAAAGGGGATGAGGGATATAACCTGTATGTAGGCAGTGATGGCGTGATTATGGCAGGGGAGTACTGCGACTGGATGTTTTCCGGATGTAAAAACCTGACATCGGTAGATTTTGGAAAAAATTTTAATACCTCTCAGGTGACAGGTATGAGCTTTATGTTTGTTCAGTGCGGCAGCCTGAAGGAACTGGATCTCAGCGGTTTTGATACCTCCCAGGTGACGGATATGAATTCTATGTTTGATGGGTGCAGAAGTCTGGTTAAGTTGGATGTCAGCAGCTTTGATACCTCTCAGGTAACGGATATGCGTCATATGTTTGCTCGGTGCGTCAGCCTGGAGAAGCTGGATGTCAGTTGTTTTGATACTTCCCGGGTGAAAAATATGGACTTTATGTTTGATCGGTGCGAAAGCCTGGTTAAGTTGGATGTCGGCGGTTTTGATACCTCCCGGGTGACGGGTATGAGCTATATGTTTGCTCATTGCAGTAGCTTGGAAGAACTGGATCTCAGCAGCTTCGACATGTCGAAGCTGAAGAGCAGACAAGGGATGCTGACCGGCACCAGATGGGGGTAAGACGTGTCTTGACGGTTCTGGCGGGAGAGAAACAGGCCGGTTGTAACCGTGAAGGGCCGGGAGGAGGTTTGAGATGGATCAGAATTTGTATGCAGGAGAAACACTGAAAAGTTTTCTGGAGCACAAGAGGCGTCTGGAACCCTCCGTTCTTCTGAAGGTGATGGAGCCTGTGGCGAGGAAATTGGCTCTGCTCCACAGGGAGGGGCAAGATGGAGGGTATTTTCCTCTGGAAGCCTGTGTGGACAGGCCACAGATCGGATCCCGACCGGATGTCTGCAGTCTGTGCGCGGTGATGTATGAGGCGCTGACAGGAAGGCCTGTGCTGTCCATAAAGAAGTGAATAGGCGGCGCGGATCTGGTGTCTCCTTCTGCCCCAGAAAGGCGAAAAACATCCATTCCGGAAATAAGAAAACAGTAAAGGAAACAGCGGCTCTAAAAAAGAAAGAGCAGTCAGGAACAGATCCAGTATTTCGGCATTAAGCGGGCGAAGAAAAACTTCCTAAGAACGACATTGCTGGCTTCGATGAATCATCCGGTTCCAGACCGGGTGTGGTAAAAGAAAGCGAAGATAAAATCGGGAGGATTATATGGAAAAAGACAGGATAAATACTGAGGGAAGAACCTTAACCCATGCCATCGGAAACAGGCCGGCGGAGGAAAAAACAGTATTCCGTCTGATGGAACCGATCGTGTCTGCCGCGGCCCGGCTCCATCAGGCTGGCGGTTATTATGGAAATATTGGGCCGGGCAGCATCGTGATCCATGACAGAGTGTGGCTGTGCCATACGCTGCCGTTTCATCAGCCCGGTTCGGAAAAATGGAGAAAGGGCACGGATGGGTCAGAGACAGCGCCGCCTGTTGTTTCTCTCTTATACAGGAATCGTCCGGAAGATGACAACGAGACATTCTGTATACCTGTGGAGGAGTACCTGGGCGGGGAGATGCCCGGCCCATGGTCAGACGTATACAGCATATGCGCGGTGATCTACAGCATGCTGACAGGCCGCCGGCCCGCGGATGTAAAAGGCCGGATGCGGGGCGAGCGGCTGGAACCACCCTCCCGGCTGGGCGTGTCCATTGGGGCGAACAGGGAGAGAGCGCTGATGAAAGGGCTGGAGATCATTCAGAAGGACAGGTGGCAGAACGGTCAGGAATTGTATCAGGCTTTGTTTGAGGAAGAGAATGACACTGTCACAGTCACAGCTCCGATGGAAGAAAAGGGCAAAGCGAAAAAGAACCGGAATATATTGATGCGGCAGAAGAGAAACGGGCGTATGCTGGATACGGTTGTATGGTGTTCGGAAATTTGGTCTGTGTCGTTTCTGGATACCCTGGCAGGAAAACCTCAGCGATATTGGGATGTATCGGAACAGAAGGACGGCAGTGTGCTGGCATGGGTACAGGAGCGGAATGACGGCTATGATTTTTACATTGCCGGCGAAGGCGGTGTGGCCGGAAATCCGGACAGCAGCAGTCTGTTTAAGGACTGTTACCGGATGCGGTCGGTGAAGTTCGGCGGCTGCTTTGATACCTCCCGGATAACGGATATGTGCGGGATGTTTGACGGCTGCGCCAGCCTGGAAGAACTGGATGTCAGCAGTTTTGATACGTCAGCTGTGACAAATATGATCAGCATGTTTTACGGCTGCGTCAGTCTGACCGAGCTGGATCTGAGCGGTTTTGACACAGCGGCGGTGACGGATATGACCAGTATGTTTTACGGCTGCCGCAGACTGGTCCGGCTGGATGCCGGCGGATTTTCCATGAAACAGGTGAAGCGTACCAGCGGCATGTTTACGGGCTGCCCTGCTTTGAAAGGGACGGCTGTGAAAGGGATTGATCTGGACAGGATCAAAAAGGGACATTGAGAAATTTTGGATACCGGCGGTTTTAATACCTCTAAGGCGACCGGCCGGGAAAATATGATGTGGGGGACGAAGGGAGAATGACTTTGGAAAGAGAAAGAAATCAGAAAGAAACGACAGATGGCCGGATGCTGTTCCTGCTGCGCCCGGCGGTAAAACAGCTGGCTGATCTCCACCGTTCCGGTAAAATCCACGGGAAAATCGGGCCGGAATCGGTGGTGATCCGTAACCATATCCGATTTTGCTTTCCCCTGCCGGAAAATGCGGCGAAGGCATATACTGCGGAACAGAAGGTTTTCGTTAGCCTGAAGGAGGCGGAGAAAAAAAACGGTGAACAGGAAGCTGGTGGACAGGAAACAGGGAAGGTCTGCCAGTCCGGCAGTCACGGCGAAGGCCAGGCGTTGTTCTGCATCCCGCCGGAGCAGCTCTTGGCGGCGGTTCCGGCAAATTCCGGGACAGATGTGTACAGTATGTGCGCTGTTCTGTATCAGAAGCTGACCGGAACGGAACCGCCGGATGCCAGGAGCAGGCTGGCGGGAGTGGAACTGAAAAAGCCTTCTGAGCTGGGAGTCAGGATAGCAGAAAAGCAGGAGGCCGCATTAATGAAGGGCTTGTCGCCGCTGGGACAGGATAGGTATGCTGATGCGATCCAGTTGTATAATGGGTTGTATGCAGAGGGTACAAAGACAAAATTCGGCGGGATGCTGAGGGAAGGATGGAGGATCAGATACGATGTGGTGGCGACTGAACAGCTGCAAAGTATTACATTTCTGGATTTCATATCTCTGGAAGCGGCTGGAAAATGGGATGTTTCTGAAAAAAGAGATGGCAGTGTGATGGCATGGCTGGAAAAGACGGACAGAGGCGAAGAAAAATGTTATGATCTGTATATCGGCGCAGAAGGCGGCGTGCAGGCAGCGAAAAACAGTTGGGGGTTGTTTCAGGGCTGCGATAAGGTAGAAAAAATTCTCTTCCATGGTAATTTCGATACTTCTCAGGTAACAAATATGGGCCAGATGTTCGATGGCTGCAGTAGCCTGAGTGTTTTGGATGTGAGCGGCTTCGATACTGCGCAGGTAACAAATATGGGATGGATGTTTGATGGCTGCGGCAGTCTGAGTGTTCTGGATGTGAGCAGTTTCGATACCGCACAGGTAACCAATATGAGAGGGATGTTTAAAGGCTGCAGTGGTTTGAGTGTCCTGGATGTGAGCGGCTTCGATACCGCGCAGGTAACCAATATGAGCGAAATGTTTAATGACTGCAGCAGTCTGAGTGTCCTGGATGTGAGCAGCTTCGATACCGCTCGGGTAACCGATATGGCAGCGATGTTTAATGGCTGCAGCAGTCTGAGTGTCCTGGATGTGAGCGGCTTCGATACCGCGCAGGTAATCCATATGAGTTGGATGTTTAAAGGCTGCAATGATCTGAATGTCCTGGATGTGAGCGGCTTCGATACCGCTCGGGTAACTGATATGACAGTGATGTTTAGTGGCTGTAAAAGTTTGAGTGTCCTGGATGTGAGCGGCTTCGATACCGCGCAGGTAACCAATATGAGAGAGATGTTTAATGACTGCAGCAGTCTAAGTGTCCTGGATGTGAGCGGTTTCGATACTGCGCAGGTAACTAATATGGGATGGATGTTTAAAGGCTGCAGCAGTCTGAGTGTCCTGGATGTGAGCGGCTTCGATACTGCTCGGGTAACCGATATGGCAGTGATGTTTGCTGACTGCAGTAGCATGAGTGCTCTGGATGTGAGCGGCTTCGATACTGCCCAGGTAATCTATATGAGTGGGATGTTTAAAGGCTGCAGTGGTTTGAGTGTCCTGGATGTGAGCGGCTTTGATACTGCGCAGGTAACCGATATGGGATGGATGTTTAAAGGCTGTAGCAGCCTGAGTGTTTTGGATGTGA
>CAJFOT010000105.1 GCA_904397815.1 Candidatus Paralachnospira sangeri
TTAATTTGCACCGGATACATTCTAAATTTGGATCTAATAATTTTATAATTTCTTGCTCCATGAATCATCACCCAAGCTAATTATAATCCTTTCGCACACTAATATCAACTAAATCTGGAAAGAACCTATTTATTGCTTACTCTTTATCGTAGACAATGTAGGAAGCCATCGCTGCAAATGTTATGTCAGCGATGGCTTTTCTTTACCAAAATAGTTGAAATCTAAAAGTGAGCTTTTCTACCCTCTTGATTATTTTATTTCCGCATTACGAAAACTTCTCCATCCCATAACAAATGTATCTCCGCCGGACTAAGGTCAAACTTCCGAATAAATATGGGCATTGGTGTTTTATGGGGCGGCGATCCAGTATTCGCGCACGCTCGCTGTCCCTCTGGCAGTGTGTTAATATTATGAATTGTGAGTATCTGTTTTTGTGGTAAAGGTATATATGAGCAGTTCTTTTCTAACCCGGATCTTATCCGGGATGAAACATTGAATTCTCCCTATATCCATGGTAAAATCATATTACAGATAAAGGAAGCAGATACCTGTGTTCTGCTCAGAGAAAGGCGGTGGAGTTCGTGAGCGGTTTTATGGAAAATGAAATCGCGCAGACATTGGATATTGCGGCGGATAAGGCACAATATGATTCCGCGGCGAGAAAACTGGTAGCGCAAAAAGCCGTCCTTGCTTATATTTTAAAAAGCGCTATGGATGAATTTGTCCACATACCTGTAAAGCAGATCGCTGAAGAGCTGATCGAAGGCACTCCACAGATTGCGGAGGCCGCAGTCCATCAGGATACGCCCGATGCCCCGCGTGCCGGGAGTGTGAAAATGAGCGGAACTGACAGAGTCCGGAATATGGCAACAGAGGATGTGACGATTCGTGAAGGAAAAGTGCTGTACGATATTCGATTTGTTGTCCGTATACCGCAGAATGGCGAGCAGATCGAGATTATCGTAAATGTTGAGCTTCAGTCCAGGGATACGCCGGGGTACCCGATTCCAAAACGCGGTATATATTACGGTTCCAGACTGATTTCCGCCCAGAGGGGAACTGTTTTCAAAAATCAGGAGTATGAGAAGATTAATAAAGTGGTGAGTATCTGGATTTGCGAAAACTCAGCGGTTTCCCGTTCCGATACGATTAACGAGTATTACTTTTGCGAAAACCGCAGGCGTGGGAATTATCAGGAGGAAAGGAAGAATTACGACCTGATGCGTGTGATTGTCATGCGTCTGGGTTCTCAGGGAGAGGAAAGCGAAGATGACGCAATCAGGCTTCTGAGCAAAGTATTTTCAGAAAACATTACGGCGGATGATAAAAAGAGAGTGTTATCAGAAGAATTCAATATCGCTGTAACGGATTCGATCGAACAGGAGGTGGAGCGTATGTGTAATTTGAGTGATGGCCTTGAAGAACGTTGTATGGCGAGAGGATTTGCGAAAGGCCAGGCGGCAGGCTTTGCGGAAGGTCAGGCGGCAGGCTGGGCAGAAGGTCAGGCAGAGGGCCGGGCGGCGGGCCGGGCAGAGGGCCGGGCAGAAGGGGCAATGGAAACATTATTCAGCCTTGTAAAAAAGGGGCTGCTGACAGTTTCTGCCGCTGCGCAGCAGGCTGAAATGGCAGCATCTGAATTTGAGCAGAAATATAGAACGTTTTATAACAAAAAGTGATTATGGCCTGCGGCGCTTTGTCAGCCGCAGGCTGTTTTGAATTCTCTCAGTTTCTGTTTTGCTTCTGGGCGCCGGCGCCGTTTCTCTTCTCGCGTTAAAACTCTGCACTGCTTTACTGGTTTCCTCCATCCGTCTGCCCAAACCCCGCAAAAAATATTTTTGTAATCTGTCCCAGCTCTTCCAGGGATTCCTGAAATCCGTTCAGCGTCCACTGATATAATACGCTGGTGAAGGTGGAGGCGATGAAGGTGTATCGGTACAGGTCGTATTTCCGGTCGTCCAGTATGGGGAAGAACGGCATTTTCCGGGAGATTTCCACGGCGGCGTCCCGGCTGGCCTGCTCCAGGATGAAAAGCAGGCTGTCCCGGCACAGGATGGACAGCAGTTCTTTGCTGAAGGGCAGATGCCGGCACACGCTGCTGATATTTTCCTGGACCGCTGTCGGACTGAAGACATAGGCTTCCTGGAATGTCAGCCAGCGTTCTTTGAAATACCGGTAGAGGATTTCCTGTTTGTCATTGTAGTTCCGATAATATGACTGCCGGGATACCTGCGCTTCCTGGCAGATCTGGGTGATAGTGATATCGTCAAAAGGATATTGTTTCATTAGCGCGAGAAGCGCGTCTGCGATCAGCTGCTCCGTCACATGGGGACGGGGCTGTTTTGATATCCGGTTCATGTGACAAAACCCTCCAATTTGTCTTACTTCATGCGGAGATATTGCAATCTGGGGCGGATGTGATTGCGGCGGCCCGGCGTATGCAGAAGCTGGAGGGGCTGGCAGAGGATGTGGAAAAACGGGGATTTCCGGGAAAAATCATCCCGGTGGCCTGTGATATCATGAAGGAGGAGGATCTGGACCGTGTGGTGAAGGCCTGCGGGGAACAGCTGGGGCGGATTGATATTCTGGCCTGCATTGCGCAGTCAGGACTGAACTGCCAGGCATATACGATGGAAACCACGCCTGAGAATGCCAGGCTGTATTTTGACGGCGGCCCGGTTTATACGATGCAGCTGGTTCAGAAATGTATGCCTTATTTTGAAAAGCAGCATTACGGACGGATCATTACCTGCGCTTCCGGCGCCGGCGTAACGCCAACCGTAGGGTTTACCGGCTACAGTATGGCGAAGGCGGCCATCGTAGCGCTGACCAGACTGTGCGCGAAGGAATTCGGCAAATATGGTGTGGTGACCAACTGTTTTCTGCCGGTGGCGAAATCGGACGGTTTTGATTCCAGCGAGCAGAGCAAAGAAGCGGCGGAGGCGGTTAAGCGGATGTCCCCGGTGGGATATTTCGGCGACGCTTATGAGGACATTTCTCCGGTGGTAGCATTTCTGGCCAGCGAAGGCGCTCATTATCTGAATGGACAGGTGCTGAGTGTGTGCGGGGGACTGCTGACTCTGGTATAAGCTGACATAAATTTTATATCCGGCATATCGCCCCTCCGTTTCTTAGTCGGAATGGAGGGGCAGTCTATGCCTATATCAATTTCCCCGGTTTTGTGATACAATGGGCAGTGTACTTGAATATATTTGCTGTAAAGGGAGGGATTAAATAATTATGCTTCTGAAGGAAATCGGAGAGCGCTACAGCTCCTACGTGATTGAGCTGCGCAGAAAGTTCCACCAGTGCCCGGAAGTGGGTCTGGAGGAGCACCGGACCTGTGAAATGATCTGTGAGGAGCTGTGGGGCATGGGGCTGACGCCGAAGGTGGTCTGCGGCACCGGCGTGCTGGCGGAGATCGGTGACCGCAGCCGGGGCGGGAGAACGGTCTGCATCCGGTCGGACATCGACGGGCTGCTGGTGACGGAGGAGACAGGGGTGCCCTATGCGTCTAAGAATCCGGGGTTTATGCATGCCTGCGGCCATGATGCTCACATCGCGATGGCGCTGACTTGCGCCAGGATTCTGAAGGATATTCAGGATCAGCTGAAGGGCTCTGTCCGGCTGATTTTCGAGCCGGCGGAGGAGATTGCCAGAGGCGCGGTGCCGATGATTCAGGCGGGCGCTCTGGAGCAGGCGGATACCATATGCGGCCTTCATGTCTGGTCGGGGCTCCCGGCAGGGGTGTTTTCCGCCCAGGGTGGCTCCCGGATGGCGTCGGCGGACTTTTTTACCATCACCATCCACGGAAAGGGAACCCATGGTTCTCTGCCCCATAAGGGAATTGATTCCATCACTGCCGCGGCGGCGGTGATTCAGAATCTGCAGCTGGTGTTTAGCCGGGAGTTTCCGCCGACAGACACGGCGCTGATCAGTTTCTGTCAGATCCGGGGCGGAAATACGGACAATGCCATTCCGGAGACAGTGACCATCGGAGGGACGACGCGAGCCTTTGACCCGGCGATCCGTGATCGGTTCCAGACGGTGATGGAGCGGGTGATCCGGAGTACGGCAGAGGCCTTTGGGGCCAGAGGGGAGCTGGATTACCGCCTGGGTAATCCGCCGATGATTAATGATGACGGGGCGGCCCGTCTGGCGGCCGCGGCTGTGGCGAAGAACTATGGCAGCGAAGCGCTGGCAGAATTCCCCCATACCACAGGCGGGGAGGATTTTGCGGAGTATCAGGCCGTGGTGCCCGGCGTATATCTGTTCCTGGGCATTGACAATGAGGCTGTGGGAGCGGTGTATCCCAATCACAGCAGCCATTTTAATGTGGACGAGAGCGTGCTGATCCGGGGCGCGGTTACGGAGGCACAGTATGCCTATGATTTTTTGGAGGGAGGATTTGAAGGATGAAGATTACAGACCATATTTATCTGGTGGGCAGCGGCAGCAGATGGGGGTTCGGCATTACCCAGGAGATTGACTGCAATGTATATTTGATTGACACGGGAGAGGGGTGCATCATGATTGATTCCGGTACCGGACTGGAGCCGGAGCGGATGGACCGGGTGATTGAGAGTCACGGTTATACATTAAAGGATATTAAGGCGCTGATTCTCACCCATTATCACGGTGACCACGCCTGCGGCGCTGCCCGTATTCAGAAGCTGAGCGGCTGCAGGATCTATGCGCCTGAGCTGGAGGCGGAGGCGATTCAGAATGGAGACGAGACGGCCACCAGCGTAGCCCTGGCGAAGGGCGGACTGTATCCTCTGGATTTCACATATCCGAAATCAGATGCGGTAACTGGCGTGAAGGATGGAGAGGTGATTTCTGTGGGAAATGTTTCTCTGACCGCTTTTATGTGCCCCGGCCACAGCCTGCAGGATATGATTCTGTATGGCGAGGTTGACGGAATGAACTGTCTTTTTACAGGGGATTTTGTGTTTGCCCACGGACAGGTTCTGATCCAGTGCCTGCCGGATGTATCCCTGGCCCCTTATGCGGCGGCCATGAGCCGGGCGGCGCAGCTGCCCATCCAGGCCCTTTTCCCGGGACATGGGGTGTTCTGTCTGGAGAATGGCGTCAGCCATGTACAGGCAGCTGCTGAAAAGTTTCAGGTGGGTCTGATTCCCCAGCAGCTGTATTATTTTACCTGAGGGAGATACTCCGGTGTTTATGGCCGGCTGCTGTGCCGTCTGGGGACAGGCGTCTTCACTGGCGTCTGCCGGTCTGCTGTCTTTCACGGTCAGTCCTGATCAGTCCCGATCCATATCGAAGCTGATCAGTCTGCCGGTTGCGGCGTCAATCTCGTATTCGGTCATATCTGAGAAAAAGCTGATTTCATAGGCGCTTTTGATAAATTCTTTATCAAGATGTGCGCTGAGGAAGGAAATGTCGCCTTTATTCAGGCCGGCGTGGTTCAGGGCGATCTGTTCCGCCTCCGCTGACGTCAGGTGAATGCGGCTTTCAGTGATGGCGATCCCGGCCAGGAGCAGCAGGATGACAGCGGCTGCCAGCGCTGCGACGGTTTTCCGGCGGTTTTTCCTGTCAGTAAATAATTGTTTGATTTTTTCTGCTGAATGTTTCATTTTATAACCCCTTTCTGTCAGGTGATATTGGCTGTTGATGCTCTGATTATACACCGGGGCAGATTAAGCCTTCATTAAAAACAGAAAGAGCAAAAATTTTTTTCGAAGTTTTCAACGTGCAAAATGGCCTGCGGTGCTTTGTCAGCCGCAGGCCATTTTGAATTCTCTCAGTTTCTGTTTTGCTTCCGGACTCAGATGTCTGGGTACCTGGATCTGTACGGTGACGTACTGGTCGCCGTGTACGGAAGGATTTTTCATGGAGACAATCCCCTTGCCTCTCAGTCGAATCTTGCTGCCTGACTGGGTGCCCTCCTTTACATTGCAGGTGACATCACCGTACAGGGTGGGCACACGGATTTCTCCTCCCAGAGCGGCGGTGAAATAGGGGATCTGTACGGTGGTGTACACATCCTGCCCTTTCCGCTCAAAGCCGGGTTTTGTACCTACTTTGACTTTCAGGAACAGGTCTCCTGCAGCGCCGCCGCCGAAACCGGCCATGCCTTTTCCTTTCAGACGGATACGGCCGCCGTCATCGATGCCTGCGGGGATATGAACCTGCAGGGACTGACGTGCCCCGTTTTTGCCGGGTTCCTGAATGGTAATGACTTTATCACAGCCAAAGGCGGCCTCATCGAAGGTAATGGAGATTTCAGACTCCACGTCTTCGCCGTCCATGCTGTAGCCCTGGCCGGAATTTCCGCCGAAGCCGCTGCGGAAGCTGCCGCTGTGGAATCCTCCGGAGTGAAAGCCGCCGGAATGGAAGCCGTGGCTCTGGCTCTGACTCTGGCCGCTTTTCCTGCCGCCGAAAAGATTGCCGAACAGGTCGCCGAAGATATCATCCATATCATCGCCATTAAAGTGGAACTCCTGATAATTGCCGTTTCCGGCATAATGCTGGGCCGCTTCTTCGGAGAATCCCTCCTGAAAAGCGGCGTGGCCATACTGATCATATAATTTTCGCTTTTTCGGATCACTCAGGATGCCATAGGCCTCCGCTGCTTCCTTAAATTTCTGCTCGGCTTCCTTATCACCGGTGTTGGTATCCGGATGATATTTCTTCGCCAGCTTACGATATGCTTTCTTTATAACGGACGGATCGGCATCCCGGCTGACCCCTAGCACTTCATAATAATCTCTTTTCATAGTTCAGCCTCCCCTTGCCTGGTACAGTGCTGCCAGTCTGCTGCGGCGCAGATGAATACCCTGACTGGACACGGTACTGGTCAATCGCATAAATGGTTAAAGTTATATTTGTTCTACTTGTAATATAACACTCGATAAAACCAGTGTCAAGGGGAGAGAAATATTTTTTTGTGAAAATTTTGTGTCCTGCGTCTGCAGCGCATGTGGATTACGGCTGTAAATAATGATCCATCCAGTTTTTGATTTCTTCCAGCCGTTTTATCCGGTGGAGAGGTTTACCGCTTCTGCTCAGCTCGTGATTTTCTCCCTTAAAGATTACCAGACGTGTCTTGATGCCGTGACGGCGCAGCGCGGAAAACATTTCCATACTGTCAGACAGAGGGCAACGGTAATCTTCATCGCTGTGAAGGAAGATGGTGGGAGTGGTGCATCTGTAAATTTCATCAGATCTTCATAGTCGATTGTGCCGTATTTGCCTCTCATTTCGATGAAGTCATTTCCCCGGCCGTCGCTTCCGCGCGGATTCATAAACAGGACGAAGTAGCCGGCATTGGCAAACATCTGCATTTCATGATGGTATACTTCTCCATAGCTTACCTTTGGCCCTCCGTGGATTTCCAAAATCGCAGGATATTTCTTTGTGGGATCATAATTTCTGGGCCTGATAACCCATCCGTATAAGGTCATGCCGCCGTTTTCGATATTGCAGGGTTCAGGGGGAATAATATCCTTGCGTTCATCTCCTCTGTCCAGAACTGCCTGATCCGATTCATCCCGGATATCGGAAAACAAAAGGGTTTTCTCATCTTCCCAGGTAAGGAGTACCGGATGAAGAAAACTGGCCAGATCTCACCTTTTTTCTCCACCCCACACATACAGGCTGCAGAGGTAACCGTCGGAAGGTAGATCAGCAATCGCTGATATAAAAGCAGTCCTGCCATTCCTGAAAACCGCTGCCTACCAGCAGTTCGTATGAAGTTACTTCATAAGGGACGCTGCCTGCGGTATGTGTTTTCAGAGAGAAGAACCTGAAAAAGGCCAGAGTGACCGGCCGGGCTGTGGTAACCTATTTTAACGGCCTGGCCCTGGAAAATGTGGAAAAGCTGTCTGCCACTATGCTGTCTCATCCCAAAGAAATCTGCACTGTGGAGGAGTGGTATATTTCCACAGAGATGCGCAGGGATTATAGGAAGATGAACGGCAGGTTCCATCTGTGCTGCAGAGATATCCACCTGGAGATCCGTCTGGCTGAATAAAAAATGTTGTGCCGGACGGGAAGGCAGGATATAATAAAAGAAAAGAATATTGCCAGTAATACAGCAAAGCGAATTTTCAGAAGATACGATACAGGACAGAATACCCCGGATAAAGCCAAATGCAGCCTGCAGGCAGCGCAAGGCAAATGCTGATGCAAGGTAACCGACAAAAAACCGGAGGGTAAGGCAGATGAAAGAAATCAGATGGGAAGAGGTTGGAATCAGCAATGACTTTATGTTCGGAAAAATCATGCGTGATTCTGAGCTTTGCAGAGAGCTGCTGGAAGCGATTTTAGAGGTTAAGATCGATCGTGTGGAATATCCTGAGGAGCAGAAAGTCATTAACATGACGGCAGATGCCCGGAGCGTCCGTCTGGATGTGTATGTAAAAGACGGTCTGGGAACTGTGTACGACATAGAGATGCAGGCCACCGATACGAAGGAGCTGCCCAAACGCAGCAGATATTATCAGGGAATGATCGATCTGGAGCTGATTGAGAAAGGCGAGAGCTATCGGAAGCTTAATATGAGTTTTGTGATTTTTATCTGCACCTTTGACCTGTTCGGAAAAGGGAGGCATAAATATACCTTTGAGAACAGGTGCTGTGAGGATGAGAAGTTAAGGCTGGAGGACGGAACACAGAAGATTTTCTTAAACGCAATGGGAACACAGGATGATGTAAATGAAGATCTGCGCGCCTTTCTGTCATATGTCGCAGGCCGAAAAAGTGATAATTCATTTGTCCGGAAACTGGATGACGCGGTACAGAGGGCCAGAAAGAATCAGGAATGGAGGCGAGAGTTTATGACATTGTTGATGCGGGATCAGGAAAATATAGAAAAAGGACGTGCGGAGGGACTGGCAGAAGGCCGAGCAGAAGGACGGACAGAAGGACTGGCAGAAGGTCGTTCGCTGGGCCGGAATGAAATGATAGTGGAAATGTTAAGGAATGATATCCCTGCGGAGAAGATCGCGCGTGTCGCCGGCGTGAGTGTGGAAGAGATTCTGGAGATCGGCCGTTCGGCGGGTATTTTGACAAAGTTATGATAGCAGAATTATGATATTGGAGAGAAAAAGCGTGTCGGGCAGAATTTGCTCTGCTGCCTGGACACGCTTTTTATGGTTTTGCAAACGACTCCTCCTGATTGAATGGATTTGTCTAAAGGATATGGGGTTCCGCTGCCCCTCCCGGAAATTTTGATTTCAGAATCGAGGCAAAATCTTCTATATAATAACCGGAATTGTCCGCTTTCCAGAAAGCGCCGTAGATTCGGTGAACGGGCTGTTCCCGCCGCAGCAGGGGGATACGGTGCAGGACGGGGCCGGGCGGGGACATGTTCTGGCTGGCTTCCATCGGCAGATAGCCTTTTCCGCCGGCGGCCAGCATCCTGGCTTCATCCAGGGTTTCCGCGAAGAGAAAATCACCCTGTATGCCGATGATGGTCTGGTAATAGTTTTGTTCATTTTCCTGCTGATCCGGGGAGGCGACCAGGATACAGGACATCGTACAAATCTTCATGATTCCCGTTGATGATATCAATCATGACGTCGGGATATTTTTCCGAGAATTCGGCTACAGCCATCTGAAATTCCAGCCCGCTGTAGCATTTCAGGTAACCGATGCGCAGCCGGGCCTCGTCTTTGTGGGCAATCCGGGCCGTCTCCCGGCACAGCTTCTCCAGGTCGCTGGTCAGGATCAGACTCTTCTTATAAAAGTATTCCCCAGCAGGGGTGAAGGTGAATGAACGGTTCTGCAGATCATCATAACATGAGCGGACTGAGGGCGTCAATTCTCCGGGGATAGTGTGATTGATTTTTCATTTTTTCATTTTGCCCTGTTTGTCCGGATATTGAGACAGATCGCGCCGGTCTGGCAGATGAAAAAGCAGGATCAGGAAGGGGAACAGCAGGACGGTAGATTTGTGTGAAAAATTTATCGGATGAATTTTTGAATTATTTTACGATTTTGCTTGACAATCATAGTGCTATATGATAAAAATAGATCATAATCATTGGATGACTACTGATAAGAAATTGCAGAAATAAGAGATCCAAGGCCTAATATAAACTGGCGGCATGAGGCTGCCGAACATATGCTCATAGCAAACTCACAATAAACAGAAGGAGCAAGAAAAAATGGAACAGATGTATGATGTACTGATTGTGGGCGGAGGCGCGGTAGGCAGCGCAATCGCCAGAGAAATGTCCAGATATCAGCTGAAAATTGGCGTGCTGGAAAAAAATCTGGATGTCTGTTATGAAACCAGCGGGAGAAATTCCGGCGTGGTTCACGGCGGTTTTGCCTATGACACAGGCTCACTGAAGGCAAAGCTCTGTGTGGAAGGCAACCAGATGATGGATCAGCTGTCAGAAGAGCTGGGCTTTACCTTCAAGCGCTGCGGTAAAGTAATGGTAGGACGTTCTGAGGAAGACAGAGTATCCCTGCAGCGGACACTGAAACAGGGCGAGGCCAATGGCGCAAAGGGGCTTCGGATTATTGAGAAGGAAGAACTGCATCAGCTGGTGCCTGCGGCTGTGGGCGAATTTGCGATGTTCTCTCCTAACAGCGGTATTATGGATCCCTTCATTTATACCATTGCCCTGGCAGAAAACGCTCATCAGAACGGCGCAGATTATTATCTGGATCATGAGGTGACCGGGATCAGCCGCCGGGAAGATGATACATATGAGATTACAACCACCCATGGCGTATTCCACACCCGCTGGGTTGTAAACAGCGCCGGACTGGGCTGCGGAAAGATCTCTGACATGCTGGGCATCACCGGCTATCATGTGATCGGTTCCAAAGGCGACTACATTATCCTGGACAACCGTACAGGCAGTCTGCTGCCCATGCCGGTTTATCCGGTTCCCAGCAATACATGGATGGGTATCCATGTGACCAATACCACCGATGGAAATGTGATCATCGGACCCACAGCAGAAAACGTAACAGATTTTGAGGATTACGGCGTAACCCAGAAGAATATTGACTTCCTGGCAGAGAGTGCTTCTGTGATCTGGCCTCATATTAAAAAAGCTGATTATATCCGCAACTATTCAGGTATCCTGCCGAAGTGGGTGGATGAGAACGGTGTGATTCAGGACTTTAAGATTGAAATCCGTGATGATATCGCGCCCCATGCCATTAACCTGGTAGGCATCGAGTCCCCCGGACTGACAGCGGCAGTGCCGATTGCCAGATACGCTATCAGCCTGATGGCCGAGAGAGAAGAATTAAAGCCCAATCCTGATTTCGATCCTGTGAGAAAGGGAATTGTCCGTTTCGCGGAGCAGACCAAGGAGGAACAGGACCGTCTGATCAAGGAGAACCCGGATTACGGCGATGTGATCTGCCGCTGTGAGAAGGTGACCAGAGCAGAAATCCTTCAGGCGATCCATAACCCGCTGGGGGTTAAGACGATGACAGGCATCAAGTACAGAACCCGCTCCATGATGGGACGGTGCCAGGGCGGATACTGCCAGATGCGTGTAGAACAGATGATTGAAGAAGAGCTGGGACTGAAAGAAACAGAAATCCGTTATGCTAGACAGGGCTCCCAGGTGCTTTTCGGCAAAGTCAGGGAAGAAGCGTAAGGTGTAACAGGAGGTTTTGTAGAGATGGAAATGCAGAAGAAGGATGTAATCATCGTAGGCGGAGGCCCCGCAGGCCTGGCAGCCGCTGTAGAGCTTTATAAAAAGGGAATCCACGACATGCTGATTATCGAGCGTGAGAAGCAGCTGGGAGGTATTCTCCGTCAGTGTATCCATGACGGATTCGGACTGACGCGCTTCAAAACCACATTGAGCGGCCCTGAATATGCTGCCCGTTTTATCGAGGAAGTAAAAGAGCTGGGCATTCCCTATGTGACAGGGTGCGCGGTGCTGGAAGTTTCTCATGATAAAGTGGTGACTGTAGCGACTAAGGAAGGACTGGTTCAGTATCAGGCGAAGGCCGTGATCCTGACCATGGGCTGCCGGGAGCGTACCAGAGGCGCGCTGGCAATCCCCGGCGAGCGTCCGACCGGCGTATTTACCGCAGGTGTGGCCCAGGCCTATATCAATCTGTATAACAGGATGCCGGCGAAAGAGGTTGTGATTCTGGGCTCCGGAGATATCGGCATGATTATGGCACGCCGTCTGACCCTGGAGGGCGCTCACGTACACGCTGTATTCGAGATTCAGCCCTACCCCAGCGGACTGCCCAGAAACATCCAGCAGTGTCTGAATGATTATAATATTCCGCTGTATTTAAGTCATACCGTAACGGAAATCCACGGAAAATCCCGTCTGACCGGCGTAACTGTATCCGAGGTGGATGAGCATATGAAGCCCATTCCCGGAACAGAGAAATATTATCCCTGTGATACATTGATTCTGTCTGTCGGGCTGATTCCGGAAAACGAGCTGTCTCTGGACGCCGGTGTTACCCTGGACGGACGGACCAAGGGCGCTGTTGTGGATGAGAACTTCCAGACCGATGTGGAAGGCATTTTCGCCGCGGGCAATGTCCTTCACGTACATGACCTGGTGGATTTCGTTTCCATGGAAGCGGAGAGCCTGGCAGATCAGGCGGCTGAGTATGTGAGAACCGGACATCTGGCTCCCTGCAATATTGAGATTCACACAGACCGGAACATTAACCATACCGTACCTCAGAGAGTGAGCGGCGAGAAAAACTTCAAGCTGTCCATGCGTGTAAACCGTCCGATGAATGACTGCCGTATCGTGGTCAGCCAGGACGGACAGGTCATCGCCTCCAAGAAGATGAAAAAAGCCCTTCCGGCGGAGATGATTCAGATGTCTATTTCAGCAGATAAATTTGTATCCAAATCAGATCTGGAGGTGAATGTAGAATGTTAAAAACATTTACATGTATTATTTGTCCCAATGGCTGTGAGATCACAGCAGATGTAGAAGAAAACGGCCAGATTACAAAAATCGAGGGCGCTACCTGCTCCAAGGGCGAGGATTATGTGAAACAGGAACTGACAGATCCCCGGCGGAATATCGCCACATCTGTTCTGGTCAGGGGCGGCGAGCTTCCGCTGGCCAGCGTGCGTCTGACCGCGCCGATCCCGAAGGCACGTATTTTTGACGCTGTTAATGAGATTAAAAAGGTAACTTTAACCGCGCCGGTGGAAGCCGGAACTGTGGTGATCGAAAAATTGCTGGGAACAGAGGCAGATGTGATCGCGACCAAATCCGTACCGGCAAAATAACACAGCTTACCTGCCATACATTTGGTTCCATAAATAAATAAGACAGAGGGGCCGGGCTGCCGTTACAGGCAGTTCCGGCTCTTCTGTCTTTTTGCGGTCCGGAGGCAGGCAGTCCGGCTCCTTCTGTCGGCCTGCTTCTCCCGACTTCCACTGAAAAAGGTTTTCTGCCGGGATGAAATGGGTTATAATATTAAAAAGCAGAAGAAGGGAGGCAGGGGGAGATGGTTCAGGATCAGAAGGCGCCTGTCCTGGTATTTACCGGAGACAGTATTACCGACTGTGACAGGCTGTGGGATGAGCGGAGGGACAGGCTGGGAGACGGCTATGTGCGGATGATTCAGGAACAGCTGCCCGATGCGGTGGTGGTAAACCGGGGGCATAACGGGTATACCGCTTTTCAGATGAGGCTCCGATGGCGGGAGGACTGTATCAGCCGGAATCCTGATGTGGTGACCATCCTGGTTGGGGTCAATGATCTCAGCCTGCATCTGTACGGCGGAGGATACGGGCCGGAGGGCTACCGGGAATGTCTGGAACAGATGGTCGCGGAAGCAGAGTCCCGCACCCATGCCCGCGTGATTTTGATGGAGCCCTTTATCTTCCCCTGGCCGGCGGAGTATGCCAACTGGATCAAACCGCTGGAAGGCTTCCGCCTGGAGACGCGGGCGCTGGCAGAGGAAAGAGGCCTGTCTTTCGTGCCGCTGTGGGATATTTTCCAGGAAAAGCGGAGGATATGCAAAGATGAAAAACTGACAGTGGACGGGATTCATCTGACCAGTGCGGGACATGCGATTGTGGCTGAGGCGTGGATGAAGGTTTATATTGATGTGGAAAATGGAAAGGGGCGGAGATATGAATTACAGAATTACAAAAGTGGACGAACAGACATGGAGAATTGATGAGGCCGGCGTACGGTTTTTTCTGCTGGCAGGAACCGAAAAAGCGCTGATGATTGACAGCGGTATGGAGGTACATAACGCAAAGGAGATCGCCGCCGGGCTGACCAGTCTGCCGGTGGAGCTGCTGAACACTCATGCGGACAGGGATCATATTGGGAGCAACGAGGAATTTGACTGGGTGTATATAAACCCGGCGGAACTGCAGAATTACGGGAGAACAGGCGGTATGCTGGGCGGTATCCGTCCGGTGTGGGATGGGGATGTGCTGGACCTGGGCGGACGGTCTCTGGAGATCATCGGGCTGCCGGGACACACGCCTGGCAGCATTGCGGTGCTGGATACCGGCAGGCGGGTACTGATCGGCGGCGATCCGGTACAGGACGGCAATATCTTTATGTTTGGTCCCCAGCGGAATCTGCCGGCTTATTATTACAGCCTGAAACGGCTGGAGCAGTATACCGACAGATTTGATGAGATCTGGCCTTCCCATGCCAGCTGTCCGGTGAAGCCCTCCCTGATCGGGGAACTGATCAGGGGGACAGAGCGGCTGGTCAGAGGGGAGATTCAGCCGGAGGCGGCCGAGTTCCACGGCGTTCCGGTGAAACGGTTTGATGTGGGCGCGGCGGGATTGCTGTGCGATGCGGATATTCGGCTGCCGGAAATTATCGCTTGATGTGCTCTGCCTGGCTGTTATGGCGTGCATGGCCGGTGTTTTTCCGGGACATCTGGAAAGACTGGGCATCGGGCAGCATAGAAAATTTACTGGTTTTCCAGCTGCTGTACACACTGCGCAGCCCATTGCCTTGCGTTCCCCAGATCCCGGCTGTCAGGATGGGAGAGAGCTTCATCAAAATTCTTTATGCTGGCCTGGAGCCGGGAATCCTCCGGGTGCTGTGCCAGCATCTGTTCATAGCGGCTGCGGACCGGCTGGGGCATCCGTCCCTGACAGATAAAATGGCCGGCCAGCTGATTGGAAGCCGGGATCTGTTCTTTAATCCGATTGAATAAGGATTCGTTATAGCTCTCTGAGCTGCCGGAACCGGCTGTGGCGAAAAAGGCGATCTGGCTGTTTTTCATTGACTTTAAAAACTCGAGAATTTCCGGGCAGCATGTCCCCTTGTCAATCCAGGAGCCGATGAAAAACATCTGTGCTTCGATTCCTTCCTTCGGCTCGCCGAAATAGACGATTTCATTTCCGGCCAGGCCTTCTCTGACCGCTTCTGCCACTTCTGCTGTATTTCCGGTTATACTTTTATATACAATTGCGATTTTCATATTTTCCCTCCTGTTAAACTGACAGACCTGGACAAAGAGCCATGCACCCCGCATGTGGGCCGGTCTGTCCAGCCTGGTTTTTATGTGTGATATTTTCTATAATTATATGCCTGAAACGGAATTTTTTCAAATTCTTATTTATCAGGAGGAAACCCGGCAATTTCCTGCCGGTTAATTTTTCTGAATAAAATGTGATAACAGTTCAATTGTTTGCCCGACTGAATTCTGATATGCTAAAGACAGATCACAGGCAAAGAAGGAACAGAGAACGGCAGATTTTAAAGTCATAAAAGGTTTCGGAAAGAGAGGGCTGTAATATGAAGATGAACGAGATTATACGGAGATACCGGAAGGAACGGAAGCTGACCCAGGAGCAGGTAGCCAGCTATCTGGGAGTGACGGCGCCTGCCGTTAATAAATGGGAGAGCGGCATTTCCTGTCCGGATGTGTCCCTGCTGGCGCCGCTGGCCAGGGTGCTGGGAATTGACGTGAATACCCTGCTGTCTTTCCGTGAAGAGATGACAGACCTGGAGATCAGCCGGGCGGTGGAAGAAATTTCCCGGGAAGCGCTGACCGGCAGCTATCGGGCGGCCTTTGAGCGGGGACGGGAGCTGATCCGGCAGTATCCGGAATGTGACAAGCTGACGCTGAATCTGGCACTGGTGTTAAATATGTATCTGTCTATGGAACCAAAGGAGGAACAGGAACCTTATGAAAAACAGCTGCGGGCATGGCTGGAGACGATAGCCTGCTGCGGCGACCGGGAACTGGCAGGGATGGCGCTGATTTCTCTCTGCCGTCAGGATATGGATCAGGGCAGGTATGAGCAGGCCCACAGACTGCTGGATCAGATTCCGCCCCAGGGAGTGGATAAGCGGCTGATGGAAATCAATCTGTACCATGCCCAGGATATGGATGAGGAGGCCTACCGCCTCTGCGAGACAATGATCTATCAGAATGCCAATAATCTGATTGCTTCCCTGTCAAAGATCTGTCAGCTGCTGTGTGACGGACAGGATTATGACATGGCCCAGCGATACGCGGAATTAGCCAGAGCTGTGGCAGAACAGTTTGACTTGGGCGCTTATATCGCCGGCTCCGCTCAGCTTCAGGTCGAGGCTGCCCGGAAAAATAAGGAAGGATTTCTGAAGCTGCTGAAAGAAATGGCTGGCGGAATAAACATGGAAGAGATACAGCAGTCACCGCTGTTCCGGCATATTCCCTTCAAAAAGCAGACAGAGGGAAACGGGATAAAGAGTATCCTGAAAAAAGCGCTGGAAGAGGATGAGGAGATAGAGTTTGTCCGCCATGAACCGGCATTTCAGGAAATATTGAAGCAACTGGAAGAAAGCGAATCCTCCCTTCACCGTCTTTCACATAAATAAATTCCTCCAATATCCAAAAAAGAATAGGCAGTTCAGCATGAAATTGTGTATAATAGAAAACAGTATCAGATATATGTTTGTATACTGGGATACCGTCCAGACATGCAAAGAAAAATTCGCCGAATTGGAAAGGAAATACGGCTGGAAGGCTGGGAAGGAGAATGGATATGGAGCATTATATAAGCCAGGAGCTGATTCAGCATTTCAGGGAACAGCTGGCCGAAGAAGAAAAAAGTAAAGCGACAATAGAGAAATATATGAGAGACATCACTGCTTTTGTCCGGTGGCTGGGAGCAGACCGGTCAGTTCAGAAGGAGAGGGTGATTTTGTATAAAAATTATCTGGTGGAAAACTATGCGGTAGCCAGTGTCAATTCTATATTGGCTGCCATTAACAGCTTTTTTAAAGAACTGGGATGGTATGACTGTGTGGTAAAGGCAGTGAAGGTACAGCGCACCGCTTTCCGGGATCAGGAGCGGGAACTGACGAAGGAGGAATACTACCGGCTGCTGAAGGCCGCAAAACGGAAAGGGAATGAACGTCTCTATTATCTGATGCAAACCATATGCTCCACCGGTATCCGTGTCAGCGAGCTGCGGTTTATCACGGCAGAGGCGGTATATGCGGGAAGGGCACAGGTATCGCTGAAGGGAAAGACCAGGACAGTTCTTCTGCCCTCTGATCTGTGCAGGGAATTGAAAAGGTACATCAGACGGCGCGGCATCAGCAGCGGCAGCGTATTCATCACAGCAACAGGCAGGCCGATGGACCGAACCAATATCCTCCATGATATGAAGCTGCTCTGCCAGGAAGCGAAGGTGGACAGAAAGAAAGTGTTCCCCCATAATCTGCGGCATCTGTTCGCCTGCACCTATTATCAGGTAAAGAAAGATATCACCCATTTAGCTGATATCCTGGGCCATGCCAGCATCAATACCACCCGAATCTATACATTAACCAGCGGCGAGGAGCAGGTCAGACAGATGGGAAGGCTGGGACTGGTAATCTGAGTCAGGGGATCGTGTGCGCTGCGGCGTAGAAATGCCTGAAAATACAGGCTTAGAAAGGCTGCGGAACATGCAAAACCGCTTAATATGTGTTATGCGGTAAAGAATAAATAGCATATTTGGCGTTAGGAATATTGTAGCACTCTCTATTTGATGTGTCAATTGGGTTTGGTAAAATTTAACAATGCCTCTTTTCAGTGAGGCACGCCCTGCATTCCACGAGAAATAGACCGAAAGAAAATGAATCATTTTCGACGGTCTTATTTTTTTGCGCTGTTTTAAGTTTACATTCTGGACGAGGCGAATACTCATCCTGAACACCCATTTTACCCGGATTTTCCAGAAGAAGGCCCCTGCCCCTCCCTGCCGGTTACCGCATAACACATATTATGCGGTAA
>CAJFOT010000106.1 GCA_904397815.1 Candidatus Paralachnospira sangeri
TGTGGAGATAGTAGGTAAGTGCCCAGTGGGTATACGAGGTCGATGAAGCAGGAAGCCCATTGGCTTTAGACAATGGGTAGTTCACTAAGGATGAATCATGGCTTGATTTTGTTTCTGCCAATCGTCATGGAATTTATCAGGGGATACAATACGATTTGGTTTATGGATCTGTGGCGAATGATGATGTATATCGCACCATAACCTTGTATATGACAGGCATACTGAATAAGGAACAGGCACTGGCGGCATTGAAGATTCGCAAATTGTTCAATCAACTGGTATTTGCGACGGAGAAATCCTTGAAGTATCTGCACTTTGAGGGGAGGGAATTAGTATGAATGAAGATCAATTCAGCGCAATGCTGGCTGTGATTGTACCGCCTATTATCGAACAGATTACGAAAAACAGCAATGTAAGTGAAAACACAGCCATTTCCCGGTTTTATCAGTCCAAACTTTACGAGGAACTTTCGGATGAGAAGTCGAAGCTGTGGCATTACGGTCCTATGACACTATATACGATGTATCAGGATGAACTTCTAACGGGCGATTATGATTATCCGGAGGAGGCGTGAGTAATGAGTAAAGAAGCAACATTTCTGATTTATTGCATGGAACGATACCGTTATCTGAAGGGATTATCGGGCGCGGAAGTAGCGGATATTTTTGGCCGGTATGATATTTATGGATATATTACGAAATATTTTGAGTCTCTGCATACCATGGGTGACAGTTGTGTTATAGAGGATATTGATGATTATATTATGAGAAATGACAGATAATCAATACTCTTTGTGCCTCCCGCACAACAATGATTATGACCGGTATCCATTGTAAAAGAAAAATCTGAGACCTATAATATGTAACATATTTATGAGATCTGTATAAGAGACGAAGGCGTCGGAACGAAAGCTCCGGCGCCTTTTCTTATTGCGGAGGAAAAGGAGATTGTAATTATGAAAATGATTAAGGCGATTGTAAGACCGGAAAAATGTGATGAGGTATTGAACCATTTGTGCGAGGCCGGTTTCCGGGCTGCCACCAGATTCGGCATCCTGGGCAGAGGAAAACAGAGGGGCCTGAAGGTAGATAATGTGTACTATGATGAGATTCCCAAGGAAATGCTGATGCTGGTGGTTGAGGATGTAGATGTGGAAAAGGTGACCGAGATCATCGTAAAGACATCCAAGACCAACGATGAGGGAGCCTTTGGCGACGGAAAGATTTTTATCCTTCCGGTGGAGACGGCGATCACCGTAAGCTCCGGAAAGAGCGAACTGTAGAAGGTAACGGAGGCAGGAGGCTGACAGGATGAAAGAGATTGTGATTATATTAAGACCAAGCTGTTATTTCAAGACGAAGCAGGCCCTGAGCGACCATCGGTTTTTTGCGATGAATTCCAAGGAGGTGCTGGGCAGAGGCCGGGCGACGGTGCGGTTTACCGCAGGAGAGGGAACGGCCATGACGCTGAAGGAGCAGATTCATGAAAATGCTCTGGTGGCGAAAAAGATGATCGAGATCGTGGTGCCCGATGAAGCGGTGCAGGAGGTAATCGACGTGGTACTTTCTGTCAACAGCCACGGGACAGAGGGAGACGGAAAGATTTTCGTCCTTCCGGTAGAGGAGAGCATCCGGATTCACACGGGAGAACGGGGAGACGATGCTCTGATTTAGGAAGGTGTGATGAGAGATGAAGAAAGAAAAAGACAGAGGAGATTTCCGGCTGCGCAAGGAGATCTCCCAGAAACGATATGTGATATCGGCGATATCGACTTTTGTGGTTATTTTCGCGGTCTGGACGCTGCTGTGTGCCAGCGGGAGCGTCAGGGAGCTGTTTCTCCCTTCGCCTGCCAGCGTGGTGATGGATATTATCGACAGGGCGGCGGACGGTTCTCTGTGGGTGGATATGGGATACAGTATCTTCCGTATTACCATGGGATTTGTGATCTCCACACTGCTGGGCGTGCCCCTGGGCATCCTGGCGGGCAGCTTCCGGAAGATGGAGGCGGTGATCGCCCCTATCTGTGAGTTTATCCGGTATATGCCGGTGCCGGCTTTTGTGCCGCTGGTCATGGTATGGTGCGGGATCGGCGAGGGCGCGAAGATCACCATCGTATTCCTGGGCTGTTTCTTCCAGGTGGTGCTGATGATCGCCGACGATGCCAGGAGCGTGTCCGATGACCTGCTTTCCTCCAGCTATACCCTGGGGACTACCCGGTGGACGACGATTACCAAGGTGCTGATCCCGGCCATGGCGCCGAAGATGATGCTGACCCTGCGGATGATGATCGGATGGGGCTGGACATATCTGACGGTGGCTGAGCTGGTAGCCTCCAGCTCCGGCCTGGGCTACTCCATCCTGCGGGCCCAGCGGTTCCTGCAGACGGAGAGCATTTTCTCAGGTATTCTGATTATCGGTATCCTGGGACTGATTACAGACCGGCTCTTTGCTCTGGCCATTAAGAAGATGTTTCCGTGGGCAGAGTAAGGCGGGGAAAAGGAGGATTCAGAGATGACGGATAAGAAACCGGAAAGCCATGCTGCCGGCTCTCCTCTGGAAGCCCATGTGGCCAGCAGCAAGATTCTGGCAGAACATATTGATAAAGTATATACATCAGGAAAGAAAAGCACGAAGGCCATCGAGGACGCTTCCATTGATATCCAGGATAATGATTTTGTATGTGTGGTAGGTCCCTCCGGCTGCGGCAAGTCCACTCTGCTGCGGATGCTGGCAGGGCTGGATTTTCCCACGGCGGGTTCGATTATCGTCAATGACCGGAAGGTGACGGGCCCGGGGCCGGACAGAGGGATGGTGTTTCAGACTTACACTCTCTTTCCCTGGATGACGGTGGAAGATAACATTAAGTTCGGCCTGAAGTTAAAGAAGATGCCGAAGGAGGAGCAGCAGGAGATTGCCGACCGGTATCTGGATATTATCAGACTGAAAAAATTTGCGAAAGCCTATCCCAAGGAACTGTCCGGCGGCATGAAGCAGCGGGTGGCCATCGCCCGTTCTCTGGCCAATCAGCCGGAGGTGCTGCTGATGGATGAACCCTTCGGCGCCCTGGATCCCCACACGAAGGCAAACATGCAGCTGCTGATGCGGGAGATCTGGGAGACGGAGCACCCCACCGTGGTGTTTATCACCCATGATATCGACGAGGCGGTTTTCCTGGCCAATAAGATCTATGTGATGTCTGCCCGGCCGGGGCGGATTATTAAGGAGGTCAATGTCTACCTGCCTCATAAGAGGAGGCTGGAGCTGAAGGATACGCCGGAATTTATCCGGATCCGGAAGAGTATCAATGACCTGCTGTACAGCGCCAACCAGGAAGAGGAAGAGGCATAGAGAGATGAAACCGGGTGTATACGGAGCGGCGGCCCAGATGGACTGTGTCACCGGCGAGGTGATGGAAAATGCCCGGCATATCTGCCGGATGCTGACAGAGATGAAAGCGCAGGAGCCGAAGCTGGCGCTGGCTGTGTTTCCCGAGATGGCCCTCTATGGCTATGAAGCCCTGGAGGAGATCCCGGAGCGGACGGATGCCGCCCGGATCAGCGAGGCGATGGATCTGATCGGGGAGAACTGCCGCAGGCTGGAACTGGCAGCCGTCGTGGGAACGCCCTGGTTTACAGAGTCCGGCGTGGAAAACAGCCTCTGTCTGGCAGAGAGGGATGGCAGGTGGCGCCATGTTTGTTCCAAGTGCCATCTGATCCGGCAGGAGCGGAACGTATTCCGGCCGGGTACAGCTTACACAGTCTGTTCTACGTCGGCCGGGGTTCTGGGATTTCTGATCTGCTGGGACTGTGCTTTTCCCGAGGCGGCCAGAGCCTGTGCCCAGGCAGGGGCGGAGCTGCTGGCGGTGAGCGCGGCCTGGGAGAAATGCTACGAGAGACAGTGGGAACTGGCTGCCTGCGGCCGGAGCCTGGACAATGACATCCCTGTCATTGCTTCCAACCGGGTGGGCAGAAGCGGCTCTGCGGAGCTGGCAGGCCGTTCCCTGATCGGGGACAGCATGGGAAATATCTTCTGTCAGGCATCAGGGCAGCAGGAGGGCTGGGTGACGGCAGAGCTGTCCCGGCTGTGCTGTACGGAGATCCGCAGGGACTTTGGGTCTCAGCCGCTGCAGCGCCTGGAGGAGCAGGGCATGGGCAGAAGACGAATCGGGATGAAAGAAGGATCGATATGAGCATAAATAGAATGGTATATACAGGCACTTCCTATTTCGGGGAAGGCGCCAGAAAGGAAATCGGGACAGAGATCCGGAAGCGGCATTTTCAGAAAGCCTTTCTGATCACAGACCATGACCTGATCCGGTGCGGGATTGCGGAAAAAATCGAGGCAGTCCTGGAGGAAAACGGGACGCCCTGGGAGACAGACGCGGAAGTAAAGCCCAATCCCACCATTGAAAATGTACTGTACGGCCTGGAGCAGTATGAGAAAAGCGGCTGTGACTTTATTATTGCCGTGGGCGGCGGCTCTGTGATCGATACGGCGAAGGCGGTGGCGGTTATCGCCAATAACCCGGAGAACCGGGATGTGGTGTCCCTGGAGGGGATGGATAAGAGCCGGTATCCGGCGGTACCTATCATCGCGGTGCCTACCACGGCAGGCACCGGCTCGGAGACCACGATGGACTATGTCATTACCAACACAGCTGAAAAGCGGAAGATGGCCTGCATGGATTCAAAGGTGGTGCCTGCGGCGGCCATTCTGGATACGGAGATTATGGCTTCCCTGCCCCTGAAGCTGACGGCGGCCACGGCGATGGATGCCCTGACCCATGCGGTGGAATCCTATCTCTCCCGGGGCGCTTTTTCCTTTTCCGAGATGCTCTCCTTAAAAGCAGTCAGCCTGATCTCCCGGAATCTTCCGGGGGTGCTGGAGAATCCCGGAGACCTGGAGGGGCGGAAGGAACTGGCTGTCGCCCAGTATCTGGCCGGGATGAGCTTCACCAATGTGGGGCTGGGCATAGTCCACTCCATGGCCCATCCTTTAAGTGCCTTTTATGATGTGCCCCATGGCGTGGCCAATGCCCTGATCCTCCCCTGGGTGGTGGATTTTAACGGAAAAGCCTGCGGGGAGAAGATGAAGGAGCTGGCGGCGGCCTTTGATCCGGACTTTGACCGGAAACAGGACCCGGAGGCGGCAACAGCCTGCTGCGTCAGCCGGATACGGGCATTTAATCAGAAGGCCGGCCTGCCGGAAAAGCTGGCGGAAATCGGCGTGAAGCGGGAAGATTTCGACGCCCTGGCCCAGTCGGCCTATACGGACGCTTCTACCCCGGACAACCCGGTGGAAGTCAGCCCTGAGATTTTAAAATCCCTTTATGAAAAAATGTACGAATAAAACCGGCAATAAAATCTGATAAAAAATCTGGTAAGAAAGAAGGGTTTTGATATGTTGAGAGAGGAATTGCCCAAGATTGTGACAGAGAAAGTACCGGGACCGAAGGCGGCTGCCTTGCTGAAAAAGCGGGACGAGGCCCTGCCGAAGGCCCTGTGCGGATATACCTATCCCATCTGCATCAGCAGAGGGGAGGGAGCGGTGCTGGAGGATGTGGACGGAAATCATTTCCTGGATTTCATCGGCGGCGTGGGCGTGCTGAATATCGGCTACTCCAGGCCGGAGGTGGTAGAGGCGGTGAAGACCCAGGCGGAGAAATATTTCCACTGCATCTTCAATGTGGTGGCCCATGAGGGCTATATCAAGCTGGCAGAGAAATTTGACGAGCTGATGCCCTGCAAGGGGGAGAAGATGAAAACCTTTTTCGCCAACAGCGGCGCGGAGGCAGATGAAAATGCCATCAAGGTGGCGAAGGCCTGCACCGGCCGCCACAGCATCATCTGTTTTTCCGGAGCCTTCCACGGCAGGACCAACCTGACCATGGCCCTGACGGCGAAGAAATCCTACGCTCTGGGGATGGGGCCTTTCCCCTCCGGCATTTACCGGGCGGAATATCCCGACCTGTACCGGGCGCCGAAAGGCTACAGTGAAGAGGAGGCCATTGATTATTACATCCATTCTCTGACAAAAATTTTCGAGGAGGGGGCGCCGGCCTCTGATGTGGCGGCGATCCTGGTGGAGCCCATCCTGGGAGAGGGAGGATTTATCCCGGCGCCCATCCGGTGGGTGAAGGCGGTGCGGAAGATCTGCGATGACAACGGCATCCTGCTGATCGCCGATGAGGTGCAGTGCGGCAACTGCCGCAGCGGCCGCTATTTTGCTTCTGAATACTGGAAGGAAGCAGGGGCGGCGCCGGATATTATCACCACTGCCAAATCCATGGGCGGCGGCGTGCCCATCAGCGCCATCACCGCCAGAGCTGAGATCATGGATGCGGTGCCGGCGGGAACCATCGGCGGAACCTACTGCGGCAATCCCCTGGCCTGTGCTTCCGCCCTGAAGGTGATGGAGATCATGAAGGCGGAGGATTATGCCGGGAAGGCCATGGCTATCGGAGAGAAAACCATGGCGGCCTTTAACCGGATGAAAGAGAAATATGAGGAAATCGGCGATGTGCGGGGGCTGGGAGCCATGATCGGTGTAGAATTTGTCAAAACCAAGGCAGGCAAAGAGCCTTACCCGGAATTTGTCGCCAGGATGATTCAGACAGCCCTCCGGAAGGGACTGATGCTGGAGAACGCCGGCACTTATGGGAATGTGATCCGTTTCCTGGCGCCTCTGTGCATCACGGACAGCCAGCTGGAGGCAGGGCTTTCCATTTTCGAGGAAGCAGTGGGGGAAACAGAGAAAGAACTGGAAAAATAAGGTAGTGTCAAGTGATCTATGAAAAACTAAGCCGAAAAAATTAGGCTCAACAGAACCTTGAAAATTGCAGATATTGACATCGAAA
>CAJFOT010000107.1 GCA_904397815.1 Candidatus Paralachnospira sangeri
CCCTGTTGATCTAACATATGTTCGATCAGCAGGGCTTCTTTTCCCCCTTATCCAAAAATCGGAATTTCCTATAAAGTAAAAAAGAATCCTGCAAAGCAGGATTCTCCGCCTGCGGCGGGTCGCTTTAGCGACATCTTCCTCTCCGCCGCAGTGCAATGAAAATGCTTTCCGGCTGCCCGTCTCAGGCTTCCGGAAAGCATTCCCCTTTTACGCGGCCTGCGCCTGACGGCGCAAACCGGGATGACAGATTCTCTTTTTCATTAATCGTTGTCCATATCGTAGCTGAGCAGGTCGCCGGTTACCGCGTCGATCTCGTAGTTGTATTCGGTACGGCCCACATTGAATTCCACCTCATAGACAGCTCTTCCGTCGTCATAATCCATCTCCACCTTCAGGCGGGTTGTATCCGTCTCTGCCACGCCCGCATGAGTGAAGGCTGCCGCCTTTGCCTCATCTACGGTGATGTAATCGCCGCTCTGGCTCTGGCCGGAGGTCGCAGTGTTCTGATAGGATTCCGCGTCATAGTCAAAGGATATGATTTCTCCTGTGGACGCGTCGATCTCATAATCGTACTCGCTGCTGCCGGAGTAAAATTCCACGTCATATACCATTCTGCCGTCGTCTCTGTCCAGATGGGTTTTCACAAAGGTTACATCTGCTTCTGCCAGGCCGGCGTGGGTCAGCGCCGCGTTTCTCGCGTCTGTTTCAGAAATATATTCGCCGCTCTGGGTCTGTCCCGCGCCTGATGCCAGGTTATAGGATTCCACATCGTAATCATAGGACACGATCTCGCCGGTGGCAGCGTCGATTTCATAGTCATATTCGCTGTTTCCGGAGTAAAACTCCACATCGTATACCAGTCTGCCGTCGTCTCTGTCCAGATGGGTATTGATGAAGGTTACATCCCCTTCGCTCAGTCCCGCGTGGGTCAGCGCTGCCTGCCGGGCATCATCCTCCGAGATGGTGGCTGTGGTTCCTGTCCCGGACGCTGCCGTTCCTGCTGCCGCTGTCGCTCCCGCTGCCGCCGCTGTCGTCTCCGCTGACGCTGCTGTCGTCTCTGCCGCCTGGGGCTTCACCGCCTCTGTTGTGGCTGTGACCGCCGCCTGAGTCTGGGCTGCCGTGGTGTTCTGGGTCTGGGGCGAAGCACCGCACCCTGCCATCATCGCCGCCGCCAGCGCTGCCGCCAGCACAGCTGTCATCTTTCCTCTCCGATTATTCTTATCATTTCTCTCAAAAATTTTTTTCATATCAGCTTTCTCCTTTCCTCTCGAACCATTGTATCTTCTTTATGGCCCAATTATACACCGGGAAAGATTAAGCCTTCATTAAAACGGTAAAGAAAATTTTTAAGACAGAAAATCCTCCGGGTTGCCGGGAGTTTGTTCCTCTGATATGATATAGACAGGGAATTTTCTGAAACGCGACTTAAAAAAGAAAGGAAGATGCACACATGCCATTGCCCAGAGAACAAAGCTGTACAGCAGACGATTATTGGAACCTTCCTGAAGGACACCGGGCAGAACTGATCAGCGGACAGCTGTATGCCATGACTCCGCCCGGCAGGATTCACCAGGAAATCGTAAGTCATTTGCATGCGGCTGTTTACAATTATATTGCGTCAAAGGGCGGCGCCTGCAAGGTTTATCCGGCTCCCTTTGCAGTTAATCTGAACGCTGACGACACAACTTATGTGGAACCTGACATCAGCGTGATATGCGACCCGGACAAGCTCACAGAACGGGGCTGCAGCGGCGCCCCTGACCTGGTGATCGAAGTGGTATCTCCCGGCAGCAGAAGGATGGATTACGGAACGAAAATGGGCCTCTATATGAATGCCGGGGTCAGGGAATACTGGATCGTCGACCCTGCGAAAGAGCGCACCGTTGTATACCAGTTTGAGGAGGATGAAGCTTCTAAAATTATCCCTTTCAGCCATCCTGTTCAGGCCGGCATTTTCCCCGGCCTGCGCGTCACAGTCGCTGACCTGCTGAAATGACAGAAACAGGGGCGCCCTTCCCCTGTCACTGTCCCTTTCTGTCACTGCTCCTTTATCAGCTTCATCGCCGCCAGCGCCTTGTACAGCCCGTCGTTCTCCACTGTGTCCGTGATATAGGAAGCGTATTCTGTCAATACCGGGTCATGCCGTCCCATGGCCACTGCATTTGGCACCGCCTGGAACATGGCCAGATCATTGCTGCTGTCGCCGAATACCCAGGCATTCTCCCGTTTTACGTCAAAAAGCTCCAGTACCCGGTCTATAGCCGTCGCCTTGGTATGGCCTTTCGGCACCATCTCATAGAAATGGCCGGCCCTGCCGATCACTTCAAAGACCGGCGCCACTGCCCGAAAAAAATCCTCCTCCCGGCTGTCCCGGTCAGAAAAGGCGATAAACTTGCTGAACACCGGCAGCGGCTCCTCCCATCCTACACGGATCTGAAAAATGCCCTCGAACACCTCCAGGATCGACAGCGCCTGAGGAAATCTGGGGCTTCTGTCCTGAAAGTAAATACAGTCTCTTCCTTCCAGCACCGCGCCCATATTGCAGTCCCTCACTGCCCGGATCACCATCATAGTCTCCTCCTGAGAGGCCTCCCAGTAGTACAGATCCTTTCCCTGATAGATAATATCTGTCCCGCAGCCGCACAGGAAACCGTCAAAATTCATCCCCAGCAGCGCCTTTGGCACACAGCTCAAAGTCCGGCCGGAATTAATAAAAACCAGATGGCCTGCCTCCTTGGCCGCCCGGATGCCCCTCGCCGCGCTCTCCGGCACATCTCCTGTCACCTCACTGAGAATCGTTCCGTCAATATCAAAAAACAATGCCTGTCTCTCATTCAGATCCATTCTGTTGTGTACCTCCACTTTTCGTTGATTTCTGTTCGCCGCTATCCTTCAGGTCACGGCCTGCCTGCGCCGGCCTCATCATGCTGCCGCGAACCACAGCGTTCTTCCCGTACCGTTTCCGTATCTGATCCAGGGCCTGATCCAGCCTGCGCTGTTTTTTCTCCAGCCTCTGCCCGGCAGCGGGATCTGCAGAAGCCGGTTCCTGTCCGCTGCCGGACGCCTTCCGGCTGTCCGCCTCCGCCAGATAGTCAAATATGCTGATCTGGGACGGCTCATCCTCCGGCGTCAGGGATGATGTGCGGATACCCAGCAGCCGGATCGGCTCTCCATTCCACAGTTCATGGAACAGATCGCAGGCCTCCTCATAAATCACCTGTGTGGCGTTGCTGTGCCGCTGCGGCCTGCGCTGATGGGAGACCGAAGTAAAATCATGATATTTAATCTCCACGGTGACGGTTCCGGGGATCTGTCTCTCTGCCCGCAGCCTCCGGGACACCTCCTCCGCCAGAGAGAGGAGAACCTTCCGGGCCTGATCTTCCGTGACCGCGTTTTCCCGCAGGGTAGTGGAATTCCCGATCCCCTTGGGCGCCCTCCTGGCAGCATTCACCGGAGAATCATCGATCCCGTTGGCATACTCCCACATCATCATACCATGCTTTTTAAAATTTTTCTGTAAAAATTCCGGATCTGCCGCCGCCAGCTCTCCGATGGTTCGGATGCCGAAGCCATTCAGCCGGCCGGCGCTGGCCTGGCCCACCATATACAGCTCTGACACCGGCAGAGGCCACATTTTCGATGGGATCTCCTCCCGGTACAGGGTGTGTACCCGGTCCGGCTTCTGGAAGTCGCTGGCCATCTTCGCCAGCAGCTTATTGGGCGCCACGCCCACATTGACGGTAAAGCCCAGCTCCTCCCTCACCCTGTCCTTAATCTGACAGGCAGCAGCCACCGGTGATGAAAATCCTCTGGCGATATGGGTATAGTCCAGAAAACACTCGTCGATGGAGATCTGCTCCAGCTCGTCAGTATATTCTGACAGCAGACTCATCAGCCGTTCACTGTACTGTTTATATAATGCCCGGTCAGGCGGTATCATAACCAGGCCGGGACATTTCCGCAGGGCGTGGGAAACCGGCTCCCCGGTGCGGACACCGCAGGCCTTGGCCATTTCCGATTTTGCGAACACCACGCCGCGGCGCTCCTTCTCATCCCCGCCGATAATGGCCGGGATCGTCCGCAGATCCACCGTCTCGCCCCGCTTCAGCCGGTCGATGGCGCTCCAGCTTAAATAGGCAGAATTCACATCAATATGAAAAATAATCCGTTCCATATATCCATAATAAACCCCCGGCCGCTGAAAAGCAACCGGGGGCTGTATTTCGGTTTTATTCTTTTTATAAGGTTACGCCCTGTTTGAAAATCGCCATGCCATGGAAGCCGTTTTCCTCAGCCTTCACCTTTTTGCCGGAGGCCACATCCAGCACAAACTGGAATAATTCCTGAGACATCTGTTCCAGCGTCTTCCCTTCTACCATCTCTCCTGTGTTGAAATCAATCCAGTTGGACTTTTTCTTATAAAGAGCGGTATTGCTGGAAATCTTCACATTGGGCACCGGAGAGGCAAAGGGTGTTCCCCGTCCGGTGGTAAACAGAACGATATGGGCGCCTGCCGCCGCCAGCGCGGTGGAGGATACCAGGTCATTGCCCGGCGCGCTCAGCAGGTTCAGCCCGTGAGCCTTTACCTGCTCGCCATAATTCAGCACGCCCCGCACCAGAGCGCTGCCTGACTTCTGGGTACAACCCAGAGATTTGTCCTCCAGGGTGGAGATGCCTCCCTTTTTATTGCCCGGTGAAGGATTTTCATAGATCGTCTGATTATGGCTGGTAAAATAATTCTTAAAGTTATTGATCAGATCCACAGTCTGGCGGAAGATGTTCTCATCGGCGCACCGGTTCATCAGAATGGTCTCCGCGCCGAACATCTCCGGAACCTCTGTCAGGATCGTGGTGCCTCCCTTGGAGATCAGGATGTCGGAGAAAGCACCCACAGTAGGGTTGGCTGTAATGCCGGACAGGCCGTCAGAACCGCCGCACTTCATGCCGATAATCAGCTCGGAGGCACTGATCTTCTCCCGGTGGAAGGTGCCCACATACTCTGCCAGTTCTTTGATTACCTCCAGAGCTGCTCCAACCTCATCTTCATAGTCCTGACATACCAGGAATTTCACCCGTCTTTCATCATAGTCACCGATATAGGGCTTCAGCACATCAATATTGCTGTTCTCGCAGCCCAGGCCCAGCACCAGCACACCGCCGGCATTGGGATGGTTAATCAGATCAGCCAGAATGGTTCTGGTATTTTCCTGGTCATCTCCCATCTGAGAACATCCATAGGGATGGGAAAAGGTTACGATATCCTCCACATCTCCCTGGATATACTGCTGAGATTTCTTTACAATCAGGCTGGCTACATCATTGACACAGCCTACAGTGGGGATGATCCAGATCTCATTCCGCACGCCTACCTTGCCGTTGGGACGGCGGTAGCCCATGAAATATGCTTCCTCTGTAGGAGCTACGTCCTTCCCATCGGGTTCATACTGATACTCCAGCAGATCGCCCAGGCTGGTCTTAATGTTGTGCACATGAATCCAGCCGCCTTTCGGGATGTCCTGGCTGGCAAAGCCGATCCGGAAACCATATTTAATAATTTCCTCCCCGGCCTTAATCTCTTTCAGGGCAAATTTATGTCCCTGGGGGATATCCTCGATCAGTGTGATCTCGTCGCCTGCCACAGTCACATGCTTCCCTTTTTCCAGAGGTGTCAGCGCAACAGCCACATTGTCGTTCTGATGGATTTTAATATATTCCTGCATCTTATCCTCCATATATTTTCTGTATATGCCGGCACCTGCGGCTTAACGTTTTCCGCCTTCCACGGCAGGCACGTCAAATCCGAAATACCGGACTGCGTTATTATAGGAAATTCCCCGGATAATTTTCTCCAGCGCCTTCCAGTCAGCCGGGTATTCTCCGTTTTCCACCCAGCCGCCGATCAGATCGCAGAGAATCCGCCGGAAATACTCATGTCTTGTATAGGAGAGGAAGCTCCTGGAATCTGTCAGCATGCCGATAAAATTCCCCAGCAGGCCCAGATTGGCCAGACTGGTCATCTGGGCCTGAATGCCGGTCTTATGGTCATTAAACCACCAGGCCGCGCCCTGCTGGATCTTTCCGGGCACGCTGCCGTCCTGGAAGCAGCCGATGATGGTGCCCACCGCCGCATCGTCGCCGGGATTCAGAGAATAGATGATCGTTTTCGGCAGCGCCCCCTTCTCGTCCATGCAGTTCAGGAAGTCTGACAGCTGGGACGCCGACGCCTCATTGTTCACACAGTCAAAACCGGTATCCGGCCCCAGTTGCCGGTACATCCGGCTGTTGTTATTGCGCTTGCAGCCGTAATGCAGCTGCATCACCCAGCCCCGGCGGCTGTATTCCTCTCCCAGGAACATCATGACTGCATGCTGGAACACCCGGCTCTCTGCCGGAAGCAGTTCTTCTCCCTTCAGCCTCTTTGAGAAAATTCTCTCAACCTCATCCTCATCTGCCGGCGCGAATACCACATAGTCAACGCCGTGATCCGATACCCGGCAGCCCCGCTCCTGGAAATAATCCATCCGGGTTCCCAATGCCTCTTTCAGTTTCCGGAAGCTGTCGATTTCCACCCCGCTGGCCGCGCTTAATTTCCCGATATAATCCGGATAATCCGGCTTGCCGATCCCTATGGCCCGGTCAGGCCGCCAGGCAGGCAGCACCTGCGTCTCACAGCTGTCATCCCGGGCAATCTGCTCATGGGCTTTCAAATCATCCGCAGGGTCATCTGTGGTGCACAGCAGCGTAACGCCGGAGCGGCGCAGAATATTCCGCACGCTCATGGAATCCTCCTGCAGTTTCTCATTGCACAGATCCCATACCTCCTGGGCTGTATCCCCGTTCAGACAGCCGGTATAGCCGAAATACCGCCGCAGCTCCAGATGGCTCCAGTGGTACAGGGGATTGCCTATGGCCATCTCCAGGGTCTGCGCCCATCTCTGGAACTTCACCCGGTCAGGCGCGCTGCCGGTGATCTCTTCCTCCGGCACGCCGTTGGAACGCATCTGCCGCCATTTGTAGTGATCCCCGCCCAGCCACAGCTGGGTAATATTCTCAAACTTACGATCAGAAACAATCTCCCAGGGATCGAGATGACAATGATAATCTACAATCGGCATCGATTCCGCATATTCGTGGAACAGTGTTCTGGCTGTCTGTGTGGAAAGAAGAAAATCTCCGTCCATAAAGGGTTTCATTCGCTTGCGTTCCCTCCGTCTTTCTGAAAGATTCCCCCGCTTTCCTGTGCGGGGGAATATCAATATAGTTACTGTACGCTCTTCAGAACTTCGTACATTCCTTTTTCTTTGATCTGGGTCAGATAATCTGCCACAGCGTCCGCAAAGCCGGGAATCTCAGACAGGTCCTCGCCCCACATCTGGGTATTTCTGCACACTGCGTATGCCAGCGTCTTCGGATCATCGTCCTTATGCTCTGCGTAGAATTCCAGTACGAAGCGGTCGTCGTTGATGGTATATTCCTCGTCGCCTCTCTTGCCGATCATGCCGTTTTCGGTCAGGTGATCGCAGTGATAGAAGGAGATGTAAGCGGCGAAGGACAGTGTCATGTTCTTCGGCAGTTTGCCAAATTTCTCCAGGTATCCCTTTAAGCTGGGCAGCACTCTCGCTTTCCATTTGGAAGTGGAGTTCAGCGCAATGGACAGCAGAGCATGATCGATGAAAGGATTTTTGAAACGCTCCGTTACAGCGGCAGCGAAATCCTTCACCTCTTCCTCAGGCAGTGTCAGCGTAGGGATGATCTCATCGTAGATGGTCTTATTCATAAAGCCATAGATCACCGGATCATCCATGCAGTCACGGACGATGTTCTGACCGCACTGATAAGCTGCCAGCACCATGCTGGTGTGCGCGCCGTTCAGAATACGTACTTTACGCTGTTTGTAAGGTGTATGGTCCGCAACTACCATCACAGGCAGACCGGCCTTCATGAAAGGCAGCTCTTCCTTTAAGCTGTCCGGTCCCTCGATCACCCATAAGCCGAATACTTCGCCGGTATCCAGCAGCTTGTCCTCATAGCCGTTCTCAGCGTTCAGCTGGTCAGCCTCTGTTCTGGGATAACCGGTTACGATACGGTCAACCAGAGTGGAGCAGAAGATATTCTCTTCTTCAACCCATTTCGCGAATTCATCGCTCAGGCCCCACTGCTTAATGTACTGATTTACGCACTTCTTCAGCTCCTGGCCGTTGTGGTCGATCAGCTCGCAGGACAGGATCACGAAGCCCTTGCCCTTCTCCTGGCCGAAGTTCAGGAAACGCTCATACAGGAAACGGGTCAGCTTTCCGGGGAAGCTGCTGGCCGGCGCATCGTCGAACTGGCAGGAAGGATCATAGGCGATACCTGCCTCTGTGGTATTGCTTACCAGGTATCTCAGGTCAGGATTCTTCGCGCAGTCCAGCAGCGCCTGATAATCCTGATAAGGATTGATGCATCTGTTGACACAGCTGATCACTCTCTTGTCATTTACCTTGTGGCCGTCCTCAAAGCCTCTTAAATATAATGTATACAGGCCCTGCTGCTCATTGATCACATCTGCCAGGCCGGGGGCAATGGGTTGAACCAGGACGACCTTTGTGTTAAAACCTGTTTTTTCGTTGGACATATCGATAAAATAGTCCACGAACGCTCTCAGGAAGTTGCCTTCGCCGAACTGCAGCACACGCTCGGGAGCTTCCTTTAATAAATACCCCTGATAATTCTGTTTTTCCAGCACCTCATAACTTAGTCTTTCCATTTTCGACATCTCCTATCCTTGATAATGGCATGATTTATATCGCTGAACTCCTGGACGGCAGCTCGCCGAGCAGGAAGATCATCCATAGTAATAAACGCTTCTTTCATGATTTATATACATGTACGTTATTCTTACACATAACATTACTCATACACATGTACGTTGCTGCGGAATACGATCTCTGAGTTCACATACACCACCTCTTCCAGAGGCTTCTGGCGCTTCATCAGGTATTCCAGCAGGATTTTTGCGGCCAGATAGGCCTGCTGCCTGGGATTCTTATAGGCTATGTTGGTACAGATCCCATCCTTCAGGTTCTGGATATTCTCCGGGAAGATATCGCTGGTCACCACCCGCATCCGGCCGTTTCTGCCCAGCTCCTTCACCGCCTGGCACAGCACCTGGCTGTTTCTTGCATTGACAGAGTAGGCCGCCCTGATCTGAGGCATCTCCTCCAGCAGACCCATGATCCGCTGATATACTTTCTCGGTATCATTATCATTTCCGTATACCTTCACCAGCTCCCAGTTCAGTCCTTCTTCCTTCACAAATGACTCAAAGCCCTGAACTGTCTGGTAGTGGGACTGGACATCAACATCTCCGGCACAGATCAGCACCTGGCTGTCTCCCGGAATCTGCGCGGACAGAAGTTCCGCCACCATCCGCCCCGTCATAATATGATCCGCCTGGACACAGCACAGCCGCGGAGAACTGGGCACATCGTCACAGGCCAGAACCACCGGGATGCCCTCATCTGTAAATTTCTTCAGAATCGAATAATCCTTCTGGGCCATATGGCCGATGGTAATCAGGCCATCCAGCTCTCCCCGCTGCTGCTCCCACAGGTTCAGCAGCTCATTCCGCTGGGAACCCACTCCCTGGCCGGTATAATAAGGAATCTCGACAGTTTCGATATTATAGTCCACCATATCCGCCATGCATTCCCGGAACCCCTGCCAGACGTAGGGGTAGTAATAACGGTTATTCTCCGTATAAGCCGGAAAAGCACCCGCAATCCGCAGAGGCTTCCGCTTCAGAAGGGAGGCGTTAATGTTCGGCTGATAGCCCATCGCTTTCGCCGTGTCCAATATTAACTTTCTCGTATCCTCACCTACGCCGGCCTTCCCGTTCAGCGCCCTGTGAACGGTCCCCGGAGAAACGTGAGTCGCTTCCGCAATATCCTTAATTCCGATCCGTTTAGCTGGCATGGTATCCTTTCCCAATGGTTTACTAAAACATTTTACCTATCTAAGTCACAGCTTATCATTTTAGCCTGACGTTGTCAATATATCAGATGAATATTTGTAATATATTTTGCGTTTTTTATAAAAGGACAGGGGAATTATTGTGTATTTTGTTCATAAAATTCAAATAATTATACAAATAATTCCAATTTTTGCTGAGAAAACGTTTTCTTATTTTGATGCTGGATTTGATGCTGGTTTTGCAGCCCGGAGTTTCGCCGGTACAGCACATCCAAATCGGAAATGCCTGTGGTATATGTTTTCATTCAGAGGGTTGCGCAGCCCGGACAACATCAGCAGCCGCAGCAGAACGCCGAAGGCGGACGGCCCCGCCCCTTAACGCCTTTGTTCCCGGCCCGAATAAATTCTAAGCAGCCAGGAGGGCCCTTTTCCAGGACCGATTTTATGTTCGGAAAAAGTCTGATACTTTTCCCTCACGAAAATCTCTCATGCAGGCGCTGATCGCCTGCATTCGCCTGGAAAAGGGCCCTCCTGCCCGCTAAGAATTTATAATCAAGCCTCCACATGGACGCTAAGGGGGCAGGGCCGTCCGCCTCCGGCGTTCTGCCGCGGCTGCTGATGCCTGTATACCGGCTGTGTAAGTATGAAAAACGTGGTGTTGCTGCCCGCCTGCTGCACTGTATGGCGTTTCTGTTCCACAAACACAGACCAAACCTGCATGCGCCCGGCAGCCGACGCACCACTAAAAATGAAAATCTGGCGGGCGCATGGGGCATCCCTGAATGAACGCCGCCTATCCGGCGGCAAACTTTCAGAGTAAAAAAGGAAACTGTAAATTTACGCTGTAAAAATAAATGCGGTATTACAGTTGAAAATGATAAAGCTTAAATATAGTCTGTATATTTTTTCGTGTGTGTACAGACTAAAATTGAAAAAACAGGATTTCATCTGTATTTATGAAGGTATTTGTACGGTTATAAACGATAAAATTCCCAATTAGTCTGTATTCATAGCCATATTTATACGGACTAAAACGGAAAAATACTGATTTAAACTGTACAGGTGCCCATATTTGTACGGTTAAATATGAAAAAAGTAAAATTTAGTCGGTTTATTTCAATTTGCATCGTACTTTTTGTTTCGCTCTTCTCCATCCAGCCAGTTATCCTGTATTTTCGTTCCTGTTATCATGCTGCACATCCAGTCAACAGGAAAAGTTCATCGTGTAACGGCTCCGGAAATTACCGGCCGGCATCGGTCTGTGCAGGGACGGGGATGGGACAGACATGTGGAGACCTGATTACAAAGCCTTAGGAAATATCAGTCCGCTTTTACAGGCAGAAATGAGCGCTCAACGCTCATTTCTGAGGGCTTAATGAAGAAAAATTATCAGGATTTTTCTTCATGTAAGACCGGTTCTGTAAAAGCGGGCTGATATTTTCTTAGGATTTGTTCAGGTCGGGAACAACGTCTGTCCCATCCCCGTCCCTGCACAGACCGATGCCGGCCAGTAATTTCCGGAGCCGTTACATGATGGACTTTTCCGTCCGGGTGGATAATACCCCATGAACAAAAACAGATAGTTAACAGCTATATTTCAGCCTGTTTATGCCTTCTGCCCTTGAAGTACCCATGGGAATCGTTTATAATACATTCATACCCGTTTTAAAAGGAACCTGAACCCCTGAAATCTGCGGCTCTGCCGTAAAAATATCCGCGCCGGCCCTCCCGGTACGGCGCAAAAAATCATTTATTGTTGGAGGAAATTGTTATGAATTTAGTGAATATCCGCGATTTATTCCGGTCCACTGATCAGTACCTGGACCAGACGATAGAAGTGGGCGGATGGGTCAGAAGTGTCCGCGCGTCAAAAGCTTTCGGCTTTATCGTGGTTTCTGACGGAACCTTTTTCGAGCCTTTACAGGTTGTGTTCCATGATACCATGGATAACTTCCAGGAGATTTCCAAGCTGAATGTGGGCGCTTCCATTATTGTGAAGGGCACCCTGGTGGCGACCCCGGAGGCGAAGCAGCCCTTCGAGATCCAGGCTGACACTGTAACGGTGGAGGGCCCCTCCACCCCGGATTATCCGCTGCAGAAAAAGCGCCACAGCTTCGAATACCTGCGGACGATCTCCCATCTGCGTCCCAGAACCAACACCTTCCAGGCAGTGTTCCGCGTCCGCTCCCTGATCGCCTTCGCCATCCATGAGTATTTCCAGAAACAGAACTTCGTTTATGTCCACACCCCGCTGATTACTGCCAGCGACTGTGAGGGCGCGGGGGAAATGTTCCAGGTAACCACCCTGGATCTGACGAACCCGCCGAAGAAGGAGGACGGCTTCATCGATTACAGTAAAGATTTCTTCGGAAAGGAAACCAACCTGACTGTCAGCGGCCAGCTGAACGGGGAAACCTTCTGCATGGCCTTCAAGAATATCTATACCTTCGGCCCCACCTTCCGGGCAGAGAATTCCAACACCACCCGCCACGCGGCCGAGTTCTGGATGATTGAGCCGGAGATGGCCTTCGCCGATCTCAATGACAACATGGCTGTGGCAGAGGGAATGCTGAAATATATTATTTCCTATGTGCTGGAACATGCGCCGGAGGAAATGGCCTTCTTCAATCAGTTTGTGGACAAGGGCCTGCTGGAGCGGTTAAACGGGGTACTGAATTCCGAGTTTGGCCATGTCACCTACACCGAGGCCATCAAACTGCTGGAAAAGCACAATGACAAGTTTGACTATAAGGTATCCTGGGGCTGTGATCTGCAGACAGAGCATGAGCGCTATCTGACAGAGCAGATCTTCAAGCGTCCTGTCTTTGTCACAGACTACCCGAAGGAAATCAAGGCCTTTTACATGAAGATGAACGATGACAATAAGACTGTGGCCGCTATGGACTGCCTGGTGCCCGGCATCGGGGAAATCATCGGCGGCAGCCAGCGTGAGGACAGCCTGGAGAAGCTGTCTGCCCGTATGGACGAGCTGGGGCTGAATAAGGAGGACTATGGCTTCTACCTGGATCTGCGCCGGTACGGCTCTGTCCGTCATTCCGGTTTTGGCCTGGGCTTCGAGCGGGCGGTGATGTATCTCACCGGTATGTCCAACATCCGCGATGTCATCCCCTTCCCCAGAACCGTAGGCAACTGCGACCTTTAATCCGCCGCGGCCATCCCATTATTGCGGCGGCCTGCTGCCGGCAGATCTTCCTCTGCCGGCAGGTTTCTTTTATTCTTTCCTGCGCCGGCCTGCTGCCGTCAGCAGGTTTCCCCGCAGTCTGAATCTGAAATGGAGAACATTATGAAACTGATACACATCGCCGATCCTCATCTGGGCGCCGTCCCGGATTCCGGTTTTCCCTGGTCGGCTGACCGGGCCCGGGCTCTCTGGCAGACCTTCAGCCAGGCAGTCAGCCGGGCAGAGGAAGAGCAAGCAGATCTTCTGCTGATCGCCGGTGATCTCTTCCACCGCCAGCCGCTGAAACGGGAATTGAAAGAAGTCAACGCTCTCTTTTCCCGTCTGACCCATACCCGGGTGGTGCTGATCGCCGGCAATCACGACTACATATCCGCCAGCTCCAACTACCGTCAGTTCAGCTGGTGCCCGCAGGTTATCTTTTTCCGGGAATCCCGACTCCAGCGGGTTCTTTTTCCAGAGCTGAATACAGCCGTCTACGGCCGGAGCTACCACAGTCGGGAAGATACCGCGCCTCTCTATCCATGGCGGCCCATAGAGGATGACGGAACCATCCGCATCCTGCTGGCCCACGGGGGAGACGAAAAGCACTGCCCCTATAACCGAAAGGAACTGTCCCGGGCGGGTTTTCACTATGTGGCTCTGGGGCATATCCATAAGCCGGATTCAGTTTTCTCCGATCATGTGGTAAACCCGGGAGCCCTGGAACCTATCGATTCCAATGATCTGGGCCCCCACGGCTATGTCATCGCCGAGGTCACCCGAGAACAGGCTGATATCCGCTGGGTTCCCTGCGCCTCTGCTGAATATGTCCCGTTGACATTTACCGTCACGCCTGAGACCACCGGCATGGTTCTGGCCGATCAGATCCGGCAGGCCGTCGCCCAGAAAGGACTGAACCATATTTATAAAATCACCCTGGCCGGACGGCGCGACCCTGACATCACCTTCAGCCGGTCTGCCCTGGATCCTTCCTGGCGGGTCCTGGAATTTCACGACACGACGGAGCCGGATTACCACTTTGACCAGCTGGCCCGGGAACATACTGACGACCTGATCGGCGCCTATATCAGGGCATTCCAGGCGGAGCAGGAAGAGTCCCCCTCCGGGCCCGCCTCCTCTTCCCGGGAAGAAGAAGTCCGCGATAAAGCCCTGTACTACGGAACAAAAGCCCTGCTGGATACCATGAAAAACTGATGCAGCAAAGAAACAAAGGAGTCTGACCTTGAAAATACTCGATATCGCCATCCGGCATTTCGGCAGGTTTCACCACACAGAACTGCAGTTTGGCCCTCATATCAATATCATATACGGAAAAAACGGAAGCGGGAAATCTACCCTTCACACCTATATCCAGGCCATGCTCTTCGGCATAGAGCGGGGACGGGGGCGGGCGGCCCACGCAGACGCCTACAGCCGGTATCTGCCCTGGGACGCTGCCGGCGATTACGGCGGCGCCCTGCGTCTGGAGCACAACGGGACTGTCTGCCAGTTTACCAGAAATTTTCTGGAAGACCCGAAGGACCTGTCTGTATTCGACGAGACCAGAAGCCGTCCTGTCACGCCGCCCCAGCCCTTCGCCCGTGAAATGCTGAACGGCCTGAACGAGACCACCTGGCAGAATACCGTCAGCATCAGTCAGCTCCGTTCTGAAACCACTCCTGCCATGGCCGATGAACTGAAAAATTATATCAGCAATCTCCACAGCGCCGGCTCCGGCAGCGTGGATATCGCGGCGGCCATCGCCAGCCTGACAATTCAGAAAAAACAGCTGGCCGCCCAGCTGATCCCTGTGGATCCCCAAGAGTATGAAGAGCTGCGTCGACAGGCCGATACTCTGAATCACCAGCTGCAGGAAGGCCCCCGGGAACACTCCTCTGCCCAAATGTACCGGCAGAAAGAGCAGATCCGACAGAACCTGGAGGAAAAGAAACAGTCCTGGCAGCAGCTCAGCGCCCACGTCAGTCAGTGGGAGGAGCAGCTGCAGTCCAACGGCATTGAATCCACAGAACAGATCCGGCAGACAGAGCTGGCTATGAGCCGGGCCTACAGCGCTTATATCCGCTGCCGGGGCGCGTACCGGATCTACCGCCGCCCTCTGGTCCGCAGGATGATCCAGGTACTGGCTGTGATCCTCTTTATCGCCTCCCTGCTCACCCTGTTCTCCATCACCGCCACTTTCCAGCATGCGCCGGCATATGTCACCGGGCTTCGCGTCCTGCTCTGCGTGATTCTGTTTGCGGCAGCGCGGATTCTGTGGGCCATCAATGACCGGGGCTGGCTATGGAATCAGGCCAGGGAACAGCTGATATCCATTTTTTCCTTCTGGCTGAACACCAGAGAAATTACCCCGGACCACTATGACCGGCTGAAGGAACGGCTGGCAGACTGCACCGCCCTTTTCAAAAAAATTGACCAGTGCAAAGCCGAATGCAGCCGCCTCTCCTCCGATATCATCGCCCTCCAATCCGAGGAAAACCGGCTCCTGAAAGGGCTGGAAGGACAGTATCAGGCAGACTGGACCAGCGAACAGAATCGGGAGCGGCTGAAAGAGATCCAGGAGCGCCTGGAAGCGGCAGACGCCGGCCGGCAGCAAAATGAGGCTGTACAGCAGGAGATCGAGGCAGTCCAGCTTGCCATCTCCACCATCCAGTCCATCGCGGAGAATTATCACGTCAGTTTCGTGCCCCGCCTGAACCGGGAATGCTCTGCCATCCTGTCCAGCCTGACCGGCGGCGTCTACACCAGTATGTCCGCCGATGACAACCTGAATATTTATATCCAGTCCCAGGGACGCCACCTGCCCCTGTATGTTCTGAGCCGGGGCACCATAGAGCAGGTATATCTGTCCCTGCGCCTGGCCCTGGTCGCCTGCTTCTGGCCTGACCACTCTGTCCCCCTGCTGCTGGACGACAGCTTTGCTCTCTACGACGACGAGCGGCTGGAGCAGACACTGCTGTGGCTGTCTCAGCATTACAATGGCCAGATCCTGCTCTTCACCTGCCACAACCGGGAGGAAACCATCCTGCGCCGGCATAAGATCGATCATGTTTTCATAAATATTACCTGAACTTTATGCAGTTTGGCTCTTCTGTTTTCAGCGCAAACTGTTATAATTAAATGTAACGTTGAACCATATCAAATGTAGGACGAAAATGTAAAGGGGGAAAATTTTATGAATTCACCAGCGGAAATCGCAAAAAATTACATAGCCATCGGCAAGGGAAAAGCTACGATGAAGATTTCCCGCATGTTCGTGCTGGCGATCATGGCCGGTATGTTCATCGCAATCGCAGGAGCAGGGGCTTCCACGGCTTCCGCCACTCTGACAGGCTCCGTGGGCCGTCTGGTTAATGCCTGCGTCTTTCCCGCAGGACTCACGCTGGTCATCCTGGCCGGAAGCGAGCTGTTCACCGGAAATTGTCTGATGATTATTCCCGTATTGGAGAAGGAAATCCCGATCACCGGTATGCTGAAGAACTGGATCGTGGTTTATCTGGGAAATTTCGTCGGCGGCGTATTTGTAGCCTGGGGCATGAGCGCCAGCCATCAGCTCAGCCTCTATGACGGTCAGCTGGCCGCTTCCACCATCAACACCGCTGTCACAAAGGTGTCCATGTCCTTCGGAGACGCTTTCCTGAAGGGTGTTTTCTGTAATTTTCTGGTCTGTCTGGCAGTATGGCTGGCATTCGCCGCAAAAAGCGCCGCAGGGAAAATCATCGCCCTGTTCTATCCCATCATGGTTTTCGTCGTGTGCGGATTCGAACACAGCATCGCCAACATGTTCTACTGCCCTGCCGGCCTGTTCGCCATGGGCAATCCCGATTACCTGGCACTGGCCACAGCCGACGTCAGCAAACTGACCTGGGGCTCCTTCCTGGTCAATAACCTGATCCCCGTCACCCTGGGCAACATCGTCGGCGGCGCATTGCTGGTGGGACTGGTGTACTGGTTCGTATATCTGAAAAAAGATTAAAGGATTGTGTTTTCGTTTAGAGGGCTTGTGCAGCCCGGACAGTATCCGCATCCGCAGCCACAGAGGGAAGGAGCAGCCAGACAGCCCTGCCCCATAACGGCCATGTGGAGGCCTGTCTATAAATTCTTAGCGGGCAGGAAGGTTCTTTTCCAGACGCAGGCAGGCGATCAACGCCTGCCTGCGAGATTTTCGTTCAGAAAAAGTATCAGACTTTTTCTGAACATAAAATCGGTTCTGGAAAAGGGCCTTCCTGGCTGCTTAGAATTTATTCAGGCCGGGAACAAAGGCGTTATGGGGCAGGGCTGTCTGGCTGCTCCTTCCCGCTGTGGCTGCGGATGCCGTCCGGGCCGCACAAGCCCCCTGAACGAAAACATCCCCTTACTCCACGCTCTTCAGTGATTCTACCATATCGATTTTCCTCAGCCTGTAGAACATGGTCAGGTTGACGAATATGGTGAACATGATGGTGATCAGGATGCTGTACACATAGCTGAGGGGCCTGATGTCCCGTCCAAACATCATCGTATCGATCTCACAGGTCAGGATCACATATCGATGGAGGAAAATCCCCAGCACCACACCGAAAGCGACGCCCAGGATGGTCAGATAGATATTCTCTCTGTAGACATAGGCCGCCACCTCTCCGTCGTAGAATCCCAGCACCTTCAGGGTGGCCAGCTCCCGCCTCCGCTCTGTGATGTTGATGTTATTCAGATTATACAGCACCACATACGCCAGCAGTCCGGCGGATATGATCAGCACCCATATCACCATATCCAGGCTGCGCATCATATCCTGCACAGTGGCCTGCAAGTCACCGGCGAACTCTACTGACTCCACCATATCATCCGCCAGCAGTTCCTCTGTAAAGGCCCGCTGTTCCTCGTCAGTCATCCCTGGAATGTTCAGATAAAGCTGATTGTAGGCCGGCGTTTCTCCATACAGGCTTTCATAGAGATCTGACGTCATATAAATATAATGATACAGGTAATTTTCCGATATTGCCGTTACCGTTACAGTGTAGCGTTCCGTCTCTCCGTCCTTCAGGTAAATTTCATCGCCCACCTGCACGTCCAGCAGTGTTGACAGCTTTTCCGAGATAATGACGCCTTCGCTGTCTAGCGTGTACTTTTCTCCGGTGATGCGGTCCTGCAGCACCACAAACTGATCCATATTTTCCGTTGTCTGAGGGACAAATATATAGGCGCTCTTTTCCACGCTGTCCTTCCCCGCGTCCACCGCCTCTGTCCTGGCCAGCAGGGACGATTCGATTTCAGGATAGGTTTCCAGCAGTCCCACTCTGTCCGCCTCCTGCTCCTCCAACGTTTTATCCTCATCTATCGTCAGGCCGGCGTCATAAATCCACAGCGTCTGATACTGATTATCCACAATCTCCTGGATGGAATCCCGCAGTCCAAAACCTACCATCAGAAGAGCCATGCAGGCACCGATACCGAAAACTGTCATCAAAAATCTCTTTTTATAACGGAAGAGATTTCGAATCGTCGCTTTTGTAGTAAAAGATATCCGTTTCCAGATAAAAGGCAGGTATTCCAGCAGGACTCTTTTCCCTTTCGGCGGCGCAGCCGGACGCATCAGCTGGGCCGGCGTGGAACGCAGTTCATTGTAGCATGACCCCAGAGCCGCCACAGCCGTACATGCTACGGCAATTCCCGTTGCCAGCAAAGACAGCTGCACATTCACCGGTGTCACCATCACCCGAAGATTATCATACAGCATTCCGTAAGCAGTCATAATCACCCACGGCAGCAGCTGACTTCCCACTGCCACGCCCAGCAGACTGCCCAGCAGACTGGCAGAAAGCGCATACAGGAGATACTTGGAAGCAATAGACCATTTTCCATATCCCAGCGCCTTCATGGTGCCAATCAGAGTCCGTTCTTCCTCCACCATTCTGGTCATAGTCGTCAGGCTGACCAGCGCCGCAACCAGGAAGAAGATCGCCGGGAATACCTGCCCGATCGCTCCGATTCTCTCCGAATCCATGCCGTATTCCACATATGCCTGAATCGAATTCCGGTCCAGCACATACCATTCCGGCATCTCCAGATCAGCCAGATCAGCCTTGGCATCAGCCAGTTCTGCTTCCGCGTCGGCCAGTTCCTGTTCCGCGTCAGCCAGCTCTTTCTCAGCCTCTGCTTTTCCGTCTTCATATTCCTGACGACCGTTTTCCAGCTCCGCCTCAGCATCGGCCAGATCAGCCCAGCCATCGGCAATCTCCTGCTCTGCATCAGGAAGTGCTGCCTCAGCATCATTCAGCTCCTGTTCATTCGCCTCAATCTCAGCCCAGCCGTCAGCAATCTGCTGTTCGCCGTCTGCGATCTGCTGTTCCGCATCAGCCAAAGCCTGCTCACCGTCGGCAATCTCCTGTTCGCCGTGTTCCAGCGTCCATGCAGATACTTCGATAGTTTTCCAGGCAGCATCCAGCTCCTCTTGTCCGCTCTCCAGCTGTTCCAGCGAGTCTGCCAGTACCTCTTTATTCGCCTCAATCTCCTGGCGGCCAGCGTCAATCTGCTGTTTTCCGGCATCCAGCTGCTGGCGGTAAGCCTCGATTTGTGCCCTGCCTTCTGCGATCTGGGTTCTGCCTGCTTCCAGCTGGCTGCGTCCTGCCTCCAGCTGTGCTTTGGCATCCTGTATCTCCGGCACAGTATCAGGATCAATTCCCGCGGCTGTCAGCTGATCGATCTGCTGCTGCAGAGCCGCCTCCTGTTCATTCAGCTGCGCTTCAGAAGCATTCAGCTGGGTTTCAGAAGCATTCAGCTGATTCTCCTGTTCTGCCAGCTGGGTCTGTGACTGTTCCAGCTGGGCCTCCTGTTCATTCAGCTGCGCCTCTCCCTCTTCCAGCTGGGCCATACCGCTGTTATAGGCATCCCAGCCTGCGTCCAGCTCCTCCTGGGCATCTTCCCACTGAGCCACAGCACCGGCGAAATCCAGCCGGCCCTGTTCGATCTCTGCCTTCGCGTCCTCCAGTTCCTGGCGGGACTCTGGCAGCTTCGCTTTTGCGTCTTCCAGTTCCTGCTGTCGCTCTGTCAGCTCTGCCTTTGCATCCTCCAGCTGCTGACGGCCATCGGCGATCTCCTGGCGGCCATTTTCCAGTTCTGCTTCTGCGTCAATTAATTCCTGGCGGCCATCTTCCAGTTCCGCCTCTCCATCTTCCAGTTCCTGGAGCGCATCAGCCAGCTCCTGCTGAACCTCCTTCCTGGAATCTTCCAGTTCCTGATAGCCGTCTGCGATCTCCTGCTCTCCGTCGGCAATCTCCTGCTCTGCATCTTCTTTCACCTCCGCGAAATGGATCTCGCAGCGGCTGTCAGCAATTGCCTCAATCTGATCCGTTATTTCTTCCACACGGTTTTCATACTCATCCGTGTAGCAGTTCAGTCCATCCAAGACGCCGGCTCTGGCATAAACCACTGAATAATACTCCTGATTGAATGCCTCCGGCAGCACTGCAGCGAAACCGTCCAGGTTACCGTCTCCGATGGTCGTAGTGCCGCGGTCGGAATTCAGATACCAGGAATAAGTCCCGCTTCCTACAATGGTATACGTACTGCTGTTCAGCGTGTCCTCCAGCTTATCATCTGTCCCTGATTCCAGCACCAGCTGATCTCCTACCGACAGACCCATAGCATCCATCAGCGCCCGGTCTACAAAGCATTCCTCTGTCGTCTCTGGCAGCCGTCCTTCCAGTACTGTCATCTGGTTCATATCCTGGCAGAGAGAAAACAAATTTACTGTATATACCACCTGTTCCGATGATGTAGTGAGAAAATCCGCGGAATAACCGCCTTCCGCCGCTGTCACGCCTTCGATTGCCTTTATGGCCTCCACATCATCTTCACTCATGCCCAGCGTACCCATCACCTGGATATCCATCAGGCTGGTCTGATCAAAATATGTATCCGCGGAGAGCTGCATATCCGGCTCCGCCGACCGGATACCAGCATAAAATGCCACGCCCAGCGCCACGATAAAGAGAATCGACAGATATCTGTTTAAACTCTTTTTTATTTCTCGGAAAAAATCCTTTCTTTGTGCCTGTTTCATGGGATTTCCCGCCTTTCCGCTTTTACCACTCTATCGTCGCTACATCTGCCGGATGGTCATTAATCCGGATATTTTCCACCATGCCGTTTTTAATCTCAATCACCCGGTCAGCCATCGGCGCAATCGCCGAATTATGGGTAATCACAATAACGGTAACTCCTTTCTCTCTGCAGGTATCCTGCAGAAGTTTCAGGATAGCCTTGCCTGTCTGATAATCCAATGCGCCTGTCGGTTCGTCACACAGGAGCAGCTTTGGATTCTTCGCCAAAGCCCTGGCGATAGACACACGCTGCTGTTCCCCTCCTGACAGCTGAGAAGGAAAGTTTCCTGCCCGGTCCTCCAGACCCACTTCTTTTAAAACCTCCCCTGCATCCAGCGGATCTTTGCAGATCTGCAGCGCCAGCTCTACATTCTCCAAAGCCGTCAGATTAGGAACCAGATTATAAAACTGGAATACAAAACCGATGTCTTCCCGGCGGTACCGAATCAGCTTTTTCCCGCTGAATTTTCCGATATCCACACCATCCACCAGTATCTGTCCCGATGTCGCCGTATCCATTCCGCCCAGAATATTCAGGACTGTGGTCTTTCCTGCGCCGCTTGGCCCTACGATCACGGCGAACTCCCCTTTCTCCACCGAAAAGTTAATTCCCGCCGCCGCCTTAATCTCCACTTCCCCCATCTGATATATTTTCGTTACATCCTTTAATTCCACAAATGCGCTCATCTCAACCTCGACTATATTGCTCAGATCTATTTGTAACATTTTTATCACACCTTATTATTATACTTCCTGTTCCACCTCCCTTCAATATCAGGATTTATGAATAATTCGTGAACATTATAAAAAAATCGCAGAAAAACTGCAAAAAATTGTCAGTAAAAACATTTGACAACTGCATGTTTTTTTGCTATAACAATGATATCAGGAATAATTATTATTATTAAAAAGGAGGTGCACCATGCTGAAGTACAGCCGGCAGAGAGAATCCATTAAAGAACTGCTGAAAACCCGACATGACCATCCTACTGCCGATACTGTCTACATGGAGATTCGCAAGCAGTACCCGAGCATCAGTCTGGGAACCGTCTACCGCAATCTGTCTCTCCTGGCTTCCCTGGGAGAAATCACAAAAATCACATGCATAGACGGCGCTGACAGATTTGACGCAGATACCCATCCCCATTATCATTTTATGTGTACAGAATGCGGATGTGTGGATGACATTCCCATGGAACCCATCGGCAGCCTGGATGATCTGGTCAACAACTTTTATCATGGACAGATTTACGGCCACCAGACTTTTTTTTATGGTCTTTGTCCCAAATGTCTGGACCGCGCCCGACACCTGATGCCGCCGGATGCCCGAGAGGAAAATACCGCCGCAGGAAAATAAAAAAAATTCATAAATCTCTTGACAGAAAGAGAATAGTATGATAAAGTCAAATCAGTAACAATTACTAATATTAATTTTTAAAAATAAATAAAAAGGAGAAAAGCAAAATGAAAAAATTTGTATGTTCCGTATGTGGTTATGTTTATGAAGGCGCTGAGGCTCCCGAAGTATGTCCGATCTGCAAGGCACCCCGCGAAAAATTCATCGAGCAGACCGGCGAGATGTCATGGGCAGCTGAGCATGTAGTTGGCGTAGCACAGGGCGTAAGAGAAGATATTCTGAAAGACTTAAGAGCTAATTTCGAAGGCGAGTGCTCAGAGGTAGGTATGTATCTGGCTATGGCAAGAGTTGCTCACAGGGAAGGCTATCCTGAGATCGGCCTGTACTGGGAGAAGGCTGCTTATGAAGAAGCTGAGCATGCCGCTAAATTTGCTGAACTGTTAGGTGAAGTAGTAACCGACAGCACAAAGAAGAACCTGGAGATGAGAGTAGAGGCTGAAAACGGCGCTACCGCAGGCAAGACCGACCTGGCTAAGAGAGCGAAAGAGCTGGGCCTGGACGCAATCCATGACACCGTTCATGAGATGGCAAGAGACGAGGCTCGTCACGGCAGAGCATTTGCAGGTCTGTTAAAGAGATATTTCGGTGAATAATAAATTACATATACCCCCTGTAAAACAGGAGCTGTAACAGCTCCTGTTTTCTTTTGCGGTTTTTCTGTTTCACACACCAGCACATCTGTTTCAGCGCACCGACCGCACAGCCATGCCAAAAGCCCGCTTTTTTGCAAAAGCGGGCCTTCGTCACTCAGGATTCATGTACTGTTCTGATCCATTACATTAATCCGGAATCTTATTCACTTCTCTCTTCACATAAGTGGTATGGAGAATCTCATGAGCCTTATGGCTTCCGGGCTCGCCGAAGAATTCCTCGTAAACCTTCTTGATGGAAGGATTTTCATGAGATTTTCTGATCGGCATATCTTTATCATAATCATAAAGCACCTTCGCCCGCAGCGCTCTTACATCATTGAAGTTCTTGAAGCTGGCCGGTACATAAGGCTGACCGCCGCCGTTTACGCAGCCGCCGGGGCATCCCATGATCTCGATAAAATGATAGTTTGCCTCGCCGGATTTTACTCTGTTCAGCAGTTCTCTTGCATTGCCCAGTCCGGACGCAACCGCCACATTGACATCCATGCCTGCCACATGATAGGTCGCTTCCTTGATGCCCTTGGTTCCACGGACATCAGTGAAATCCAGACTCTGGAGTTCTTCGCCGGTCAGCTCTTCCACAGCGGTTCTCAGAGCAGCCTCCATTACACCGCCGGTCGCGCCGAAGATCACGGCTGCTCCGGTAGACTCGCCCATCGGGTCGTCAAAGTTCTCGTCAGGCAGATCCAGGAAACGGATGCCGGATTTCTTGATCATCCGGGCCAGCTCTCTGGTGGTGATGGAAGCGTCTACATCCGGATAGCCGGAAGCGTTCTCGTTGTCACGGCCGATCTCGAATTTCTTCGCTGTACAGGGCATTACCGATACACTGTAAATCTTTGCGGGATCGATTCCCATCTTCTGCGCGAAATAAGTCTTTAATGTCGCGCCGAACATCTGCTGCGGAGACTTGCAGCTGGACAGATTCTCTGTCATATCCGGGAAGTAATGCTCGCAGTATTTGATCCAGCCCGGTGAGCAGGATGTAATCAGCGGCAGTACTCCGCCATTTTTCACTCTGTCCAGGAACTCATGGGCTTCTTCCATAATCGTCAGGTCAGCAGCGAAATCAGTATCAAATACTTTATCGAATCCCAGACGGCGCAGAGCTGCTGCCATCTTTCCTTCTACGCCGGTTCCGATCGGCAGGCCAAACTCCTCGCCCAGAGCTGCCCGGACAGCGGGAGCAGTCTGAACCACCACGAATTTATCAGGATCAGCCAGCGCGTCGAATACCTGCTGGGTGCTGTCCTTCTCATAGATCGCGCCTACCGGGCAGGCTACGATACACTGACCGCAGGATACACAGCTGGTATCGCCCAGCCCCATCTCAAAGGCAGAACCGATATGGGTCTTAAAACCTCTTTCGTTGGGGCCGATCACGCCGATTCCCTGGATATTTTCACAGACGCCAACACACCGGCGGCAAAGGATACATTTATTGTTGTCACGGACCATGTGGGGAGCAGACTCATCCAGCTCGTACACGTTTTTCTTTCCATCATATCTGGCTTCATCATCCACGCCCAGATCCTTACACAGCTTCTGCAGCTCGCAGTTTTCACTTCTCACACAGGAGAGGCACTTTCTCTCATGGGTAGAGAGGATCAGCTGCAGGGTTTTCTTTCTGGACTCTCTGACCAGAGGTGTATTGGTGAACACCTCCATGCCCGGATTTATCGGATATACACAGGCCGCCACCAGACTCTTGGCGCCCTTCACTTCTACCACACAGATACGGCAGGCGCCGATCTCATTAGCTTCCTTTAAGAAACAGAGTGTGGGGATATCAATTCCCGCAATTCTGGCAGCCTCCAGGATAGTAGATCCGGCAGGCGCAGACACTTCCATGCCATTGATTTTAATTGTAACGTTTTCCATAATCGTACTATCCTCCCTTATTTCTTCTCGATTGCGCCAAACTTACACTTGGTCATACATACGCCGCACTTCACGCACTTGTTCGTATCGATCACATGAGGCTCTTTCCGCTCACCGGTGATGGCGCCTGCAGGACAGTTCTTCGCGCACAGTGTACAGCCCTTACATTTATCGGGATCAATGCTGTAGGTCAGCAGGGACTTACATACGCCCGCCGGACACTTCTTATCCACGATGTGAGCAATATATTCTTCTCTGAAGTTCTTCAGGGTGGACAGTACAGGGTTCGCCGCCGTCTGTCCCAGAGCGCACAGGGCGTTCTGCTTCATATAATCCGCGATTTCTTCGATCTTGTCCAGATCTTCCATCGTCGCCTTGCCTTCTGTGATCTTATTCAGCAGCTCCAGCAGGCGGGTGGTGCCGATCCGGCAGGGGGTACACTTACCGCAGGACTCATCCACGGTAAACTCCAGGAAGAACTTCGCGATATCTACCATACAGGTATCTTCGTCCATAACGATCAGACCGCCGGAGCCCATCATGGAGCCGATGGCGATCAGGTTGTCATAATCGATGGGAACGTCATAATTCTCAGCTGAGATACATCCGCCGGAAGGGCCGCCGGTCTGAGCTGCCTTGAACTTCTTGCCATTGGGGATTCCGCCGCCGATTTCTTCTACAATCTCCCGCAGAGTTGTTCCCATAGGGATCTCTACCAGGCCGACATTCTTTACCTTGCCGCCCAGAGCGAATACTTTCGTACCTTTGGATTTCTCAGTACCCATGGAAGCAAACCATTCTGCTCCGTTCAGGATAATCTGAGGAATATTCGCATAGGTTTCCACATTGTTCAGGATCGTAGGTTTCTCAAACAGACCCTTTACAGCCGGATACGGCGGACGGGGATGGGGCTCACCGCGTTTTCCTTCAATGGATGTCATCAGCGCTGTCTCCTCGCCGCAGACGAAAGCACCCGCACCCAGTCTTAAATCGATATCAAAATCAAATCCGCTGCCGAAAATATCCTTGCCCAGCAGACCGTATTCTCTGGCCTGCGCAATGGCGATTTTCAGACGCTCTACCGCGATGGGATACTCAGCACGCACGTAAATATAACCCTGGCTGGCGCCGATGACATAACCGGCAATGGCCATTGCCTCTAATACAACATGAGGGTCGCCCTCCAGTACGGAACGGTCCATGAACGCACCCGGGTCGCCCTCATCAGCGTTACAACAGACATATTTCTGATCTGCCTGATTGCCCATAGCCAGCTGCCATTTGCGTCCGGTAGGGAATCCGCCGCCGCCGCGGCCTCTCAGACCACTGTCCAGCAGACATTTTACCACATCGTCAGGGGTCATTTCCTTCAGCACCTTCGCCAGCGCCTGATAGCCGTCGCGGCCTATGTACTCCTCAATGTCCTCAGGATTAATCACACCGCAGTTACGCAGAGCGATACGATGCTGCTTCTTATAAAAATCAGTCTCATTCAGGGACTGGATACCTTTCTCAGTAATGGTTTCATCATAAACCAGACGTGAAACCACACGGCCTTTCAGCAGATGCTCCGATACGATCTCCGGCACATCCTCCACCTTCACCATAGAATAGAAGGTAGCCTCCGGATAAACGATCATAATCGGCCCCAGCGCGCACAATCCATGGCAGCCTGTTCTGACTACACACACCTCATCCGCCAGACCGACTTTTTTAATTTCCGTTTCCAGTGCTTTGATGATCTGTTCACTTCCAGAAGAAGTACATCCGGTTCCACCACACACTAATACATGTGAACGATACATACAGTTTTCCTCCTCCGATTATTTTTCTGCCGCGCTCAGGGTGTACTTCACTACCGGCTGTCCTTTGATCAAATGGGTCTCTACGATTTCCCTTGCCTTATCTGCCGTCATATGAACATAGGTTACCTTCTCCTTGCCCGGCTCCAGTACCTCTACAATCGGCTCATAACGGCACAGTCCGATACATCCTGTCTGTACAACCGCCACATTTTTCAGCCCTTTTTCCGCTACTTCTTCCGCCAGCGCGTTCAGCACCGGTCTGGCTCCGGCAGCAATCCCGCAGGTCGCCATACCAACCACAACTCTGGTCTGGTTCTCATCTTCGGACCGCAGGTCCACACGGGCTCTCACTTTATTTCGAATTGCGTTTAACTCCTCAAGAGACTTCATAGCCAATCTTCCTCCTTTTTATATCAACGCGCCTCCGTCCGTCTCAGACTTGTTTTCATCCAGATATTCCTTAATATATGCAGAAACTTCCGGGGTATCCAGCGGGATGCCGCCCAGAATTTCCTTCATATGTCTGGTATCCAGCTCAAAAGAATTCGAACCATAGGAATAACGGTAATAAAAATCTGTCTGCGGATTATAAACGATCAATGTATGAATCGTGCTGTTTATATCACCCAAAGGCATTCGGTCAATGTGGTTCAGCACAAAAACCGCGGTCACCTCTGTGCCCTCTCCCGGTACAGAATGAATCCGGAAGCTGCCTCCTGTCGATTCCGCCGCCAGCTTGAAAAAAGGGATTCCAAGACCTACCTTTCTTGTTGTCCTAGTCGTAAAAAAGGGGTCCGTCACCTTAGCCACCTGTTCCTCTGTCATCCCTTTTCCATCGTCAATAATCTGAATCATCATCTGATTCTTCTGGGGATCAATTGTAACGAGAATTTTAACCAGCGCCGCTTCCGCGCGTATGGAATTTTCCGCCACGTCCAGCACGTTCAATGAAATTTCCGGCATCATAACTATTCGTACTTATCCAGAATGCCCTGAACATCATCGGGCGTAAGGCGTCCATATACTTCGTCATTAATCATCATGACGGGGGCGAGACCGCAGGCTCCTACACACCGGCATGCCTCCAGTGAGAACTTTCCATCCAGCGTACACTCGCCGCCCTGAATATGTAATGTGTCCTGAATTTTTTCATAGATCTTGCCGGAGCCCTTTACATAGCAGGCAGTTCCCAGACACACAGAAATACGATATTTTCCTTTCGGCTGCAGCGCGAATTGGGAGTAAAAGGTTGCCACGCCGTAGATTTTTTCCATGGGAATCTGCATTTCATCTGAAATGATTTTCTGCACCTCAATCGGCAGATATCCGTAGATATCCTGAGCCTGCTGAAGCACTGGCATTAAAGCGCCTTTTTGATCTTTGTGGGCTCTAATCATCTCAAGCAGTCTTTCTTCCTGCTCTTTTGTCCCTTGAAAGGGGACAGTCTTCTTTGCCAAACTCATTTTCCATATACCTCCTGTTTAATGTCGGAACACAAATGACTAACGCATTTTTAAGTATAGCATGTTTCTTTTGATATTTCTAGGCATTTTCAATAATTTGTTTAATATATCACAATCTTCTTTCGTGAATATGGTAAATTTTATTTCATCTCCCTCAACACTCAATTATGCAATTTATTGAAAAACTCAAAAAAGGATGTTATACTGATACCATAAATTTATTTTGAGAGGAGTATTGTTCACATGACTGTTAAAGATATCCAGACAGCTCTGAATGCCACCGTAAGCAGCGGCAGCAAATTACTGGATAAAGAAATCACCTCAGCATTTGCTTCAGACATGATGAGTGAAGTTCTGGCCTTCTCGAAGGGCCAGTCTGTGCTGATTACAGGCCTGTGCAATCCCCAGGTAATCAGAACTGCTGAGATGCTGGACATATCATGTATCGTACTGATTCGGGGCAAGGAAGCTGACGAAGAAATGATCCGCATGGCCGAAACCCGAGACCTGATTATTCTTCAGACCAGATATATCATGTTTTCTGCCTGCGGCATACTTTACAACTTAGGACTAGACGGAGGTACCGTATAATGGACGCACAGTCAAACACTCCCGGCGTGGAATTAAAATACGTCGTTTCTCCAAACGATTTTACGCGAGCCGGCGAAGCATCCAGCAATGTAAAAAACATATTGAAGCAGATGGGAATTTCTCCTGATGTGATCCGCAAGGTTTCCATCGCCATGTACGAAGGCGAGATCAACATGGTCATTCATGCCAATGGCGGTGACATTACTGTAACCATCACCCCGGAAAAAATACAAATGGTCCTGCGGGATGACGGGCCGGGTATTCCTGATGTGGAAAAGGCAATGCAGGCCGGTTATTCCACAGCACCAGAACAGGTAAGATCCCTGGGTTTTGGAGCAGGCATGGGGCTGCCCAATATGAAAAAATATACAGATGAGATGAAAATCGATACTGTTATCGGCGTCGGAACGACCGTAACAATGTGCGTTTACATCTCTTAGCGCCGGTCATATCCCTTTATCGGCGCTGAAACCAGAGCTGGAGCAACGGCCACGGTTTTAGAAAGGATCATGATTATGGCAAAATTTTATAACTCTGTACGCCTTGACGAATCTCTGTGCAAAGGCTGTATCAACTGCATCAAGCGCTGTCCTACTCAGGCGATCCGGGTTAGAAATGGCAAGGCTGTCATAAGGAAGGAATTCTGCATTGACTGCGGCGAGTGCATCCGTATCTGCCAGAATCACGCAAAACTTCCCACATATGATTCTCTGGATATTATGAAGAACTATAAATATACAGTGGCCCTGCCTGCCCCTTCCCTTTACGGACAGTTTAATAATCTGTATGACGCCAGAGTTGTACTCACCGCTCTGAAGCTGATGGGCTTTGATGATGTATACGAAGTCAGCGGCGCAGCCGAGCTGGTATCTGAGCTGTCCAGAGAATATGTACGCACGCACGAAGAGCAATGGCCTATTATCAGCAGTGCCTGCCCTACCATTGTGCGCTTAATCCGCATTCGTTTTCCAAACCTGATTTCTCATCTTCTTCCGATTCTCCCTCCCGTGGAGATTGCGGCCCGGCTGGCCCGTAAGAAAGCGATTGAGGAAAGCGGTCTTCCCTCCGAAGATATAGGCATTCTTTTTATTTCGCCCTGCCCGGCCAAAGTTACATATGTGAAAGCCCCTCTGTGCATCGACAAAAGCGAAATCGACGGCGTGCTGGCCATTAAAGATGTATATCCGCAGCTGCTGACCCCTATGAAACAGGCAGCTCTCGGGCCTGAAAATCTGGCTATATCCGGTAAAATCGGCATCGGTTGGGGTTCTACCGGAGGTGAAGCCGGCGGCCTTTTGTCCGACAGCTACCTGGCCGCTGACGGTATGGAAAATGTCATTCATGTTCTGGAAGACCTGGAAGACGAAAAATTTCACGACCTTCAGTTTATCGAACTGAACGCCTGCAACGGCGGCTGCGTAGGCGGCGTGCTGACCGTAGAAAATCCTTATATCGCTCAGGCGAAGCTGAAACGGCTGCATAAATATGATGTAGTAGCCCGTTCCCACCTGGATACTACGCCGGTGGAGGATCCTGCCTGGGAGAATAAACTGGAATATGAACCTGTATTTAATCTGGGCGACAACCTGCTGGACAGCATCATCAAAATCAATCTGGTAGAAGACCTGTGCAAACGCCTTCCCGGTCTGGACTGCGGCTCCTGCGGTGCACCCACCTGCAAAGCACTGGCCGAGGACATCGCCAGGGGACTGGCCAGCGAAAATGACTGCGTTCAGATCATGCGTGAGTATCTGAAACAGATCACCAGCCCCTTTTCCATGCTGGACAGAGATTTCCAGAAAGAAAAGGATGCCGAAGCAAAGGAAATGGAGAAGGAGAAAAAAAATGACAATTGACGCTTTAATAAAGGAAATACCCTTTACCATACTGTCAGCGGGAGATACCTCCCGTCAGATCACCAAGGTATTCTGTTGTGACCTGTTAAGCATTGCCATGAGTAAAGCGCCGGCTGACTGCGCCTGGGTGACAGTCATGGGAAACATCAATACACTGGCAGTAGCCTCTCTGGCCGACGCAGCCTGCGTCATTTTAGCAGAAGGTACGGTGCTGGAAGATGCTGTAGTCGAAAAGGCAAAAATGCAGGGGATTACAGTTCTCTCCACTGAAAAACCGGTGTTTGACACCGCTCTTGCAGTCCACCGGCTGCTGGAGAGCTGATGGTCAGCCTGACTTACGATCTCCATATCCATTCCTGCCTGTCACCCTGCGGGGATGAGGATATGACACCCGGCAATATCGCCGGTATGGCCGTAGTAAACGGGCTGGACCTCATCGCCCTGACCGACCATAACTCCTGCAAAAACTGTCCGGCTCTGATGAAAATCGCGGCTGACTACGGCATTCTGGCTCTGCCCGGCATGGAACTGACCACTCAGGAGGAGGCTCATGTTGTCTGTCTCTTTGCCAGTCTGTCTGACGCTATGGATTTTGATGCCTATGTGGAGCAGCAGCTGATGCCGTTTCCCAACAACGAGGAAATTTTCGGCCGGCAGATCATCCGGGATGAGACAGATGAAATCTGCGGGTCTGTGGAAAATCTGCTGATCAATGCTACTTCCATCGGCTTCGACCAGGTATATGACACAGTCACACGTTTCCACGGCATTATGATCCCGGCCCACCTGGATAAATCCACCACCAGTCTGCTGTCCAACCTGGGTTTTATCCCGGACAGCAGCCGGTTTTCCTGCTTTGAACTGAAAAATATGTCCAATCTGCACCGGTTGCGAAAAGAACATCCTTATTTAAACCGGTGCAATGTTATCAGCAATTCCGATGCCCATTATCTGGAGGACATCCGTGACCCCGGATACAGTCTTCTGGCTGAGGATCGGACACCCCAGGCTGTGCTCGCCGCTCTGGAGGAGGTTACACATATATATGAAAGCAATTGATTTTAAACCGGCCAAATGCAGCCACTGCTACCGCTGCGTCCGCACCTGCGGTGTCAAGGCCATAACCATTAAAAACCAGCAGGCCCAGATCATGGAAGATTACTGTATCCTCTGCGGCCACTGTCTGAACGAATGTCCTCAGGACGCCAAAACTTATATCAGCGATCTGGATAAAGTAAGGGGCTGGATTCAGTCAGGCGCCATTACCGCCGTGTCTCTGGCGCCCTCCTACCGCAGTCTATTCCATTTCCGGGACCCTGGTCAGGTACTGGATGCTCTGAAGCGTCTGGGTTTCACCCATGTACGTGAAACCGCCGAAGGTGCTGCGCTGGTAACCAACGAGTACCGTCAGCTGCTGGAACAGAAAACGATGGCCAATATTATCACTACCTGCTGTCCCAGCGTCAACCTGTTAATCGAAACCTATTACCCGGCTCTGATCCCTTATCTGGCTCCGGTTGTTTCGCCTATGATCGCCCATGCCCGGCTGCTGAAAAAGGAATACGGCCCTGATATCAAAGTGATCTTCATCGGCCCCTGCATCTCTAAAAAGGCAGAGGCTTACGAAAACAGCACCGAACATGCAGTGGACGCGGTACTGAACTTTGAGGAGGTGAAGCGGTGGCTGAGGGCGGAGTCCATTCGGGTGAAGGACTGCGATCCGCTGCCCATGCCCCAGCCGGATCCTCATGTCAACCGGCTGTACCCTGTGGCAGGCGGCATTATCACCTCCGTCAGAGCTTCCTGTGAACCCGGCCATGAAACCTATCGGAAGTTTTCAGTCGATGGTGTCAGCAACTGTATTGATCTGTGCGAAAACCTGCTGACCGGCGATCTCTCCCGATGCTTCATCGAGATGAGCGCCTGCGAGGGCGGCTGTATCCAGGGACCTATGACCGGCAGCGCCAAACTTTCCCGCTTCCGCTCCAAAGTGGATCTGGAAGAAGACATCGAAGTGGTTCCTGCTGATGACCAGCTGCTCCATTTCTCCGGAATCGATTTTCCTACGGCGAAAATTTTCCGGGATAAGTCTCCCCGCAGAGTTTATCCTTCTGAGAGCCAAATCCGGGAGATCCTGGCCAAGGTAGGAAAATACACCAAAGAGGACGAACTAAACTGCGGTGCCTGCGGCTATCCCACATGCCGGGACAAAGCAGTGGCCGTATATCAGAACAAAGCTGAACTGACCATGTGTATTCCCTATATGAATGAAAAAGCCCAGTCACTGGCAAACCTGGTGCTGGAAACCTCTCCTAACATGACCATTATCGTCGGAGAGGATATGATGATCCAGGAGTTTTCCCACGCCGCGGAAAAACATTTCCACATTACCCGGAAGGAAGCTCTGGAGACCTATCTCTTCCAGCTGATGGACACCGATGATTTTGAGTGGGTATTTGAGCACAAGCAGCCCCTTCGGAACAAAAAGGTGGAATTCCCCGAATATGGATTTACCGCTACCATGAGTCTGGTTTATATTAAGAAGCAAAACGCTGTTCTGGCCATTCTGATTGATATCACGAAGGAAGAAGAACAGGCAATGCAGGACTATATGATGAAGCTGGAGACTGTGGAGATGGCCCAGAAAGTTATCGACAAGCAAATGATGGTGGCCCAGCAGATCGCCGGTCTTCTGGGGGAAACAACTGCGGAAACAAAAGTAACACTGACCAATATCTGCCGTACTCTTCTGGATGAGGATGAGGAAGAGGGCCAGGAAGATGGTGATTCCTATGAACATCAGCATTGATATCGCCTACAAAAGTCTGAATAAGCTGAATGAAGAGCTGTGCGGGGACAAAGTGGAAATTCTTCATACAAAAGACTCTCATATCCTGATCCTGGCAGATGGAATGGGCAGCGGCGTCAAAGCAAATATTCTGGCCACTTTGACCTCCAAAATTCTGGGCACTATGTTTCTGAACGGCGCCAGCCTGGAAGCCTGTGTGGAAACTATCGCGAAAACCCTGCCCATATGCCAGGAACGGCTGGTAGCCTATGCTACTTTCAGCATCCTTCAGGTATTTGACAATGGCAGCGCCTATCTGGTGGAATATGACAATCCCTCCTGCATTTTCATCCGGGGCGGGAAGCTGGTTCCCATCCCCCGGCACACCAGAGAAATCGATGGAAAATCAATCAACGAATACCGCTTCCAGGTACAGGAAGGCGATACCTTCGTCCTCACAAGCGACGGCACCATCTATGCCGGCGTGGGAAAACTGCTGAACCTGGGATGGACCTGGGATAATATGTCCGCCTACGCCGTACAGGCTGCTCACACCACAAAATCGGCCGCCCGCCTGGCAGCTGTCCTGAGCAAAGCCTGCGATGATTTATATGAGGGCCGTCCCGGCGACGACACCACTGTGGCGGTTATGCGAATCACCCGCCAGAGGCTGGTGAAGCTGATGACAGGGCCGCCCAAGAAACCCGAAGACGATGAAAAAGCCGTCCGGCAGCTGATGGACGGCGATGCTTACCGTATCGTCAGCGGAGGCACCAGCGCCAATATTGTATCCAGGATTCTGGGAAAAAAGATCACAGATGTCAGTGAGCAGACGCCTGCTCCTGACATTCCGCCCATTGCGCGAATCGAAGGAATTGATCTGACCACAGAGGGTGTTCTCACTCTGAGCCATACCATTGATCTGCTGAAACGCTATGCCAACAACGAAGACGATGACGCCTTTTACAATGACTTGGATCAGAAAAACGGCTCTGCTATGATCGCCAGTGTTCTGATTGAAGACTGCACTGATCTGGAGATTATCCTGGGCACAGCTGTAAACGCCGCCCACCAGAACCCCAGCCTCTCTTTCAGCCTTCATGCCCGCAATCAGCTGGCCGGACAATTGAAGCAGCTGATGGAGCAGATGGGGAAACGGGTGACCGTGACGTATTATTAATGCCTGTGTTTTCATTTTCTGCCCCGACAGCCGCGACAGAATGCTGTGTCCGGACACAGCATTCTGCCGCGGCTGCCGGGGCCGTCTGGACTGTGACAAGCCCCCTGAACGAAAACATATACCTTTTACACCCGCTTCATCCGTCCAGGTGTTGTCCCTTCATACTTTTTAAAGGCGCGGTTCATAGTCTGCACCCCGTTATATCCTACCTTCTGAGAGATTTCATATACATTCAGATCAGTCTTCTTCAACAACTTTTTCGCTTCGTCTACCCGTATCCACTGTAAGTAGTCCGACAGGCCAATACCCATCAGCTTTTTAAAAATACGCGACAGATAGGAAGGATTCAGCTGGAAATGTTCTGCAATTGAAGAAACGCTCAGGCTGGAATCACTATAGTTTTCTTTCAGAAAGTCGATGATGTCCGTCATTCGGTCCCAGGAAGACTGCTGTTTCTGATTTTCTGTATATTGATTAATCCGGTAAAAAATATCTCGAGAACGCCGTTTCAGTTCCGGAATGGATTTACAGTTTAATATGGTATCCCACGGATTCAGTTTTTCAAAAAAATCACCGTCCACCGTCAGTCTGATCTTTCCCAGCGCATTCAGCATTGCATTGATCAATCCCAGTACCCGGCAGTTTACCAGTTTCAACGGAAGGTCATTGTTCAGATAGTCACTGTCTAGTATCTCAAAAAACACGGTGGCAGCGCTGGTATAATCCGCTGTATTAATACAGTTCATAAACTGCATCTCTTTTTTAAACCAGAAATAATCGTCAGTATCTGCCATATGAACAGACGGCATTTCTGTATATACCAGAATTCCATTATTTTCATTGACCATTTCTGCATACCGAAGCAATTCCATAGCTTCCGAAAAAGATTTTTCAATGCCCGAAATGCCTGCACTTACGCCCCCTACAGCAATCCGTACTTCATACCCGGTTTCTTCCAGGATAATATGGTGAATCAACGTGACAATCCGCTTCAGCTCTGTGGCATTGTCCTCAGCGTCCATCCTGCTTCCGTTCCCGGAAAAAAGCAGGCAGGCCAGCATTCCATCCACCTCTGCGAGATGACCGTTAAATACCACCAGCAGCATATGGCTGACCAGCGCTTCTATTCTGTCATAAATCCTGTCAACCATCTGATCAGAAGGTGCCTGGTCATCACTGTCTCCAATACCGATCACTGCCACCTGAAGATTTCCGGACGTGAACTACCCATTGTCTAAAGCCAATGGGCTTCCTGCTTCATCGACCTCGTATACCCACTGGGCACTTACCTACTATCTCCACA
>CAJFOT010000108.1 GCA_904397815.1 Candidatus Paralachnospira sangeri
CATGTCCATTTCCTTGCTGATCTAACATATGTTCGATCAGCAAGGCTTCTTTTCCCCCTTATCCAAAATCGGAATTTCCTATAAAGCGAAAAAGAACCGCCGGACGGCGGTTCTCATTTCCCGTTTAGTTTCTCATTTTCCGTTTATAATATGAAGCCAGCGTAATATAAATTCAACGTTTCTCTCACGCCTCGTCGATCGCCTTCCCGATATCGCTCCTGCAATATTTGTTTTCGAAGTCGATCCACTTCACTGCCTCGTAGGCATTGGCTCTGGCTTTGTGCAGATCCTCTCCCAGAGCGGTTACGCCCAGGACACGGCCGCCGTTGGTGACGATCTGGCCGTTTTCCCACCTGGTTCCGGCGTGGAATACATAGTATCCCTTCTGATTTTCGAATTTTTCCAGGCCCTTGATGGGAAATCCTTTCTGATAGGATACCGGGTAGCCGTCGGAGGCCAGCACCACGCATACCGCCGCGTTGTCCTCGAACTCCAGCTTTACCCGGGACAGGGTTCCGTCGATGCACGCTTCAAAGACATCCACGATATCATTCTTCATCCGGGGAATGACCACCTGTGCCTCGGGATCGCCGAAACGGGCATTGTATTCCAGCACCCTGGGGCCTTTCTCCGTCAGCATCAAACCGAAGAAAATCACGCCCTTGAAGGGCCGCCCTTCTGCCTTCATGGCATCCACAGTAGGCTGATAAATGTATTTTTTGCAGAATTCATCCACTTCTTTTGTATAGAAAGGGCTGGGAGAGAAGGTTCCCATTCCGCCGGTGTTCAGTCCCTGGTCTCCGTCCTGAGCCCGCTTGTGATCCTGAGCGGAGGTCATAATCCGGATGGTATCCCCGTCTACGAAGGAGAGAACAGATACCTCCCGCCCGGTCATAAACTCCTCGATGACCATTTTATTTCCCGCGCTGCCGAATTTCTTGTCCAGCATGATTTCCTTCACGCCGGCCTCAGCCTCCTCCAGGCTGCCGCAGATCAGCACACCCTTTCCCAGAGCCAGTCCGTCTGCCTTCAGCACTGTGGGGAAGGATGCCTCTGTCCGCAGATAATGGAGGGCGTCCTCCGCATTGTCGAATACCTGATAATCCGCTGTGGGAATATGATATTTCTTCATCAGTTCCTTGGAAAATGCCTTGGAGCCTTCCAGCACTGCCGCGTTTTTCCTGGGGCCGAATACCCGCAGCCCTTCTGCCTCAAAAGCATCCACCACGCCGGCTACCAGAGGATCATCCATGCCGATTACCGTCAGGTCGATCTCCTTTTCCTTTGCGAATGCCACCAGTTTTTCTATCTCCATAGCGCCGATGGGCACGCATTCTGCCACCTGGCTGATGCCCGCGTTGCCCGGTGCGCAGTAAATCTTTGTTACCCGGCTGCTCTGCGCCACCTTCCACGCGATGGCGTGCTCTCTTCCGCCGCTGCCAACAATTAAAACCTTCATTTGAATTGCCTCCTGTTGATCGATCCGTCTATCCTAACCAATCTGCTCTTCCTGACTGGCGATCATCTGAATCGCCTGAGGCAGGATAATCCATTCTGCCTCTTCCATCACCCGCCGCTGGAGAATCTCAGGGGTATCCCCCTCTTTCACTTCCACAGCCTTCTGCAGAATAATCGGGCCGGTATCTGTGCCCTCATCTACATAGTGAACGGTGGCGCCGGTGATCTTCACCCCCCGCGCCAGGGCGGCCTCATGTACCTTCAGACCATAATAGCCCACGCCGCAGAAAGACGGAATCAGGGAAGGATGAATATTAATAATCCGTCTGGGATATGCCCGCACCATCTCCGGCGGAATTTTTACCAGATAACCGGCCAGGACAATCAGATCCAGATGGTATTTCTCCAGCTTCTCTAACAGAGCCTGATGGAATTCCTCTCTGGTCGCATAGTCCTTCGGGGAAATACAGCAGGCGTCAATACTGTTTGCCCTGGCCCGTTCCAGAGCGTAGGCGCCGGGGTTATTGCTGACCACCAGTGCAAGCTGGGTATTGGTGATCTTCCCGCTTTTGATGGCGTCAATAATTGCCTGGAGGTTGGTTCCGCCTCCGGACACCAGCACACCGATTCTTAACATACTGTCACGCCTTTCTCACCAGCCTTGATATGGCCGATCACATAAGGGGTTTCCCCTGCTGCCTTTATCGCTTCCATGGTCTTCTCCCGGTCTGCCGGCGCTACCGCAACCACCATGCCGATGCCCATGTTAAAGGTATTGTACATCACTTTTTCTTCCACATTTCCCCGCTCTGCAATCATGGAGAAAATGGGCGGCACCGGATAGCTGTTTTTCTCAATAACAGCATGGGCGCCCTCCGGCAGCATCCTGGGCACGTTCTCATAGAAACCGCCGCCTGTGATATGGCTGCATCCTTTCACCTTCACCCCTGCTTCTTTCACGGAACGAAGGGCCTTTACATAAATCTTGGTAGGCGCCAGCAGCGCTTCTCCCAGCGTAGTGCCCAGCCGTTCCTCATAAGCAGACAGGCTTTCCTTCGTCATCTCAAACACATTCCGCACCAGGGAAAAGCCATTGCTGTGGACACCGGAGGATGCCATGCCGATCAGCACATCCCCCTCCTGAATATCCGCGCCAGTGATCAGATTCTTCTCATCCGCCACGCCGACCGCAAACCCGGCCAGATCATACTCCTCCACCGGGTAGAAACCGGGCATTTCCGCTGTTTCCCCGCCGATCAGAGCAGCCCCTGCCTGGCGGCAGCCCTCTGCCACGCCGCTGACGATAGCCGCGATCTTCTCCGGCACATTTTTTCCGCAGGCGATATAATCCAGGAAAAAGAGAGGCTCTCCTCCCGCACATGCCACGTCGTTGACGCACATCGCCACACAGTCAATCCCTACCGTATCATGCTTGTCCATCAGAAATGCCAGCTTCAGCTTGGTTCCCACGCCGTCTGTCCCGGACAGAAGAACCGGCTTCTCCATATTTTTAAAACCTTCCATGGAAAAAGCCCCTGAAAAGCCGCCGATCCCCGTCAGCACCTCCGGGCGCATGGTGGTCTGTACATGCTTCTTCATCAACTCGACTGCCTGATAACCGGCCTCGATATCCACACCTGAATTCTTATAATCCATCTTTTCCTCCTCTGTCCGGCTTATTTCTGGGCCAGATATGCTTCGTATTTGATTTCTTCCAGTTTTTCTGCCTTTTTCTCTACAGACGCTCTCATCTGATCGCTGTAGGCTGCCAGCTTCTCTGACAGCGCCTCATCGCTGACTGCCAGAATCTTCATCGCCAGCAGCGCCGCGTTTGCCGCGCCGTCGATAGCGACTGTAGCCACCGGAACCCCCGGCGGTGTCATCACGATGGAATACAGGGCATCCTGACCGCCGAAATATTTGGAATGGAGAGGCACGCCAATAACCGGAAGGGTGGTCAGCGCCGCAATCATCCCCGGCAGAGCCGCCGCCCAGCCTGCTCCCGCGATCAGCACCTTTAAGCCCCGCTCCTTTGCGCTGCGGGTATATTCGATCATCTTGTCCGGTGTTCTGTGGGCGGAAATGATGGTCATCTCATAGGGAACGCCAAAATCATCCAATGTCTTCGCCGCTTTCTGCATCACGGACAGGTCAGAGTCGCTGCCCATTACAATTCCAATTACTGGTTTCATCTTAATCTCCTCACTCTCTTATTTCTTTCAAACTTCTTCATCAGTGCCGTCCAGCGCCCGGTTCAGCTCCTCCGTCCCCGGCAGGACAAACCGTCCGCCGGCCGCGATCGGGATCCGGCTGCCGTCCTCCCTTATGCCTGTGATGGTATCCAGCTCATCATAAGGCAGGGTAATATCGGTATGGCAGCCGAAATAGGCATCCTGGGGCCTGGTCTTTCGCAGGATGGAAATCTCGTTGTCTTTCGCCACGATCTCTTTTCCATCCGGATTATATACTTTACGCTCCTCACTGTTGCTGTAGCAGGTGTCGCCAAAGGCAAAGTGAGAACCGGTTTTCTCCGCAATAAGAATTTTCAGCTTGTCAAAAATGTGATAGGTTTTCGCCATCCGGTAGGCCACTGTATTGGTGCCGATGGCGAACTCACCCATCGGCAGGGTTTCATGGTTGTGGAGGATCGTCTCCCGCACCAGCTTCTCCCCTTCCTCCTCAGAAGGGAAATTGGCGCAGCCGCAGCCGGTTACCATACCGTCCTTCACATCAAACCAGAGGTCCCTGTAGCCCATTCCATCGATATACAGTTCTTTCACATGGAGATGCCCCTCCGTCCCTTTCAGCACAGGAGAGGTAAATACCTCGCCCAGGGGGATGTTCACATCTGCCAGGCAGTTTTCAAATTTCGTCTGAACCGCCGGGTCTGACAGCTTCATCAGCTGGATATTCAGCCAGGTCTCATTCCCGTTTCTGCCCCGGATCTCCACCCGGTCACACTGGTCCAGCGCCTGGATCATCGCCTCCTGCACCTGCCGGTACAGCATATAGTCCAGGTTATTCAGCCGGATGGTCTCGTTGAAAATCGCCTCAAAATCCTTCCCGATGGCCGGCACCGGATAGGAAATAATGGCAAAGCTCCGCTCCTCGCCGTTGATATACTGGTAAGTGATCCGCACCGAATCCCGCTGCATCTGAGACATCAGCTTCAGCTGATAGGGGGTGTAGGACACAGCCTCCGGCTTGTTCACCGGAATAAAAGCCTCCTCCCCGAAAATCTCCATGACAGCAGGGCCGGCCATGCCGGCAGCCAGCTCCCTGCGCCGCTCGTAAGCATTCCGCTGGGCGTCCAGCTTCCGCTGTTTGAGATCATGATCCAGGAATAGTCCCAGATCGCAGCGGTGGTCATAGTCACACTGGGCATTGGCCGGCGTCCCGTAATAGCCGATCTTCTCACTGCCCCGCCGGTTCATCAGATGAACGGCAGAACGGTAAATCACTGCCTCCAGCCCCATCTGTCTGAACTGCTTCACCGCCTCCCGGATCACCCGCTCAAAGCCGATGCAGTAGCGGACATCCACCAGGGACTTTTTCGACAGATCCACATGAGCCAGTTCAAAGCCTCTGCGGTACCCTTCCGTAAAAGTGGCCGCCATGGCGGTGACCGTCTCCTGAGGCAGCTGATTCAGATACCGGGCTGTATCCAGCTCATTATCGCTGATATAATCTCCGTACAAATACAGATACCGCAGATCCGTCAGATCCCGGTTCATCACAATATCTCTGGCAAAGGAAAGGGACGGGTCCAGCAGTTCCCGGTTTCTGTCATCCACAGCCTGGGGACAGAGGTCACTGACAGCTGTATACAGCGCATGGCGCACCGCCTCAGCGCCGCCCCCCTGGGCATCCTCCAGAATCCCGTACACTTCCAGAAACGTCTGGCAGCAGTCAGCCATATCCTTCAGCCGACCTTCAGCCCCAAAGGGAATCATCCCCCTGATTTCCATATATAAATAAGAAAGAAGCTGTCCCAGAGGCTGCCCCAGCTTCGCCGCGGCATAAGCCGGATTGGCATAGCTGACAGCATAAGCGTCTCCTGTAATATCCCCGTACAGCTTCCGATTATATTCCTGAAGCTCCTCCAGCGTCAGACGCTCGAACCGCCCCGACTGCCGGTCCCTGTAATACTGGTCCGCCAGCCGGATGAAGCCGGCCACCCGTCCGAAATAATCCGCATGAGGAGCCTGTTCCTCCTTCGTACTTGCAGTAATGGTTTCTTCTATCTCACTGATTCTGTCCAGCGACAGCTGGTACAGTTCCAACAGCAGGCTGTCGTCCATTTCCATTCCTCCTGATCTCAGACCGGCTAATTAATCCGCCCGGCGGACGGCACTGACATACAGTGTCCGGCCTTCCCATTTCACAGCAGCATTTTTCACTGCCAGAACAGGCCCGCCCCGTACAGGCCGGCCAGGATAATAAACAATGTCCCGTTGGCGACACAGCCGACCATCCCCGTCAGCTGCCTCTTTTCCTCCAGATCATATTTGCCCCGGATTCCCATCCACAGGCCCAGGATCGCCACCGGCATTCCCAGCAGACCGAGTCCCGCATAAGGAATTGATACATTTCCCGCCGAGACAATCGCCTGGATCATGCTGATCCCCGCCAGCACACCGGCCAGACAGGCTGCCCCGCAGGAACCAATGGAAAAAGGCGAGGAAATCCGCTCTGTCCAGGCCCCTCTGCCGCCATTTTCCCCATTTTCAATTATCTGGTTCTGCCTATATGCTCTCCGTTTTCTCCTCATATATCATCCTGTTCCCGCAGCTTCCATCGGCTTCTACTGACGGTCCTTTTTTCTGTTCCGGTCCGCCAGCCGGTAAATCAGATAGCCGATCATCCCTCCCGCTGTGTTCAGAATAATATCGTCCACATCAAAAGAGCCTACCCGCCAGAAAAGCTGCACTGTCTCTATCATAAGGCTAAATAAAAATGTATAAAAAATCAGGTTCCATACCTTTCTGGCCGGCGCCGCCAGCACCGGCAGATACAGGCCGAACGGAACAAAAACAGCCACATTGCCTGCCAGATTAATCACCGCGTAAATGCCCAGCGCCCGGAAATGGCGCAGATACCTGCCGATCTCCCGAAAAGGAATCAGATTATACTGATAAATCCGGTCAGAATCCGCCCGTCCAAACTGCTCGGCAAAAAACACAAGATAAAGAAGAAACCCCAGATAGGCCGCAAAGCACAGCCAGTCCAGCCAATTGGCTCTAGCAGGGTTATTCTTCTTCATCGCGTCAGAAAGTAATCTGAGACTTTCGCTTCAGCAGCACACTGCCGCTGACAATGCAGCCGATCCCAATGCTGATTCCCACAATCAGGGCGATAATGCCCATGGCAATATTCCACGCGCCGGCACAATTCATGGTCTTATAAATCTTTTCTCCCATTGACATCCCTCCGTTCCTCAGTCCTTCACGCCATACATATCATAATACGCGTCAATCGCCTGCTTCAGGCTGTCATCGATCATTACCTTTCCATTATAGGGTTTATTATAAAGATGCTCAATCACCTCGCCCATCGTAACAATAGCAGTTGTCCGGAAACCATACTTCTCCTGAATTTCTGTCAGAGCAGTCTTGCTTCCCTGTCCCCGCTCCATACGGTCCACAGAAACCACCAGACCCAGCACATCCACATTTCCCTGGGCTCTGATAATCGGCAGCGTCTCCTCGATCGAGGTTCCGGCTGTGGTCACATCCTCAATAATGACCACCTTATCCCCGTCACCCAGGGGGCTTCCCAGCAGAATCCCCTTATCGCCGTGGTCCTTGATCTCCTTTCTGTTGGAGCAGTAGCGGATTTCCGCGCCAAATTCCTCGCTCATCGCCATGCTGGCCGCCACAGACAGGGGAATCCCCTTATAGGCAGGCCCGAACAACACATCAAAATCAGTGCCGAATTTCTCCTGAATCGCCTTCGCGTAATATCCGCCCAGACGGCGCAGCTGCGCCCCTGTTCTGTAAAATCCTGTATTAATAAAAAACGGCGTCTTTCTCCCGCTCTTGGTTACAAAGTCACCGAATTTCAGTACATTGCAGTCTACCATGAATTCAATAAATTCTTTCTTGTACTGTTCCATATGCCAAAATCTCCTTTAAACTAAAATTTCTATCATCATATCTGTATCTCATATGTCAGTCTGCCCGCAGGGAAGAACTCTTTGAACGCTTTCTTCTCCCCGGACAGGATTCACGCAAAACAGCGCCATTTTCCTTATTCTATCATATCTGCCTGCCGTTGACAAGGCGACAGGGGCACATCTTCACACATCTTTCACCCATTTTTCATGCCGCCACCCTTCACGGTACCCTTTACACGTCCCCTTTTCCGGCGGCATTGCCTTTCCGGCACTGTCATTCCGGCACTGCCTTTCCCGCATCGGCTTTTACGCATCAGCTTTTACGCCCTCTCTCCGGCCTTTACGCCGTCTCCGGCTCCGGCAGATCGACGATCACCGGCTGATGATGAACTGCCGGAAGAAATTTTTCCATCAGGTCTCCGGTGGATATACAGATGCTGGATGTATTGACACAGGGATGGCAGCCCAGAACAGACGCTTCTGCCACCGGCCTGTCGATCAGCAGCTGTACATGATTCTCCCTGTCATTCATCAGCCCCATAACCGAAACCGCTCCCGGATGAATATGGAGATACTCCTCCATCTCCTCCGCCCCGGCGAAAGAAAGCCGCGCGCTGCCGATCTGGCGGGACAGATCCTTCGTCTTAAAAGGCTTGTCGTCCGGCATCAGCAACAGATAAAACCGGGTTTTCTGCCGGTTGCACAGAAACAGGTTTTTACACATCCGCGTCCCCAGCAGCCGGTCCACGCCCTGACAGTCATCCATGGTGTAGGCAGCTTCATGATCCACCCTCATATATTCAATTCCCAGACTGTCCAGAAGATCATACACCTGTATCTCCCGCTCCAGTCTGCCTGTACAGTCAGCGGGCCTTCCCTTCGCCAGTTCCATCCTTCGGTTTCCTCCTGTATCTGAAATTTATCTTTTTAAATCTATATGGTTTTGGTTTTTCGGACTTTTTTCATTTGCCTGAGCATTCCAATTTTACTGAATATTTCATGGATTGTCAACGAGGGAAAAGGGAAGTCAATTGCGCCATGCACTGTCCTCAACCAGAACATTCCAATACCCTTTCTGACTGCTGCCAACACGTTCCAGCACATGGTTTTTCTTCAGCTTTGTGATATAATGTTTCACTCGGCCCAAACTCCAGCCCAGCTGCCCCGCCATTTCCATCTGGGTGATTTTGGGTTCGTCGGCAATCAGCCTCACCAACAGTATCTCTTCTTTTTTAAGAGAAATTTCATCTTGGCTCAATTCTCCATTTGCCTGGTTCGCATCCTGGTTTGTATCTTGGTTCGGTTTATTCATATTTCGGTTTGTTTTTTGAGCAACTTGGTTCGAAACCTGGTTTGTATTCAGACCATCCTGGCTGCGATACAGGTTAATCCGAAAAGCAATTTCCATATCCACAAACTCCGGTTCCGACAGGCCATAATCTTTCATTGCTTTCATCAGCTTTGGAATGCCGCTGCCCCATGCCTCTATCAGATTCATATAGGAAAAGGCATGAGCGAGAGCTCGATTCCGGATCTTGGAATATCCTTCTTTCATCCGTTCCAACGTTACGCCGGGCATCAGCCCGCCCGGAGACGTAATCTCCAGCCTGTTATCATAAACAGCCACCTGAATATGTGAGTTTTGCAGAAAACTGCAATTCATAACCGCATTAATAATCAGTTCCCGGATACTGTCCGGCGGCAGTTCATAGATGTCCTGCCGGTACAGGCCTTCCAGCCTGGCACCCAGATGAATATTCCGCAGCACAAACTGAAACGCCTCCTCAACCTGTTCCCAAAGTGGGCCGCCATACTCCCTCTTGTCCACAAATACCGCCCGGGTCGTCCCTTTGAACATCCCGCACTGAATATAAGAAAGGAATGGATCCTTCCCCAACAGAAATACAAAACCATTAGTGGGGTGAATCGTGCCTGTTTCATCCTCCGCCAGCAAACCCCAGCTTAGAAGCACGTTCTTCGTCACATCTCTGACAGCTTCTTTCTGTGCTTCCGATTTACTGTATGCAATGGCCACCTCCTTCATCCTCCGGCACAGCTCTGCAATTTCATCCTCTGTCACCGTCAGATCTCTGCGAATCACCATATCATAGGAACGCCCTTCGTCCTCATAATACATCTCCGCAGTCAAATCCCGGCCTGCCGGTCTTGATGTTCCGGATACCCGGATGTAAGTGCCTTCCTTAATCCCCATGGATTTGATATAATATGGACGCTGCCTGCCAGGACTGATCTCTGTAATGATCAATGTCTTATCCTCTATGGTCTGCAAATATACATCCGGGATAATCACTGGCTCACAACTGTCTGAAATTGCTGTTGTAATAGCATCTATTTCTGAAAATACCTGTTCTTTTGGAATTCCCACCACAGTTCTTGTCTTGTCATCCACGCCAAAAATAATCCGTCCGCCTTCTCCATTGGCAAAGGCAACAACTGTTTTCATATATTTGAAACTATCTTTCGGCCTCTGAACCTTAAATTCTACGTTCTTGGATTCTCCAGCCAGAATTTCTTCGATTGTCATACATTTACTCCCTGTTTGCTTTCTTTACTTAGAGCGGTTATCTTATCGACCATTATACCCCATATACCAAATTTTGCATACCGATGGTATAAAAAATATCAATGGTAAGTAACGAATTTGACCTAAAATGCAGCAGGCCGCCTGATAATCTCAGGCGGCCTGTCCTATATTATGACGTTATGATGCTATGATGTCTGCCAGATATGGCAGATTATAATACTTATTCAATGGTAATATACCTGGACTCTTCCACTTTCTTCTGATCTTTTTTCGGGATCGTCAGCGTCAGGATACCATGCTTAAATTCGCCCTTGATATCCTCCTTCGAAACGCCTTCACCCACATAGAAGGTTCTCTCGCAGGAACCCAGGTAACGCTCCTGACGGATGTACTTCTCTTTCTCCTTCTGATCTTCCTCCAGCCCTTTCTCCGCGCTGACAGTCAGATAACCATTCTCCAGGGATACCTGGATCTCCTCTTTCTTAAATCCCGGCAGATCCATCTCCAGCTGATAGCTGTCTCCGGTATCCTTCACATCCGTTTTCATCAGGTTTTTC
>CAJFOT010000109.1 GCA_904397815.1 Candidatus Paralachnospira sangeri
AGTCCTAAAGGCAACCGTAACCCATGTGCGTAAATCAGGCAGGTAGACGAGGAAAGACTGGCAGGCTTATCCCGCGAGGTCTCACAGACGGTGAAATCCACTGTAGTAACGGATGGAATTTCCTGTCATATACTGTAATGAGCCCTTATGGCTCAGAAAGGATGAAATATGATATGGGAATCACCAATTCAAATAAAGAGTTAAGCGTCAGCCAGATCCAGTGTGGGGATTCTTTTCAGGTGAAGCTGTCTCTGACGGCAGCGCCGGATATAATAACCAGTCCGACAGATATTGTGCTGGCTCTGGACCGGTCAGGGAGCATGGCCGGGAGTCCGCTGGCTAATATGAAAAGCGGCGCAAGGAAATTTATTGATATTATCGCCGATTCCACCGGCGGAACCCAGGATGGCCAGATTGGCTATGGCAGCAGGATCGGAATCGTCAGTTTTGCCGACACTGCCGTTCAGAATACTCAGCTGATTACTTCAGTCAGTGAGCTGAAGGATGCGGTAAACAGCCTGACAGCGGGAGGACGTACCAATCACGGGGAAGCCTTCCAGCAGGCTGCGGCGATGTTTGATCCTGCTTCCTCCAATGAAAAAGTAATCGTTCTGTTTACAGACGGCGTGACCACCACAGGGCCCGATCCTCTGCCTATTGCGGCGGCAGCTAAGGCTCAGGGAATTATTATTTACTGTATCGGCCTGTCCGGCACCGGCGGGATCGATGAGACTGCGCTGAACGCATGGGCTTCTGCGCCGCCGGCCTCATATGTGTCCATTACGCCCGATGACGCGGAACTGGAAAAGCTGTTCGAGGATCTGGCCCAGAATATCGTGAAGCCGGGCGCGACGAATATCCTGATCAACGAGCAGGTGAATGACTGTTTCCAGATCACAGCGGTGTCGGCTCCCGCAAAGGGAACTGCCGCGCTGACGGGGCCTCAGTCTCTCCAGTGGCGGATCGATGAGCTGGGGGTAACCGCCAGCGAGGGGGCAGTGCTGGAATTTACTGTTCAGCATAACGGACAGTGCTCTGGGACGATCGAGGTAAATGACAGCATCACCTACAGCGACAATGACGGAAATATCGTGACCTTTCCTTCCCCTGCTGTGACAGTGGACTGCGGGACAGTCGTCACACCGGAACCCTGCCCGGAGCCGGTGGAGATCACCATCGGCGGCTGCCAGGATGTGATTGAGTGGGATGCGGGAGACCTGGAACTGAGCTCCCTGGGGCGGATTCTCCAACTGAGCGTCACACTGAAAAATATCTGTCCCCACAAACGGGTGGCGCTGGCTGTGGTCCTGTCGGAGACAGGGGCATACGGAATGGAATATCCCCGCGGCATGAAAACCCTGACCATTCCTGCCCATACTCAGTCCACCTGCCAGGATGTGACAGTCCGGTGCATCCGATTCGTGCTGCCGGAGGATCTGGATGTGTCGGGAGGGACGCCTTACGGCATCTGTAATGAGCGGGTATTTCAGGCCAGAATCTTCGCAAACTATATTGACAATAACTTTTCCTGCTGTGATGTAACTGTATAAGATATGACACGGACAGCATAGAGGGGAATATGCCGGGAACAGGAGCAAAACCATACGGTCTCATACGGATCGGTTTTGCTCCTGTCTGATTGTTCAAAGGGCGCAGATGTGATATGATGAAGAAAAAAACAGGGGATGATGATCATATGGAACTGCGCACACTCCGCTATTTTCTGGCGGCTGCACAGGAAGAAAATATAACCAGGGCGGCGGATATCCTGCATATCACCCAGCCGACGCTGAGCCGCCAGATGATGGATTTAGAGAGGGAACTGGGGACGACACTGATGCTCCGGGGGAAAAACGGGCTGACGCTGACAGACGAGGGCCTCTTTTTCCGGCAGCGGGCGGAGGAGATCGTCGAGCTGGCGGACCGGCTGGAGCAGGCATTTGCGGAACGGAACGCGGAGATCAGCGGGACGGTGGTGATCGGCGCCACAGAGGCGGTGGGCAGCCGCCTGCTGGCCAGGCTGATGAAACGGTTTTCAGAAAAATATCCGCTGGTACAGTTCCATATGTACAATGAGATGGCGGACGACATCAAAGACCGTATGGACAAGGGCCTGATCGATGTGGGGCTGCTGCTGGAGCCTGTGGACACAGTAAAGTATGACTATGTCCGCCTGTCTCAGAAGGAAACCTGGGGCGTTCTCATGCGGGACGACCATCCTCTGGTCGGTCAGGATTTTATCGCGCCTGAGGAGGTTGTGAAATATCCTCTGATTCTTCCGCTGCGGGAACGGGTGCGGGCGGAAATTTTAAACTGGCTGAAATGCGAGGAGAAGGATCTCAGCATTCCCCTCAGCTATACCCTTCTGTCCAATGCTGTGCTGCTGGTGGAGGAAGGTCTGGGGTGCGCCTTCTGTCTGGACGGCGCCCTGGCCATCCACAGCAGCCCGCGCCTCCGGTTCATCCCCATCAGGCCGGAACATACCACCCGCAGCGTACTGGTGTGGAAGAAAAATCATCTCTTTTCACCGGCTACGTCTCTGTTTATCCAGGAGATTAATATGATGCGGGCAAATATGGAATAATACAGAAGCCCTCGCAAAACAAACTGCGGGGGCTTTCTTTCTGTCCGGAAGGGGGGCAGCGGCTATGAATTATAAACTGAAATTTAAAAATTCAGCCGGTGTGATCGCTGGAACGGAGGAACCGGCAAAGTCCCGGATATTCCTTGTAAGGATATAGCCTGCGCCGTTCCGTTCTGCCACGGCATCCACAACCGCGTCTTCAAAATCCGGCATGGAGCGTATGAGAGCGGTATGAATATCTGCGCCCTGTACGTCTGCAAAGGTGACGATCCGGGAAAGCTGTTCGATCCGCTCCTTTGCCTTTTGCGCGGATCGGAACGCCTTGCGGAGCATATAGAAAATATCCGTGGCGGCGGATGCGGAGATCAGACATTCCGCATCGGCCTCAATGGCCTTGCGGAGAGCCTGGTAGGAATCCGCAAAGAATGGTTCCCGTTTCTGGAGAATATCCAGAATGACATTGGTATCAATCAGTATTCTCATTGTCTGGACAGCCGCTCCTCCCGTATGGTATTTTCATCCATCGCCTGATCTTCCGGAACAATCCCTGCGAGGCTGTCCAGAAGCGCCAGCTTATCGACAGCGGGGCTTGTGAGACGGGCAATGCTTTTTCCGTTTTTGGTAATAAAAATATCCTGGGTCGCTGCCATTTCCAGATATTTTCCGAGATTAGTTTTAAATTCCGTTGCGGTAATAATCATACAAATCTCTCCTTTGTGTGTGGTGTACTTTATATATTGTTATTATATATAAATCGAACGAAAATATCAATATATTATCGTTCGATATAAAATGTTCGATACGACAGCTCAGCCCTCCGGCTGGAGGTTCCGGTTCCGGTTCGGTTCCCGGTTCCGGGATTTTATTCATAGAAAAAACGCATGAATAAAGATAAAAGACAGGTATTCGACATTAAAAAAACGTTACGTTATAATAAAGAATATCATAAAACCAGAAAGAATCACATTCTTCTCTTACATGGTGCTGGAACAGGGCGCGCTGACTGGCAGGTATGATACCAGGCATCCTTTCCCGGCTGACTCTGACCGCGGCGCGGTGTATAATCCCATGCTTCCCCAGCTGGAGAAACTGAATGCTGGTTTGAAGGAAATCGCTGACAAACACGGGGTTGCCATCGCGCAGCTGCCGGTGGCCTGGGCCATCGCCAAAGGCACCCTGCCGATTATCGGAGTGACTAAGGTGTATCAGGTAGAGGACGCGGCAAAAGCTGCCGCCCTGGAGCTGACTGCTGATGAGATTGAAATCATGAAACGGCTGGCCGGCGAGACACCGCTGAATGTCATCCGTTACTGGGAAAAAGAAATGTAAAATTTTATAGGAGGTTATGCAACATGAAAAAGAATATTGGAAACGCGCTGGCACTGTATCCCACCCCTCTCGTTGTTGTAGGGGCCATGGTCGATGGAAAGCCCAACTGGCTCCTTGTAGGGCATCTGGGCATTATCGGCCACGACCATGTGATGGTCAGCCTGTCATCTGCCCACTATACGAATAAGGGAATCAAAGCAACCAAAAAACTTTCTATTAATATTGTAGACGAGGCAATGCTTGCCAAAGCCGACCGCTCCGGCTGCGTAAGCGGAAACAAAGAGGACAAATCCGCTTTGTTTGATTATGTGACGGATGACGCAGGTGTACCAATGATCGCACAGGCGCCGGTAACCATGGTATGCAGTGTAGAGGATATTTATGAGACGAAAGGATTTGAGAGTTTTATCTGCACCATTGACGCAACCTATGCCGAAGAAAACGTGCTGAATGAGGCAGGCAAGATTGACTATCATACCTTAAAGCCGGTGCTGTTTGAGATGCCTACTTATGAGTATCTGCGGACCGGTGATGTGATCGGTAAATGCATGTCATTTGGAAAAGAAAAGTAGAAATGATTGAGCGGGCTGTTATTTGATAAAAGGGAGGACGTATTATTGAAAAAGTGTTTGGCATTCTTTTTGGTGATTGTGATGGCGGCCCTTTTCGCCGGGTGCGGGACATCGGAGAATCAGGAGTCTTCTGTAGCTGACTCTTCGGAGGCGCAGTCTGTGACGGAGGCTCCGGAGACGATGGAGGCCGTTCCGGAGGAGACGGAGCCGTCCTCATCCGAGATATCAGTGGTTTCTCAGGAGGAGACATCCGAAGAAACTTTCGGAACGGAAGAGGGTACAGGCAGCAATATTCTGGTGGCTTATTTTTCCTGGGCGGACAATGCGGTGCTGGCGGAGGATGTGGACGCGGTCGCCTCTCCCAGCGTCATTCCTCCGGGAAATGTACAGCAGCTGGCCGGATGGGTGCAGGAGAAGACGGGAGGCGATCTGTTTTCCATCCGTGTGACAGATCCCTATCCCAGCGACTGGGATGACTGCCTGTCCCGGGCCAACCAGGAGCGGGGCGAGGATGCCCGCCCGGCGCTGGCGGAAAATGTGGCCGGGCTGGAGCAGTATGATATAGTATTTCTGGGATACCCCAACTGGTGGTACGGCGTGCCCATGGCGCTGCTGACCTTCCTGGAAGAAAATGATCTTTCCGGGAAACAGGTGTACCTGTTCTGTTCTCACGGAACCGGCGGCCTGGCCAACAGTGTGGGGCGGATCACCGAAGCCGCTTCCGGAGCAGATATTTCTGATAATATTTTTGACTGTTTTGAGGAAGACACGGCCTCTTCTGAGGAAGAGATCCGGGGCTGGGTCAGTGAACTGGGCTTCAGCGCCGACAGTGCCGGTGATGAGAGTGTGGAATCAGAGGAACCAGATATGGAGGTGTCAGATATGGAGCAGCGTCAGATTTCTGTACAGTTTGGCGGGTATACGGTTATTTATGAATTGAATGACGGGACAGCTGCCGCTTCCCTTTATGAACAGCTGCCGATTACGGTGGAAGTGGAAGATTACAGCACCAATGAGAAAATCTTTTATCCCGACCAGGCGCTGGATACCAGCGGCGCTCCCCTGGCTGCCGCAGGGGCGGGGACGCTGGCTTACTATGAGCCGTGGGGCGATGTGGTGTTCTTCTACGGCGATTACAGTGAGAATCCGTCTCTGTTTGAACTGGGACAGGTGGTTTCAGGCGGGGAGCATATCAGTGAAATGTCCGGAACCATCACGATTGAAGCTGCGGAATAGATTGAAGCTGCGGAACAGGCGGAATTGGAGCGGTGAACAGAGAATATTTAAAATGAAATGAAGGAGGCGCGGCAATGAAAATTATTGTACTGGAAGGCAGTCCCAACAAGAAGGGATCCACCCACCTGCTGGCGGATTGTTTCCGCCAGGGGGCGGAAGAAGCGGGGCATACCGTGGAGATGATTGATGTGGCCCATGCCAATATACATCCATGTACCGGATGTATCCACTGCGGATATGAGGGCCCCTGTGTGCAGAAGGATGATGTGGAGGGGATCCGAAAGAAGATTCTGGATGCTGACATGATGGTGTTTGCCACCCCGCTGTATTATTACGGCATGTCCGCTCAGCTGAAAATCATGGTTGACCGTTTCTGTGCCTTTAACAGTTCCATTCAGCGCAGACATATGAAATCTGCTCTGCTGACTGTGGCCTGGAACAGTGACGACTGGACCTTTGAAGCCCTGGAGGCTCATTATAAGACGCTGGTGCGGTACCTGAATCTCACGGACATGGGCATGGTGCTGGGATATGGCTGCGGAACCCCGTCCATGACCCAGCATTCGGAATATCCGCAGCAGGCGTACCGTCTGGGGAACAGACTGAAGAAGGGATAGAAAATGAAACGTCCATTGATTGTCTCCTACTCTTATTCGGGCAATACCCATCAGATCGGACGGCAGCTTCAGGCAATTACTTCCGGCGACTGGCGGGAAATTCACCCCTGGCAGCCCTATCCGATGGCGTTTTCAGAGCTGCTGGGACAGGTGAAACGGGAAATCGGATCGGGGTATTATCCCCGGCTGCTCCCGGGCGCCGGTTCCCCGCGGCCTTATCAGGTGATCTTTGCGGGGAGCCCCGACTGGTGCGGAACCATTGCGCCGCCGATGGCTTCCTGGCTGTACAGAAACGATCTGTCCGGGAAGATTATCCTTCCCTTCTATTCATACTGCGGAGGCGTGGTGGGAGATATCAGGAAGGATATCGCGGAATTGTGCCCGAAGGCAGACGTGCGGGAACCTCTGGGGATTGTGGAACATGGCGGTGAAGAACTGATGGGGATCCTCCGTCAATGGCTGATCAGAACCGGTGTGGCAGACAGTCTGCTGATCTCCATTGGCGAAAGATGACAGATGGAAATGATTTGACCGGACAGGAAATACTCCCGGCCGAGTTTTGAATTTTAGGAGGAAAAATTTATGCAGTACACGAAATTAGGAAATTCTGACCTGACAGTTTCCCGTATCTGTATGGGATGCATGGGTTTTGGAGACGCGAAAAACGGCCAGCACAGCTGGACGCTGGATGAGGAGCATTCCCGTGAGATTATCCGCCGCGGGCTGGAACTGGGAGTGAACTTTTTTGATACGGCGATCGGATACCAGAGCGGTACCAGCGAGCAGTATGTGGGCAGAGCTGTCCGGGATTTTGGCAAGCGGGAAGATGTGGTGATCGCCACAAAGTTTCTGCCCCGTTCTCAGGAGGAAATCGCCGCCGGCATCAGTGGGCAGCAGCATATCGAGCAGATGATTAATACCAGCCTGAGCAATCTGGGCATGGATTATGTGGACCTGTATATTTATCATATGTGGGATTATGAGACGCCCCTCTATGACATTATGGATGGATTAAACCGGGTGGTGAAGGCCGGAAAGGTACGGTATATCGGAATTTCCAACTGCTTCGCCTATCAGCTGGCGAAGGCCAATGCCCTGGCTGAGAAGGAGGGATTTGCGAAATTTGTCTCTATTCAGGGCCATTATAACCTGATCTTCCGGGAGGAAGAGCGGGAGATGGCCAGACTGTGCGCTGAGGACAACATTGCGATGACGCCCTACAGCGCCCTGGCAGGCGGAAGGCTTTCCAAACATCCCGGCGAAACCTCCAAACGGCTGGAGGAGGACAGCTACGCCAGATTTAAGTATGACGCCACTGCGGAACAGGACGGGGTTATCATCGGCCGGGTAGCGGAGCTGGCGGAAAAGAGAGGCGTGTCCATGACAGAGATTTCCCTGGCTTGGCTGCTGACCAAGGTAACGGCGCCGGTGGTGGGCGCAACGAAGCTGCATCATATCGAGGGCGCGGCCAAATCAGCGGAGCTGACCCTGACGCCGGAGGAAATCACCTATCTGGAGGAGGCATATGTGCCCCACAGGCTGGTGGGCGTGATGGCGCAGAACACGCCGGCTGCCGCGAAAGAGCAGCATGTGTGGAGCACCGGCAGCCAGAAGATTCAGGGCCGGTAACGGGACTGCTTTGAGAATAGGACAGGAACCTTTATTTACGGCACATATTTTTGAGATAAGAGACATCCTCGGCAGTTCAGGCAGCAATATGTTTTGGCTTTTACATGGTTTAAGAAAAAATACTGAAAAATCTGGTCAAAGGCACCTGAATCAAAAGAAAATGATTTTTTAAAGAAATTAAAACAAAAATATTGTTTTAATTTCTTTTTGCGTTATAATACTAATTCTGAGCTGGTTTATATGCTTTCCAGCGGCACCACCAAAGGTATTCTTCTTTATATTTTTGTAGTTGCAGCCCTGGAAAATGGTTTTGATCTTCTGATAGATGAAGTAGAAAATCATTTCCATAAAACGCTGGTTGAAAATATGATAAGCTTATTTAAGGATAAGACTGTTAATAAGAACGCTGCAACACTTATTTTTACCACACATTATTGCGAAGTTTTAGATCTGTTTAATCGTCAGGACAACATCTGGATTGCAAAATCAGATAACAAGATACGTCTGGAAAATATGTATGAAAGTTACAATATCAGACCGGAGCTTTTAAAAAGCCGTCAGTTTTATAACAATGCTTTTGATACTTCGGTGAACTATGAAGATCTCATGGCATTGAAAAAGGAGCTGATGAGATGAAGTATCTGATTATGTGTGAAGGTCCGAATGAGCTTGAAATGTACAGCCTTTTATCGAGAATATTATGGAGAACGAATTGATTTGTTGGTAGATTCTATTAAGCGATATAAGCAATTGAAAGGGAAACATCAAAAAGATGAATTTTATCTTGCGGATCTGTTAAAAAAATAGTCTTTTTATAAAAGAGCTTTGAAAAATTGGCTTTGAGGAATCGGCTGGGGTTGTGGTTGATTTTCCCCGCCTCTCATATTAGAATAAGATGAGATATTTACATGAAAGTTTCAGCGATTGTTGAGGTGGATGTGATGAAGATTGTGGTGCTGGATGACAGCAGGATTAATACCGGCGACCTGTCCTGGGAGAGGATGGAGAAGCTGGGGGAGCTGGCTGTATACGGGCAGACGCCGGCGGGAAAAATCTTAGAGAGGATCGGGGATGCCCAGGCGGTCTATACCAATCAGGTTTCCATAGACGGCGGACTGATGGATCAGTGTCCCTGCCTGGAGTATATCGGCGTGCTGGCCACCGGCTATAATATCGTAGATGTCCGGGCGGCGGCTGAGCGGGGGATTACCGTGACCAATGTGCCGGGCTACGGCACAGAGGCGGTGAGTCAGTTTGCCATCGGGCTGCTGCTGGAGCTGTGCGGCAGGGTCGGAGACTATTCCCGCAGGGTGATGGAAGGTGAGTGGCTGAAGCGGGCTGACCAGTGCCACTGGGGTTCGCCGTTGATTCAGCTGGCGGGAAAAACCATGGGGATCGTGGGCATGGGACGAATCGGCCTGCGCACAGCCCGGATTGCCCGGGCGCTGGGGATGGAGATTCTGTATGATTCGCCCCATCGGAATGAGGAGGCAGAGAGGGACGGATTCCGCCGGGTTTCCCGGGAGGAGCTGTTCCGGCAGGCGGACGTGATCTCCCTGCACTGCCCTCTTTTTGACGGGACGAAAGAGATGATTAACAGAGAGACCATTGCCATGATGAAACGAGGTGTTCTGATTGTGAATACCTCCCGGGGCGGCCTGGTGGACGAGCAGGCGCTGCGGGAGGGCCTGGAGTCTGGGCAGGTGGGCGGCGCTGCCAGTGACGTGGCGGTGAAGGAGCCTATGGGGCCGGACAGCCCTCTGTATCAGGCGCCGAATATGATCGTGACGCCTCATATCGCCTGGGGGACGAAGGAAGCGCGTCAGCGGATGATTGATATTGCCACTGACAATATGGCTGCTTATTTGTCCGGACATCCCCAAAATATGGTCAGTGATTTATCCGATATGGCGGATCAACCTGTCGGCGGAACGGCTGACAGACAGGAGGAACGGAATGGACTGGAATAAATTAACATTGAAAAATCTGTTGATACTGGTATTTGGCGCCATGCTTTTTTATGCCGCTCTTCAGCGTTTGGAGCTGGTGTGGGAGGGAGTGAAATTTCTGCTCAGCATTCTCTTTCCATTCTTTCTGGGCTTTGCGATTGCTTTTATCATCAATGTACCGATGAGGAAGATTGAGTCGGCCTTGGTCAGCAAATGGAAGATCCGGGAAAAAATGAAACGGCCCGTGTCTTACCTGCTGACGCTGGTGGCCGTGATCGGCGTATTGTTTCTGGCGTTTTTCGTGATTATCCCGGAATTGGTGAATACCATCAGCCTGCTGATGCGGCAGATTCCCATCGCCTTTAATAATCTGGCCGATTATCTGAATTCTCTGGATGTGGAATGGCTGCAGCTGGAAGAAATGCTGAATCAGCTGGAGCTGAACTGGCAGAATCTGGCTCAGGATATGATGAACCTTCTTCACGTAGGTGCAACCGGCGTGTTTTATTCTACGGTAAATCTGGTTGGCGGTATTATCAATGGTTTTACCACTTTTTTTATCAGTTTTACTTTTTCTGTTTATCTGCTGTTTCAAAAGGAGACGCTGATACGACAGCTGAAGAAATTCCTGTATGCGCTGCTGCCGGAGAAACGTGTGGACCGGGCGGTTTATATCGGACGGATGGCAGGGGAGATGTTTTCAAATTTCCTGGCAGGGCAGTGTACAGAAGCGGTGATTCTGGGAACAATGTTCTTTATCGTTATGACTGTTTTGCAGATGCCCTATGCGCTTCTGGTGGGCGTGCTGATTGCCATTACCGCGCTGATTCCGATTTTCGGCGCTTTTATCGGCTGTGCAGTGGGAGCCTTCCTGATTGTTATGGTGAATCCGGTGCAGGCGCTGGTCTTTGTGGTGGTATTTCTGATTCTGCAGCAGATCGAAGGAAATCTGATCTATCCCCATGTAGTGGGCGGGACAGTGGGACTGCCTTCCATCTGGGTGCTGGCGGCGGTCAGCATCGGCGGCAGCCTGATGGGAATCGTCGGGATGCTGCTGTTTATTCCCACCTGTTCCGTCTGCTATGCCCTTCTGCGGGAGTTTGTCAATAAGCAGATTGCAAAAAAGCAGGTGTCCAGCAGGAAGTGGGCAGATATGGATGCGGAAGAAATAACGGAAGAATAAACAGATCGGAGTAAATATTGTGAAAAGTCTGCTGAAATATTTGCGGCATTACAAAAAAGAGTCGGTCCTGGCACCTTTGTTTAAAATGCTGGAGGCGTCCTTTGAGCTTTTCGTTCCGCTGGTGGTGGCGGCGATTATTGATGTGGGCATCGCCGGGAACCGGCTGGATTATGTCCTGCACATGGGCCTGGTGATGATCCTGCTGGGGGTGATCGGCCTGGTCTGCTCGATTACCGCCCAATATTTTGCGGCGAAGGCGGCGGTGGGATTTGCGGCGGAGCTGAAGCATGCTCTGTTCGCTCATATCCAGAGCCTGTCCTTTACCGAGCTGGATACCATCGGGACATCCACGCTGATAACCCGGATGACCAGTGATGTGAATCAGGTTCAGTCAGGGGTGAATATGTTTCTCCGCCTCTTCCTCCGCTCGCCCTTTGTGGTGGCAGGGGCTGTGGTGATGGCTTTTACGGTAAATGTCCGGGCGGCGCTGAGTTTTGCAGGGGCAGTGCCCCTGCTGTCTGTGGTGATATTCGGCGTGATGCTGATTAACATTCCCATGTACCGAAAGGTGCAGGGAAAGCTGGACGGTGTGTTATCTCTGACCAGGGAGAATCTGACCGGCGTTCGGGTGATCCGGGCGTTTCATAAGGAAGAGGAGGAGCTGGCGGATTTTGAAGTGCGGAACCGGGAACTGACCCGGGTGCAGATTTTCGCCGGAAAGATTTCCGCGCTGATGAATCCGCTGACCTATATCATCATCAACGGGGCGCTGGTTCTGCTGCTGTGGCAGGGGGCCGGGCAGGTGAGCCGGGGCGTGATCACCCAGGGAGAGCTGGTGGCGCTGGTCAACTATATGTCGCAGATCCTGGTGGAGCTGATTAAGCTGGCGAACCTGATTATCACCCTGACGAAGGCCGCGGCCTGCGGAAAGCGGATCGAGGCGGTGTTCCGGATTCAGTCCAGTATGCCGGCGAAGCGGCAGTCTGCGGCATATCCGGAGAAAAGACAGGGAGCGGCGTCAGAACCAGTGATACAGGAAGAGGCGTCAGAGGCGATGGCGCAGGGAGCGGCATCACAGCCGGCGGCGCAGATCGTCTTTGACCATGTGGGGCTGACCTACAGCGGCGGCGGAGCGGAGGCGCTGACAGACCTGAATTTTTCCATCCGGAAGGGGCAGACAGTGGGCATCATCGGCGGAACCGGTTCCGGAAAAAGCAGCCTGGTTCATCTGATTCCCCGGTTTTATGACGCCACCAGAGGGCGTGTGCTGGTGGACGGGATGGATGTGAAGGATTACAGTCTGGAGGAGCTGCGCCATAAAATCGGCATTGTTATGCAGAAGGCGGTGCTGTTTAAGGGAACCATCCGGGAGAATCTCCTCTGGGGCAATCCGGATGCCAGTGAGGCAGACCTGAGACGGGCGCTGGAGGTATCCCAGGCCATGGAGTTTGTCTCGGAGAAGGAGGGCGGCCTGGATTTCGTGATCTCCCAGGGCGGCCAGAATCTGTCCGGCGGCCAGCGCCAGCGGCTGTCCATCGCCAGGGCGCTGGTGCGGAATCCTGAGATCCTGATCCTGGACGACAGTTCCTCTGCCCTGGATTTTGCCACAGATGCCCGGCTGCGCATGGCGATCCGGGAGATGGGCAGTGACCAGACAGTGCTGATTGTCTCCCAGCGGGCTTCCTCTATCCGCCATGCGGATCAGATTATTGTCATGGAGGACGGTCATGCGGCGGGCATCGGCACCCATGAGGAGCTGCTGGAGAGCTGCCAGGTATACAGGGAAATTTATGAAACCCAGTATCAGAAAGATAAAGGGGGAAAGACAGATGCGTGACAGATCAGGCCAGAAAGAAACGATCAGAAAGGTTCTCCGCTATATCAGAAGGTACTGGCTGTATGTGGCAGCCTCCCTGGTGTTTGCGGTGGTTACGGTGGCTCTGACCCTGTATGTGCCGGTATTAACCGGCCAGGCGGTAGATCTGGCTGTGGGGCCGGGCCAGGTGGATCTGGAGGGGATTGTCCGTGTCCTGGAGCGGATGACGGTGGTGATTACCCTGACGGCAGCGGCCCAGTGGCTGATGAATATCTGCAATAATAAAATTACCTACGGTGTGATCCGGGATATCCGGGAGGAGGCCTTCGCTCATATCCAGACACTGCCTCTGAAATATATGGACAGCCATCCCTACGGGGATATCGTCAGCCGGGTGATCGCGGATGTGGATCAGTTCGCTGACGGCCTGCTGATGGGCTTTACCCAGCTGTTTACCGGGGTGATGACCATCCTGGGCACCCTGCTGTTTATGCTGTCGGTGAACAGGCAGATTACCCTGGTGGTGGTGCTGATTACGCCGGTATCCTTTCTGGTGGCCAGCTTTATCGCGAAAAGAACCTATCAGATGTTCCGCCTCCAGTCCCAGGCCCGGGGCGAGCAGACGGCGCTGATCGATGAGATGATCGGCAATCAGAAGGTGGTGCAGGCCTACAGCCATGAGCAGGAAACCATGGAACAGTTTGATGAGATCAATGAGAAGCTGCGCCGCTATTCTCTCCAGGCGATCTTCTTTTCCTCCATCACCAATCCGGCCACCCGGTTTGTCAACAGCCTGGTGTATACCGGAGTGGCGCTGACCGGCGCTGTGTCGGCGCTGAGCGGCGGGATCAGCGTGGGCCAGCTGACCAGCTTTTTAAGCTATGCCAATCAGTACACGAAGCCTTTTAATGAGATCTCCGGCGTGGTGACGGAGCTGCAGAATGCCCTGGCCTGCGCTGCCCGTATCTTCCAGCTGATCGAGGAAGAACCCCAGGTTCCCGACAGTTCTGACGCCAGGGTGCTGACCGATGCTGACGGGCGGGTGGAGCTGTCCCATGTCTGGTTCTCCTATACGCCGGAGCAGAAACTGATCCGGGATTTTAATCTGAAGGTAAAGCCGGGACAGCGGGTGGCCATCGTGGGGCCTACCGGCTGCGGAAAATCTACAGTGATTAACCTGCTGATGCGGTTTTATGATCCGGATCAGGGGCAGATCCTGGTCAGCGGCACTGACGCCCGGGAGATTACCAGAGGCAGCCTGCGGGCTTCCTATGGGATGGTGCTCCAGGAAACCTGGCTGCGGACCGGCACCATCCGGGACAATATCCGCATGGGGAATCCGGATGCTTCTGATGAGGAAATCATCGCCGCGGCGAAGGCGACGAAAGCCCACAGCTTTATCCGCCGTCTGTCTGAGGGCTATGATACAGTCATTACCGAGGACGGCGGCAGCCTCTCCCAGGGGCAGAAGCAGCTGCTGTGCATCACCAGGGTGATGCTCTGCCGGCCGCCCATGCTGATTCTGGATGAGGCTACCTCTTCCATTGACACCAGGACAGAGATCCAGGTGCAGAATGCCTTCGCCAGGCTGATGGAGGGGCGCACCAGTTTTATTGTCGCCCACCGCCTGTCCACCATTCAGGAGGCAGATGTGATACTGGTGATGCGGGAGGGGAATATCGTCGAGCAGGGCAGCCACAGCCAGCTGCTGGCACAGAACGGATTTTATGCTCAGCTGTACAACAGCCAGTTCGCCGGCTGAAAAGCGGGCGGACTGGCTGTTGTACGCTGTTGACGCAGGCTGGGGGAAATGGTTATCTGGCAGGCTGGGGGATGGGGATTTCCTTCGGGATCGGGCACCGGTAGGTTTTTCCCTTCATCTGTTTTTTGAATTCCTCCTTTGCCTCCTCCAGCAATTCCGGTTCATTGACCAGCTTCATGGCGGTGACGGCCATCACTTTGGCACCGTACAGCATCCCCTTCATGCCGATGCTCATGCCGGCGCAGGCTGTGATCTGCCAGCTGTGGCCCGGCGCCGCCAGGTTATAGGTGGCGGTCATGACCTGGACACAGGGGACGATATGCTGGACATCCCCCACATCAGTGGAGCCGAATCCATTTCCATTGCATACCGGAATGACAGTGTCGCACAGAGGGCCGCGGTCCAGATCGCCGGATGCCCGGACAGCCTCATACTGGGGGCTTTTTTCATTTAAGGCCCCGGCGAAGGCTTTCTCCTCGTCTGTCCACTGGGGCAGGGGAATCTCTTCCATCACATCGTGGGTCAGGTTGGTCAGCATAACCGGGTTCAGGGTGTTGTAGCATCCGCCCAGGAATTCCACCTCCAGTTCTGTCTCCGTCATATGGGCGGCGCCCTCCGCCACCTTCACCAGACGGCGGTAAGTATCCTCCACTGCCTCCCGGCTCAGCGCCCGGACATAGTACCAGACGCTGGCATAGTCAGGGACGATGTTGGGCGCGGTTCCCCCTTCTTTGATGACATAGTGAATGCGCACATCATCGGTTACATGCTCCCGGAGATAATTGGCTCCCACATTGGTCAGTTCTACAGCATCCAGGGCGGAACGGCCGTTCTGGGGATCACCGCCGGCGTGGGCGGTAATGCCGTGAAAATGGAACACCGCGCTGTTCAGTCCGGTCATGGTGCCGGTGGTTACCATATTTTTTGAGGAGCCATGCCAGGAAAAGGCGGCGTCCAGATCGGCAAACGCTCCCTCCCGGGCCATAAATGCCTTTCCGGTCAGCACTTCCTCCGCAGGACAGCCGTAAAATACCACAGTGCCCTCCCGGCCTGCGGCCTCCAGCTCTGCCTTCATCCCCAGGGCGGCGCCCACACAGGCCACGCCCAGCAGGTTATGGCCGCAGCCCTGTCCCGGGGCGCCGGGGGTGACAGGCTCCTTTTCGGTGCTGACCTTCTGGCTCAGACCGGGGAGGGCGTCATATTCTCCCAGGAAGCCGATTCTGGGCCGGCCGCTTCCCCATGTGGCCCGGATGGCAGTGGGCATCCCCACATATCCCACCTCCACGTCGAAGCCGGCGTTTTGCAGAACCTCGGCAGTCCACCGGCAGGCGTTCACCTCATTAAAAGCAGTTTCGGGGCAGTTCCAGATTTTTTCGGCCAGTTCCCGGAGAATGCCGGCATTCTGGTCGATGGCCCGGGTAGCTGTCGTTTCAAGACTCATGATTACTCTCCTCCTTTTTATATCCCGGCAGTATCAGCAGTCTGCCGGGAGTTTTGCTGTACTGACTTTATTGTACCCGGGCAGGCGCAGAGCTGTCAAGATTTGCGCATGTCTTCTTCATTTCGAGATTCTTGTCAAAATTAAATATTCAGGTATAATAAAAGCAGTTAGGATTAAGGTTTTCCTGACAACAGACAGCAGAGGAGGAATTTATGGGAGAGATTTCGTGGAGAAAGAAGTCAAAGGAAGGAAATATGGATAAAATACGGGGCGGACTGCTGGGCGGCGCCGTGGGAGACGCACTGGGCTATCCGGTGGAATTTCTGTCCGGTGAGGAAATCAAAAGCCGGTACGGCGAAAAGGGAATCCGGGACTATCAGCTGGACCCCGGGACAGGGATGGCTCTGATTTCTGATGATACTCAGATGTCTTTGTTTACCGCCAACGGGATTCTGTATGGGGACACGAAAAGAAATATGAGCGGGATATCGGCTGCGGTCAATCCCTCTGTCAATGTGGCCCTGGCTTATCAGGACTGGTATTTTACCCAGGCGGGAACAGTGGGAAGGGCGGGGGACGACCGGGTTTCCTGGCTGCTGGATATTCCGCAGCTGCGCAGCAGAAGGGCGCCGGGCAATACCTGCATGGCGGCGCTGGCTTCCGGGCGGACAGGCTCTGTCAGGATGCCGATCAATCAGAGCAAGGGCTGCGGCGGCGTCATGCGGGTAGCTCCCCTGGGGCTCCACTATCAGATGCGGAACCGGGACTGGCTGGATCTGGAGGGGGCGGAGGTGGCCGCTGTGACCCACGGTCATTCACTGGGCTATATGCCGGCCGCGGTGCTGACCCATATCGTAAACGTGGCGGTATACGGCGGCTGCGGGCGGGGCAGTTCTCTGCGGGATGCTGTGGAGGAAGGGATGGAAACGGCAGCCCGCCTGTTTCGGGACGACAGATATCTGCCCCAGTTTCAGGAACTGATCGGCAGGGCAGTCAGCCTGTCGGAAAATGACCGGGAGGATGAGGAGAATATCAGCCGGCTGGGAGAGGGCCGGACCGGAGATGAGGTGCTGGCGATTGCCGTTTACTGCAGCCTGCGGTATTCCGGAGATTTCTCCCGGGGGATTATCGCGGCGGTCAATCACGGCGGAGACAGCGATTCCACCGGCGCTGTTACAGGCAATATCCTGGGTTCCTGGCTGGGTTTTCAGGCAATCGAGGAAAAATGGAAGGAAAAGCTGGAGCTGAAGGATATCATTCTGGAGATGGCAGACGACCTCTGCTACGGCTGCCTGATTTCCCCCTACAGTGATTACAGAGATCCGGACTGGGAGAGGAAATATGTGGAGTTCCATCATTGACAGTGGTGCTGTCCAGACGAATTTCTTTGTGCAGCGGGGACATTGAAAAGGCCGGGAGAAAACGGCATAATAATACCCATAAAACGACAGGTCATACAGAAAACGGTTATATAAGAATGGCAAAGGCGCTGAGAAGAGATTCCCGGCGCCTTTTCCTGTATGTGCGATCCATAATGAGCTGCCGTTCCTCAGATGAATATGACAGATGACGAGGGAGGAAATTGTTATGAAATATGAAGTGCAGGAACATTTGCATTATGCCGGGATTCCCAGTTTCAACCGGTACCCGGTGACCAGGGAACTGGAGGGTGTGGATATGGCAGTGATGGGCGTTCCCTTTGACAGCGGCGTGACCAACAGGCCGGGCGCCAGGCTGGGGCCCAGAGCCATCCGGAATATGAGCCAGCTGGCCTGCTGCTTTTCCTATCCCTGGGATTACAAGATCAGCGAGAAGAGAACCATCATTGACTATGGGGATGTGGGCTATTATGTAGGAGCAGATACCACAAAGGTAATGCTGGATGAAACTTATGCCCATGCCAGGAAAATCCTGCAGGCAGGCTGCAGGCTGCTGACCCTGGGCGGGGACCACACCATTCCTTACGGGATGGTCCGGGCAGCCAGCGAGCAATACGGGAAGCTTGCTCTGCTTCATTTCGATTCCCATCAGGACAGTGCCCCCACTACAGACGGGAATATATCTCATGCCAATTTTGCCTATGATCTTCAGGCAGAGGGATGCATCGATCCTTCCCATTCGGCGCAGGTGTTTATCCGCACCGATATGAACAAATGCGGTTATCATATTATTTATGCCCAGGAAGCAGTGTTTATGGATATGGAGGAGCTGGCGGAGAAGATTAAGGGCATCATCGGCAATATGCCGGTGTATCTCACCTTTGACATTGATGCCCTGGACCCGTCTGCGGCGCCGGGCACCGGCACGCCGGTGGTGGGAGGCCCCTCAGCGGCTCAGGTCAGGAAGCTGCTTTACGCCCTGCGGGGGATCAACGTGGTAGCGGCGGATCTGGTAGAGGTGCTTCCGGCATATGACCACAGTGAGATCACTGCCCTGGCGGCAGCGACAATCGCGCAGGATCTGATGTACCTGATGGATCAGAACTAAGGCGCGCAGGATAGAGGAGGAATATTATGAAAAAGAAGATTGTGTGTATGTTGCTGACACTGGCGATGGCCGCGTCTCTGGCAGGCTGCTCCGGCAGCTCTGACACAGCGGGAGGAGACGGGCTGACAGAGGTGACGCTGGGCACTACTTCATGGCCCACCAATATGTTTTTCTACCTGGCCCAGGATCAGGGCTTTTTCGAGGCAAACGGCGTGGATGTAACCATTCAGGATTTCTCATCCACCACAGAGAGCACCAACGCTTTTATCGGCGGCCAGATCGATTTCTGTACCTTTGCGTCCTCTGAGACCATCTCTCCTTTTTCCCAGAGTGATGACTTTTCCATTGTTCTGATGACAGACAAATCCAACGGCTCTGAAGGCCTGGTGGCGACCTCTGACATTCAGAGCATCGAGGATCTGGCGGGAAAAACAGTGGCGACCCAGCTGTACAGCGTGGATCACATGTTCCTGCTGACACTGCTGGATGAGCATGGCATGAGCGAGGATGATATTAATATTGTAGATATGTCGATCCAGGAGGCGGGCAGTGCCTTTATCGCCGGACAGTGCGATGCGGCCTGTATCTGGGATCCTTACTTCTCTCAGGCCATTGAGGCCGGCGGAAATGCCCTTTTTTCATCGGCAGACGCGCCGGATCTGATCACCGATGTGCTGGCGGCATCCAAGACCTTATGTGAGGAAAATCCTGAGGCTGTGACCGGCGTGGTGAAGAGCTTTTTTGACGCGGTAGATTACTGGCAGGAGAATACTGACGAGGCCAATGCCGCTATGGGCGAGCATCTGGGCGTCAGCGCCGAAGAATTCGCAGATCAGATGGAAGGCCTGCTGATTCCCACAGAAGAAGAGGTGATCGAAGCTTTCACAGAGGCAGAGGACTACAGCTACTGGGGATATACCCAGAATACCGTGAGAGATTTCATGTATGAACTGGGCGTGCTGGAGAGCAATGACTTTGACTGCGGCGGTATGATCGATGCCAGCTTTGTGGAAGGGCTGGCTGAATAAAAACAGACAGCCAGACGGAGGCGGCGCAGACAACATGCCGGGACGGGAGACGAAAGAGGGTTTCCTGTCCCGGTTTTTATGCTTTTACGCGTTTGTCTCCAGCATCTCCCTCAGGTACTGCAAAAAAGGCACCGCACCTCAGAAAACAGAAAAAAATTAGCACTCAACTCTTGACAGTGCTAACAATAAGTGTTATATTACGTGTAGAACAAAAATAAAGACACATGTCAAGGAGGTCATATTATGAATTTAAGTAAATTCACGCAGAATTCCATACAGGCTGTGCAGAACTGTGAGAAGCTGGCCTATGAGTATGGACATCAGGAAATTGACCAGGAACATTTATTATACAGTCTTTTAAAACTGGAAGACAGTCTGATTCTCAAGCTGATTGAGAAAATGGAGATACAGAAGGAACATTTCGTGGATAACGTAGCGTCGAAGCTGCAGGCGAAACCGAAGGTTTCCGGCAGCAGTCAGCTGTATATCAGCAATGACCTGAATAAGGTGCTGATCAATGCGGAAGACGAAGCGAAGGCTATGGGAGATGAGTATGTATCGGTAGAGCATCTGTTCCTGGCGCTGCTGAAATATCCCAACAGCGCGATGAAGAGCCTGTTTAAGGAGTACGGCATTACAAAGGAGCGTTTCCTTCAGGCGCTGGCCACAGTCCGGGGCAATCAGCGGGTAACCAGTGATAACCCGGAGGCGACCTACGATACACTGAACAAATACGGCACCAACCTGGTGGAGCGGGCAGCGGAGCAGAAACTGGATCCTGTCATCGGCAGGGACGCAGAGATCCGCAACGTCATCAGGATTCTGTCCCGAAAAACCAAGAATAACCCTGTGCTGATCGGTGAGCCCGGCGTGGGCAAAACCGCCGTAGTGGAAGGGCTGGCACAGCGTATCGTCAGAGGGGATGTGCCGGAGGGCCTGAAAAATAAAACCCTCTTCTCCCTGGACATGGGTGCGCTGGTGGCAGGCGCCAAGTACCGGGGCGAATTTGAGGAACGTCTGAAAGCGGTGCTGGAGGAGGTGAAGAAGAGCGAGGGACAGATTATCCTGTTCATCGATGAGCTGCACACCATCGTAGGCGCCGGCAAGACGGAGGGTTCCATGGACGCCGGCAATATGCTGAAGCCTATGCTGGCCAGAGGCGAGCTGCACTGCATCGGCGCCACAACCCTGGACGAGTACCGGAAATACATCGAGAAGGACGCGGCTCTGGAAAGGCGGTTCCAGCCTGTTATGGTAGACGAGCCTACAGTGGAGGATACCATTTCCATCCTGAGAGGCATTAAGGACCGGTATGAAGTATACCACGGCGTGAAGATTACAGACTCTGCGCTGGTGAGCGCGGCGGTGCTGTCCAACCGTTATATCTCCGACCGGTTCCTGCCGGATAAGGCCATCGACCTGGTGGATGAGGCCTGCGCTCTGGTAAAGACGGAACTGGATTCCATGCCTTCTGAGATGGATGAGCTGTCCCGGAAGATCATGCAGCTGGAAATTGAGGAGGCCGCCCTGAAGAAGGAGACCGACCGTCTCAGCAAAGAACGGCTGGAAACTCTGCAGAAGGAGCTGGCGGAACAGCGGGATGAATTCGCCCGGATGAAGGCTCAGTGGGATAATGAAAAGACTGCTGTGGATAAGGTGGTAAAACTCCGTGAGGAGATCGACGCTGTGAACAGCCAGATTCAGGATGCTCAGCAGAAGTACGACCTGAATAAAGCGGCAGAGCTGATGTACGGCAAACTGCCTCAGCTGGAAAAACAGCTGGAAGCAGAGGAAGATAAGATTAAGAAGCAGGATATGTCTCTGGTTCATGAGAGTGTGACAGAGGATGAGATTTCCCGGATCGTGTCCAGATGGACCGGCATCCCGGTGGCGAAGCTGACAGAGAGCGAGCGGAACAAGACCCTCCATCTGGATGATGAGCTGCATAAACGGGTGATCGGCCAGGATGAAGGGGTGGAGAAAGTAACGGAAGCCATCATCCGTTCCAAAGCGGGCATCAAAGATCCCAGCAAGCCGATCGGTTCCTTCCTCTTCCTGGGGCCTACCGGCGTGGGCAAGACCGAGCTGGCAAAGGCGCTGGCGGAGAGCCTGTTCGACGACGAGTCCAATATGGTCCGGATCGATATGAGCGAATATATGGAGAAACATTCGGTATCCCGTCTGATCGGGGCGCCTCCGGGATATGTGGGATACGATGAGGGCGGACAGCTGACAGAGGCAGTGAGAAGAAAACCTTACTCGGTTGTCCTCTTCGATGAGGTGGAGAAGGCCCATCCCGATGTGTTCAATGTGCTGCTGCAGGTGTTGGATGACGGACGGATCACCGACTCCCAGGGCAGGACGGTGGACTTTAAGAACACCATACTGATTATGACGTCCAATATCGGTTCTAATTACCTGCTGGAAGGCATTGACGACCAGGGCAACATCAAGCAGGAGGCCCAGGATATGGTAACCCGTGAGCTGCGTGCCCATTTCCGTCCTGAATTCCTGAACCGGCTGGATGAGATTATCATGTTCAAACCTCTGACAAAGGATAATATCACTGGCATCATCGACCTGATGGTGGCTGATGTGAACAAACGGCTGGCAGACAGGGAGCTGACCATTCAGCTGACAGAGGCGGCAAAGAAATACGTGGTGGACCACGGCTACGACCCCATCTACGGCGCGAGACCGCTGAAACGGTTCCTGCAGAAAAACGTGGAGACACTGGCGGCCCGCCTGATTCTGGAAGGCGATGTGGGAGAGGGCGACACCATCTGGATTGATTTGGACGGCGATCAATTAGCGGCTCATACCTGAACAGGAGAAAAGGCGCAGATACCGAGGCGGTAAGCTGCTCCGTCTGAAACAGAAAAGAAAAAGGAAATCAGTATCGGGGACTGGTTTCCTTTTTCTTTTCAGGATTTCTGCATTTCTTTTTTCAGAATTTGTATAAAGTAATGTACCATTTGAGAAGGATGCCGTGAATAGAAAACTCCGTAAGGTACGGTCAGATCCCACTCTACCGGGATGGCTTTCGCCATGGGCAGCATGGAGACCCATCCGGCTTCAATGACAGTCAGCTGGTTATTGACGGAATGTTTGCTGAGAGTTGTATAGTCAGTATAATCATCATACTGTATGCGGATCTGCGGATATGGTTTCAGGTATTCCGCCACCGGGATGGAATTAGCCGCCTTTTCCGGGTTGCTCATATAAAGGGTATATCCAAACAGATCCCGGAGCTCCAGGATGGATTTTCCTGAAAGGGGGTGGTCATTGGGCACTGCGATGCAGAGCGCGTGTTCTGCCATATAAAGAGACTGGTTTTTCTCAGCCCACAGATTAAAAACACAGCAGCAGAAGACAATGTCGATCTGTTCTCCCAGATGTTCGGAAATCTGGATGATTTCATCGGCGTCATCTTTAAAAGGAACCATACTCAGATGAATATGGGGGTATTTATGGGCAATTTTTTTCCACAGATGAAGCAATTCATTGCCGGGATTCATCAGAGAAACACCCAGACGGATCTGAATCTCTTCCGGATAGGCCTTGTTCCTTGCCTCCTGCAGGATGCGCCGGGACTGGCTGATAAATTTCAAAGTTGCAGGTGCCTTTCAGTTTTCCGGTTTTTCCGCATTTGGGGCAGACGAAGCCGGACTCATTTTTCTGCCTTGCCAGGGCTTCTGCTTCCTCCATGGAGTGGCAGTCTGTTTCTTCTTTATAGTCGCAGACATGCACTTCGCAGTAGGGGAAAGAGCCGGTATCCTTGAATTCTGACCAGAAATTGGTACATTTCACATAGTAGACGGGGGTCAGTTCCTCGTCCTCACAGGGACAGTGTTCCATATGCTGTTCACCTCCATATCCCTTGGGGTACTGTCGGTTTTATTTCCTTTTTTATTTTATTTCTGTTCTGCCTGGGCCAGGAATCTGCCGCAGTCGATGGAGGAGGTGGAGGTGGATTTCCGTCCTCTCATGAACTCTTCAGAGCCTCTTCTGGCGAGGTTGGCAGGCACATCCTCATAGCGGGGCGCGGTTTTTCTGTGCTGTGCCAGCTGTTCCCGGTAGGGCCGGATGGCTTCATTGACTGCGGACAGGCCGTATTTCAGCAGAGTCTCTTCTGTGGGAACCCCGTCCTCGTCCCAGCCCTCCAGGGTATAGTATCTGTCCAGCAGCTTTCCGAACCGGAAGGGGTCGATGTGGAATCCCATGGTCCAGTCGCCTCCTCTGGCATCGTGGCAGTGGGTGATATACATGTCGTAATCCCGGCAGCGCCCGATGTCCAGCAGGGAGTAGCACCGTTCCATATTCCAGATTTTCAGGGAGATTTCCTCCAGCATTTCTTCTGTATAGGTTACGCCGGTTACTGCCGTCAGCAGCTTGGATTCCATTTCCCAGTCGCCGTGGTATCCGGTTTCCGGCATACCGGGAGCCAGGGTCTGGGGATAGAGGGTGTCGCAGAACACGCCGCAGCCCATGATGACGCCCCGGATCTGCTGCTTTTTGGCTGCGTATTCCTTGTTGGTGTAGCCCAGATCCCAGAATTCCTCATCGGGAATCTTCCCGTATAAAGCCGGGTCAGGGTCAATGGTGTGATCCATGCCATAATAGTAATCCTTCGCCAGCTCCGGCAGCCGCAGGAAGGGGATCCGCCGTCCGCCGAAGTCACAGTACTTGTGGCCGGAGTCGCTCATGGGATCTCTGGTGTCGGTGGCGGAGAGGAGGGCGGGAACCACCCAGTAGGGGTATTTCAGGTTATACCAGCAGCAGGTGCCCAGGGAGTGGGCTGCCATGCCATGTTGGGCGTGGTCGGAATGCTCCAGATAGTGGTCGCCCAGTATCTCAGCCGCCCGGGCGGAGCCTTCTGCCAGGAGATCGCCGAAGCCTTCCCGCAGGCAGAGCATTTCCACCAGATGGGGCAGGAGGGCAGGGTCATCCACGTCCCAGTGAAGCCCGGTCAGTTTATCCATGTCCTCGCCGGCGCATTCCAGTTCACTCAGCCACAGCAGCAGCGCCTGGAGATCCCAGGTGTTCAGTCCCATGTTGTTGACGTACCACATGATCTCAGAGCCGGACTGGAAGTTCATGGGCCACCGGTAGTCACGGTTCAGGTCATGCTGGAGCCATTTCAGCTCCATCTCACATTTGGCCGGCCAGCCGAACAGGACAGGGGCTACACATTTGGAGCTGTGGGTGGTATCCAGGGTTTTATGCCACGCGCCGTTGCCGCCCCGGATGAATGAGAAGGTAGACAGATGGCAGGGAACACCGCATGCCACACAGCTGTTGCCCTTCTGCGTGATCTCTGAGGCTTCGGCATTTTCCAGCAGCCGATCTGTGTAAAGCATTTGTCTGTCGCCGTAATCATAATTGCCGATTTTAGTTGTGCCGCTGCCTACGGCAGGAGGAACCGGCGTCGTTTCCTTCGGTATGGTTTTCAGCCGCATACAGTCATCCCGGAGTTTGATGATCGTGGGCAGATCCGCTACCCGAACTGCCTTATGTCCGTTGAAAACGATAGCCTTCATCTTTTTATCGCCCATGACAGCGCCGAAGCCAGCCTGGGCGGCGCAGTTATCCCGGTCGTTGAAGATACCTGCCAGCCGGACCAGGTTTTCGCCGGCAGGGCCGATGACACAGGCCTCCGTATGTTCCCCGAAGCGCTGTTTCAGCAGCCGCTGAGTATCCACTGCGTAATGGCCCCAGTATTTGGCGCCGTCGTGGAATACAGCGCCCTCTTCCGTGATTTCCACTACCACCGGCTCTTTTGATTTGCGGCTGAAAATCACGCCGTCGAAGCCGGTTCTCTTCAGGGCTTCCCCCACACGTCCTCCGATGGAGGAGCGGGTGTACATCTCCGGATAGGACTGGGCGCCCACGCCGAAGAAGTAGGAGCGTCCCCCGCCCAGAACCGGGGTTCCGCAGACCGGCCCGTTGAAATACATCAGAAGGTTTCCGTCATCGAAAGCCCCTGTTCCCGGTTTCAGATACCGCCAGGCATAGTCGATGGCGATGCCCCGGCAGCCGATCAGCTCCTGACATTTATCAGAAATATCCTGGATCTCGAAGGTCTGTGCTTCCAGATCGACCCACAGCACCTTCCCCCACCATCCGTATTTTAACTCCATATGTATCTCCCTCCTGACGCGATCATTTCAGATGAATGGCTGCTTTCGGACAGACCTGGACGCAGTAAGGGCCGTCCTCGAAGCCGTGGCAGAGATCGCATTTGATGATAAATTTACTGTTATATTTGGTTACTTTCCTGATTGCCGGAAGCCTGCCGTCGGAGAAGGGGCATGCCTTCGCGCAGGCGCCGCAGCGGACGCATTTGTCCTTGTCGATACAGCGGGCCCCTGTCTGCTCGTCAAAAAAGATGGCGTCCCTGGGGCAGACAGCCGCGCAGGAGGCTGTTTTGCACTGTTTGCATACCATATAGTCAAAATGATAATCCAGCATATCGGCGTCAATGGTAATGGCGGACAGCTCTCTGTCGCACAGGCCGTCGAAATGTCTGGCGGCGCAGGCCAGCTCACAGGTCAGACAGCCGCTGCAGGCATCGGTATCCACAATAATATGCTTTGCTTTCGGCATAGTATCGTAAACATTTTTCTTCATAGGCCGAATCCTTTCCGTACTCATTTTTATGTACTGTTTATATTTGCTATCATAAAACCTCCGGCTGCTTTCTTCCAATCTATTATTTTTATCAGATATATAAAAGTTGCTTATGATGGGTTATGATGGGCCGGACCATCCATAGGCAGATTCTTATGTCTGTAATAAAGATAATATATTTTTCTTATGTCCCGGAATCTGCTATGATAACCCCAATTAAATGATACAGTCAGAATCGGTCCCTGGCGGTTTGACTGTAAAAAAGGAAAATTGGGAGATGGTTGGAAAATGAAGCAGCAAAGTGGCAAGGTATTCTATGGGTGGAAGTTGGTTGCCGCCCTGTGGGTAATCTATTTTTTTACAGCGGCTACAGTAACTTACGGTGTCAGCGGCGTGGTGCTGCCGGAGCTGGTTCTGGAATACGGCTGGAGTGAGAATACGGTCAGCTATGCGACAACAGCCTTTAACGCGGCGAATGCGGCGGGCGCGCTGTTTGCGGGCGCGCTGTTCCACAGATTTGGAATGAAACGGGTTATGATCGCGGGCGGCATCCTCGAAGTCGCGGGGTTCCTGATCGCTGCTGTGGCAGGGGTATCCCAGCCGGGTGTGGTTGCGCTGTTTGGAGTAATGGGGTTTGCCATGACGATGACGATTATTATATCGGCGGCGAATCTGGTGAACAACTGGTTTGACAGAAACAAGTCCATGCCCATGTCCCTGGTACTGACAGCCGGTTCTGTCGGCGGATTTGTGGTGCCGGGCGTAATATCAGCGCTGATGGCGGCAGCGGGAATCAGAGGAAGCTTTTATGTGATGACTGTTCTGGAAATCATCGCCGTGATCCTCATGATCGTTTTTGTCATCGAGAAACCTGAGCAGATCGGAGAGATCCGGGATGGACATCACTGGGTCAGCCTCCATCCTCTGGACGGAAAACAGGAGGCAGATACGGCCGGTGAAGAGGAAGGCGTCAGTGTGGCGCAGGCCATGAAGGGAAGCAGGTTCTATATTCTGGGCGCGGAGATGCTGGTGGTGCGGGCAGTATATGTGCTGGTGGTTTCCTATATCGTCCTTTTCGCCCAGCAGAAGGCGCTGGGGAGCGGGGCAGGCGTCCTGCTGCTGACCATATATAATGTCAGCAGCCTGGCAGGCAGGGTGACTGCCGGCGGCGCGGACCGGCTGCCGCTGTCCAAACAGGCTCTCTTTTGCCTGACCCTCTTTCTGATGGCAGGCGGATGCTTCCTGATGACGGTCGGCAGCGGAATGGTCTTTTATGTGGCAGGCGTCATTCTGCTGGGCATGACCTTCGGACTGATATATTCCCTGATGCCGATTCTGGTGTCGGTTTTCTTCGGAAGAAAATATTATGCGGATATTTACGGCATCTATAATACCCTGGGCGGAGTCGGGAGCGCGGTTATGCCTATGCTGATGGTTGCGCTGCTGGCAATCGGCGGCGGCAGCTACAGCCTGACATATACCGTTATGACTGCGGCCTGTCTGGTGTCCGGGCTGGCCGGGCTGACCCTGCTGCCGAAGAAGGAAGCAGGGAAACGTCCTGCAGGTCAGGACGCTTCCGGAAGGGCGGAATCAAAGGCTTGACGGGAATCCCGGTACCAGGAGATGAATTCTCTGGCAGGCGCCGGAGCATCCTTTAAGTAAGTCAGCCAGTAGCCATACTGGAGCTCGGGATTGGTCAGCTTTACGATCTGGTTCTGATCCAGTGTTTTGCATACAGGATTCAGTGAAAAAGAAGCATGAGTAAGGAAAAAATAGTGACGCGAGGCTGTCCATAACGCCGGGATAACTGCGTAGTCCATATAGGTGATTTTCAGCCGGATGTTTTCCTTCGCAATAAATTCCTTCTGACGCTGGCCGGCCAGATGAAAGGGCTGATTCCCCAGCAGGTCTTTATTGCGGATGAAGGGAAGCCCTTCAAACTCCCGCAGATCCGCTTCCTTTTTTCCGTAAAAGGGACTGTCTGCGGGAACCAGCACATAGGAATGATCTTCAAACATGAAGTCGCTTTCCAGCTGACGGTCGCCGGACAGATCAGCGGTGTGGAGAAGAAGGTCCGTATCGCCCTGAAGGAGGGCTTCCCTGTCGTCCCGGATGTCTGCTTTCAGAGGAACGTTGCGGATTTCAAAATCCGGCTTATCATCCAGAAACTTCGCCGAGAGCAGGCTGCACAGGGACATGTCGTCGGAGGACAGGCGGAGCATACGGTCGGAGAGGGCGCATTCATCGATGGCCTTCTGCATCGTGTCCAGGCGCTCCAGGATATCCCTGGCATATTTGAGGGCCACTTCCCCCTCTTTGTTCAGATAGATTTTTTTATTCTTCCGCTCGAACAGAGGGTGGCCGAAATATTTTTCTACAGCGGCGATGGACATACTCAGGGCAGGCTGAGAAATATACAGGGCTTCAGCGGCCTTGGAAATGTTCTGATATTCACATACGGTTACAAAATGTTCCAGCTTCAGTAAATTCACAATTCCTTATCCCCTTTCTCTATGATAATCGATCAAATTCTTTTATATATATTATAAGGTTTTCAGAAGGGATTGGAAGGATTAAAAACGGGGCGTGTGCGAATGAAAAACTTCGCACACGCCCCGTCTGCCCGAGGCAAACGCCACCCCTGTTCTTAAAACTGGTCTAATATATCTCTTTTGGTAAAAGTAAACTGGCAGGCCATCAATCAGCCTCCAATTTCGCAAACAGTGCGTCCACACTGTCGAATACGGGCTGTTCACCAGAAGCAATCTTTGCTTTTGCCTCGTCGATCTCTCCGCGGAGCTCATCGAGGTACTTTTTATCTGACGTTGGCTAAATAGACAGATCCTGTTTTTTTGCGTTTGTTTGTTAAATAAATTGATTTTGCTCAGTGGAATAATGATAATCAATCTGATTCAGCGCTTCTTCTACTGTCTTTCGGGATATGTCCAAATCCTCACAGAGCTCGTCCAGAGAGGGATAGAAATCCCGCAGCTTTGTATTGATGACGCTGAGGAGCATCACAGGATCTTTCGGCATTGTATTCATAGTTTTCACCTCATTTCTGTAAAAGAATCACATCGCCGTCATCAGGCACGTACAGATTTCCGCTGAAATACTGCCGCCCTTCCTCCAGATAGCGCTTCTTCCGTGTGTCGATGCCGGTCTGATCCTCTGTGTGATAGAGAATCAGGTTCCGGATGCCCATCTCACCTGCCATCAGGCAGGCGTCCTTTACGGTGCTGTGATGCTTCTCGTAAGGCCTGAACCGGTCTCTGTCCTGGTAGAGGCAGAACGCTTCATGGAGGAGCCAGTCGCTGCCCTCCACATAGGGGGTACTGTTGCCGGGGTGGTAGGGCTCGTCCCCGGTGCAGGTCAGCTTTTCGCCGCTGAGCAGCCTCAGGGTAAAGCCGTACTGCTTTGCCTTCGTGGATTCGATATCGAAAAAGGTGACGTCATAATCCATGATATGGCAGGTTTCCCCGTTTTTCACAGGAGTGATCAGGATCTTTTCACCGATCACCCGGTACATCTTCGGCTGGAGGGTCAGGCGGGCCAGGGTCCGGATGGTTTCTGTCAGATCCTCATGGCAGTAGATATAGACCGGTTCCAGGCTGCCGTCCTTCAGGAACCGGGTGGCCCACATGCGGATCAGCCACACCACGCCCAGGATGTGGTCGCTGTGCTCATGAGTGACGATCAGGTGGTGAACATGGTCCAGGGAAATCTCCATGTCCCGCAGGCGGCGCAGGATGCCGTTTCCCCCGCCGGCGTCAGTCATAAGATACTCAGATCCGCTGCCGATGGCGAAGGTGGTGTTAAAGCAGTCGATGGCGGTGGCATTGCCGGTGCCGATGATATATAATTTTTCCAAATTGCGTGACTTCCTTTCCTGGTATTTCGTATACGTTTTTGTGTACACAGCCCTTATTATAACACAGAAAAAGAAAAAAACCGAATGATAATGGACGCTGAATTTTACTTTTTCCCGGTAATATGACAGAATTATCACCTTGTCTTATACTGGTAAAAATGATAAAATAAAACAAGAATAATTTAGAAGTACCATCTGTCCGGAGGAAGGTATTTAGCCGGTGGAGGGAGTTATGGAGGATATTATGGAAGAAAGATTGTACAATATGATGGACTGGCCTGAGATCGAGGGAGTTGTTTATGCGGACTGCGACCATCCCCACCACATTCTGGGGCCCCGCCAGGTGGAGGATGAAGTGCTGATCCAGGCGTTTATCCCGCATGCGGAGTCTGTCAGTGTGAAAATCGTCTCCACAGGAAAAACTTATCCGATGGAACTGGCCGACGAAGCAGGCTTTTACGCAGTGCTGCTGCCCAGAAAAACGATTCCCCGTTATGTATATCAGGTCGTATATGACAACGGAACGGAGAAGGAACTGGAGGATCCCTACGCGTTCGGCTTTTTCCTGACAGAATCGGATATGAAGCGGTTTGAGGCGGGCATTCATTATGAAATTTATAATGTGCTGGGAGCTCATCCGAAAACAGTCAGCGGCGTGGACGGAACGCTTTTTGCGGTATGGGCGCCCAATGCCTGGAGTGTCAGCGTGGTCGGCGATTTTAACATGTGGGACGGCCGGATCGACCTGATGACCAGAAGAGGAGATTCCGGCATCTTCGAGTTGTTTATCCCCGGTGTAAAAGAGGGAGATATCTATAAATATGAGATCAAGTTCAAGGGCGGCGATCCTGCTCTGAAATCCGATCCCTATGGGAATTATGCCCAGCTCAGACCGGACACGGCATCCATTGTCGCAGATCTGGATCACTATCAGTGGCAGGACAGCCAGTGGCTGAAGGAACGGAAAAATGCGAAGCCGCAGCAGCAGCCCATGTCGGTGTATGAGGTGCATCTGGGCTCCTGGCGGGTGCCGGAAGAGGAGGACAGAGAATTCTATAATTACCGTGAGATCGCTCCGATGCTGGCAGATTACGTGAAAGAGATGGGATACACCCATGTGGAGCTGATGCCGGTGATGGAGCATTTGCTGGATGAGTCCTGGGGCTATCTGGTAACCGGCTATTACGCGCCTACCAGCCGGTATGGCACGCCTGAGGATTTTATGTATTTTATGGATTATATGCATCAGCAGGGGATCGGCGTGATCCTGGACTGGGTGCCTGCCCATTTCCCGAAGGACACGGTTGCCCTGGCTGATTTCGACGGCACCGGTCTGTATGAGCATAAAGATCCCCGGAAGGGTATGCATCCCCACTGGGGCACACTGATTTTCAATTACGGACGGCCCCAGGTATCCAATTTCCTGATTGCGAACGCCCTGTTCTGGGTAAATAAATTCCATGCCGACGGCATTCGGATGGATGCTGTGGCATCCATGCTGTATCTTGACTATGGCAAAAATGACGGAGAATGGGTGCCGAATATGTACGGCGGCAATGAGAATCTGGAAGCGCTGGAGATGCTGAAGCATCTGAATTCCATCATGAAAAAGCAGAAAAACGGCGCCCTGATGATTGCTGAGGAATCAACTGCCTGGCCCAGAATCACCGGAGATGTGGATGACGGGGCAGTGGGTTTTGATTTTAAATGGAATATGGGCTGGATGAATGACTTCCTTGGTTATATGCAGTGTGACCCTTATTTCAGAAAACATCACTATAACGAGCTGACTTTCAGTATGATTTATGCATACAGTGAAAACTTTATTCTGGTATTCTCCCATGATGAGGTGGTTCATGGCAAGGGCTCCATGGTGGGGAAGATGCCGGGAGAAACGTTCGAGGCGAAATTCTCCAATCTGAGAGCGGCCTATGGCTTCTGGATGACCCATCCCGGAAAGAAGCTGCTGTTTATGGGGCAGGATTTCGCCCAGATGGATGAATGGAATGAAAAGGCAGGTATTGAGTGGCATCTGCTTCAATATGACCTGCATAAAGAGATGCAGAATTGTGTAAAGGCCCTTCATCAGATGTATCGTGAACAGCCGGCCCTCTATCAGCTGGACAACCATCCTGACGGTTTTGAGTGGATTAACTGCGACGGCTGGGAGGAAAGCACCTGCAGCTTCCTGCGCAAAACCGGCAAACCTGAAGAAACCCTGCTGGTGGTATGTAATTTTGATACCATTTACCATGAAAAATTCCAGGTGGGCGTGCCCATGGCCGGAAAATATAAAGAGATTTTCAACAGTGACGCGGAAGCCTTCGGCGGCAGCGGCAGGGTAAACGGCCGTGTGAAGATCGCTAAGAAGGAAGAATGGGATGAGCGGGAGTATTCCATTACGATGAAACTGGCGCCTCTGACTGTGGCTGTGTTTAAATATATGCCGGTGGAGCAGAAAAAGGTATCCAATAAATCAGCAAAGAAAAACCAGAAGACTGCTGCCGGAAGAAAAAAGACAAAAGCTGATCAGCAGGTAGAAGCACTGAAGAAGGCAGTAATGGGAGGCGGCGAGTCAGAGGCGGCTGTGAGCGAAACCGCTGCGGAAACGGAAACGGCCGTAAAGGCAGAGAAGAAAACCGGGACCGGAAAGAACGGCGGCGGAAAAAACCGGAAAAAAGCAGTGAAGAAAACAGCAGGAAAGGAAAAAGCACCGGAAGAGAAAGTACAGGAGGAAAAGGCGGCGAAGTCAGCCGGCCCGGAAGCGGAAGGACAGGAACCGGCTGAAAGTGCTGTAAATAGAGAAACTGTGGAAAAAAACACTGTAAAAGAAGGCGGTGTAAAGGAAAGCAGCGTAAAAGACGGCGCCGCAAAATCAAAACAGGCGGAACCCGAAACGATAAGGAAAGCGGATGAGAGCGGTACAGGAAAGGATAAGTAGGAAAATATATGGAATTGGAACTGACAGCTCAGAATATTGAACAGCAGAGCCAGGTATTTCAGGCATGGCTGGACAGGCTGATGGACGGGGCGCTGGATAAATGTCTGCAGATTATTGTAGCGCTGGCGATTCTCTTTGTGGGAAGGAAACTGCTGAAGGTTTTGGAAAAGGTCGCCGACCGTTCTATGGAGAAGATCGGGACAGAGATTACAATACGGAAATTTTTAAAATATCTTCTTCATGCAGCGGGCTATGGCCTGATTATTATCACAATGCTGCAGGTGGTGGGGTTTCAGACTGCGTCTCTGATTACAGTGCTGGGCTCAGCCGGTGTGGCACTGAGTTTGGCAGTTCAGGGAAGCCTTTCCAACTTCGCCGGCGGTGTGCTGATTCTGGCGATGAAGCCCTTCCGGGTAGGGGATTACATCATTGAGGACGGCAATAAAAATGAGGGAACCGTCAAAAGCATCGGCCTGGTATATACCCAACTGATCACGGCGGACAACAAACTGATCGTCATACCCAACGGCAATCTGGCCAATAACAGCATGACTAATGTGACAGCTCAGGATAAACGGCGGCTGGATGTGATGGTGGGCATTTCCTACAATGCCGACCTGAAAAGGGCAAAGGAACTGATGCGGAATATTCTGCTGGAGGAACCGGCTATATTAAAAGAGGAAGAACTGGTAGTATTCGTTTCCAGTCTGGATGAGAGTGCGGTAACGATGGGGTGCCGATGCTGGGTGCCGATGGCAGACTACTGGCCTGCCAGATGGAGCGTGACGGAAAAAATCAAGCTGAAATTTGACGAGGAAGGCATTGAGATCCCCTATCCCCAGATGACGGTTCACATGACAAAAGAGGGAAACGGGGAAGAGAACACTGTCCTGATGAAGATAAAGAAAGACAGCGGGAAAACAGAATAGGAGACGTGGCCTTCGATTTCAACAGCTCATATACCGCGGCAGCATATTGATGTGACAGGATTGTGACAAAATGCCGGATATATGAGCTGTTTATTGTGAAAAATTTGCAAATTTTAAGGAAAATAGTGGAATAAAATATTGAGAACTGGAATTTAACGTGGTAAAATAAAGAAAAACCTGGGAGGGTGATATGATGCTGGAAAAAGCAATGAAAATAGCCGAGGAAGCGTTAAAGTCACTGAAAAATGAAGACGGAACACCGTATTACGAGCATGCGCTGCGGGTAATGGAGCGGATGGATACGGAGAATGAAAAAATTGTAGCAGTGCTGCATGATGTACTGGAGGATACGTCTGTGCAGCTGGTAGATTTAAAAGAGGCGGGATTTACAGGCGAGATTCTGGAATGTCTGGATCAGCTGCGGCGCAGAAGCGATATGACATATTTTGAGTATATTGAAGATGTGGCAACCAATCCTGTGACCGCAAAGATAAAGCTGGCGGAGCTGGATGATAATCAGGATGTATTCCGGGTGAAGAAGCTGTCCTTTCAGACGTTTTCCATTGAAGAGAGAGTGAAACGGGCCAGAAAGATTCTTCTGGATGCGGAGAACAGATAAATTATGTGTTTTCCTTCAGGGGCTGCGTAGCCCGGACGGCAGCAGCAGCCGCGGCAGAACGTCGGATCCGACGTTCTGCCACAGCTGCTGATGCCTGCACACTGACTTCGTACGAACAAAAATATAGTGTTGTTGTTCAGTTTGCCGTACTGTATGGCTTTTTCAGTTCCGTAAATACAGACCAAAAAAGAAAACGGTAAATTTAAGCTGTAAAAATAAATGTGGTATTACAGTTGAAAATGATAAAATCTCAATATAATCCGTGTATTTTTTCGTATGTGTACGGACTAAAGTTGAAAGAATAAGATTTCAACTGTATTTTTAAAGGTACTTGTACGGTTATAAATAAGAAAATCCGCATCTAGTCCGTATTCATATTCAGATTTATACGGTCTAAAATAGAAAAATACTGATTTAAACTGTATGAGTGTCCATATTTATACGGTTAAATGCAGAAAAAATAAAATTTAGTCGGTTTATTTCAATTTCCATCATACTTTTTTGTTTCCATTCTTCCATCCAGCCAGTTATCCTGTATTTTCGTTCCTGTTACACATCCAGTCAACAGGAAAAGTCCATCGTGCAGCGGCTCCGGGAACCGTCGGCCAGCATCGATTGACTTTTCCGTCCGGGTGAGTAACAGCCCCCTGAACAAAACATATACAAAAATCCTGCCGAGGGGCGGCTGCATGAGCGCTCTGCGGCAGGATTTTTTCAATTATTTATTTTTGTTTTTCTCGATTTCCATCTGCTTCATTGCCCGTACCTTTAATGACAGTCCGAACAGATTGATAAATCCGTTTGCGTCGTGGTGGTCGTACAGATCGCCGGTGGTGAAGGATGCAATGTTTTCATTGTATAAGGAATAAGGGGATGTGGTGCCCTGTTTGATGATGTTGCCCTTGTAGAGCAGCATCTTTGCATCGCCTGTCACATATTCCTGGGTCTTTTCGATAAATGCCTGGTATGCCTCACGCAGAGGGGTGAACCATTTGCCGCTGTATACGATATCGGCGAACTGGATGCCGACGGTTCTCTTGGCAGCCATGGTGTCCTTGTCCAGGATCAGCTCTTCCAGCTGCTGGTGTGCTTCCATCAGGATGGTTCCGCCGGGTGTCTCATAAACACCTCTGGACTTCATGCCTACGACACGGTTTTCCACAATGTCTACGATGCCGATGCCGTGTTTTCCGCCCAGCTCGTTTAATTTCCGCAGGATATCGGAAACCTTCATTTCTTCTCCGTTGATGGCAGTGGGAACACCTTTTTCGAAATGGAGGGTTATCATCTCGCCTTCATCGGGGGCTTCCTGAGGGGTTACGCCCAGTACCAGCAGGTGCTTGTAGTTGGGTGCCTGGGAGGGGTCTTCCAGTTCCAGACCCTCATGGCTGATGTGCCACAGGTTCCGGTCGCGGCTGTAGCTGTTGTCCGCGGAGAAAGGCAGATAGATGTCATGAGCTTCGCAGTAGCGGATTTCCTCTTCACGGGAAGAGATGTCCCAGATTCTCCAGGGAGCAATAATCTTCAGGTCAGGAGCCAGCGCTTTGATACCCAGCTCAAAACGCACCTGGTCGTTGCCCTTGCCGGTAGCGCCGTGGCAGATAGCAGTAGCCCCTTCTTTTCTGGCGATTTCAACCAGACGCTTCGCGATTACAGGTCTGGCCATGGAGGTGCCTAACAGATATTTATTCTCATAAACAGCGCCTGCCTGGACACAGGGAACCACATAGTCGTCGCAGAATTCATCTACCACATCCTCAATGTATAATTTTTCAGCGCCGGATACTTTCGCTCTGTGCTCCAGTCCGTCCAGTTCATTGCCCTGTCCTACATCCACGCAGCAGCAGATTACATCATAGTCATAGTTTTCTTTTAACCAGGGAATAATCACCGTGGTATCCAGTCCGCCTGAATAGGCCAGAACTACTTTTTCTTTCATGAATCATACCTCCCGAAAAAAATAAACATCCAAAGATAATATTGGATGCATAATCTCTAGTACTTGTTAAATATACAATAAAAGCGTATATTTTGCAATAGAAAATTAAATGTATTTTTTCGAGACAGAAAAGAAACGCAGCCAGGTCAGGTTTGTTTGCTGCCTGGCCTGCGTTAAGAAGAAAGAAAAGTTTTACTGAAGTTGTAAATTTATTTATCTGGCGGCAAAATCATCAGCAGCTTTGGACATCATCTGCACATTTTCCATAACAGCGTTGAACGGAATGTCACAGCCGGAACAGATCATGTAACCGACAGGTCCCACTTTTTTAATACGTTCCATGGTGTAATTGTATACGTCTTCAGGTTTTCCAAAGGCCAGCATTTCGGCCGGAACGTCACCCATGATGCACATTCTGTCACCGACAGCCTCTTTGGCCTTAAAGATATTTGTTTTTCCGTCTAATGCCATAATACATTTTTTGGCGGGCAGTTCTCGGAAATAATGGAGGCCGTTATCCCAGCAGGAATCCAGGTGGAGGATGGGAATTACATCGTAATCGATGGCCAGCTGTGCCAGTTCGCGCAAATATTTCCAGGAAAAACGTTCGAACATTTCAGGAGATAGAATGGATGGCGTGCCTCGCCAGCCGCCGACCCAGCCGCCGAAGGGCTTGTTTTCGGAGCGGAAAAGGGCTTCGCTGCGTTCCATGTTATATCTGTGTATTTCTTTGAATACCTGTTCAACTTTGTCCGGAATCTCCAGGAGATCGTCAATCAGAAAAGCAGTCAGAGAGCGGCCTCCGCACAGCATCTCAAACGGCGACAGGAGAGAAGCTTCATTGATGCAGGGATAGCCGGCCTGGTGAAACCGCTCTATGGCAGTGGGCATATAATCTGTCACAGGCTTCATACGGGAGATGGGATCGTCCAGTTTTTCTTTCATAAATTTCAGATACCATGACTCGAAACCACCTTCCAGTATTTCATCATAATCATTTTGTGTAACGACCTCAGCCTCTACGACTTGCCATAATTCATTGTCGGGAATATCTTTGCCCGGGACACGGATGTTGGACAGCCATGCTGGAGGAAGTACCTCGGGAGAGGACAGAGGTGCCTGGATTCCATCGATATTGCCCATCATGCCAGTAACTTTGATATTAATGGTGCAGTTTAGTTCCATATCGTTTAAGTAATCGCTCATGTTAACACCGCCGGCGACAGCGGCATAAGCAGCTAAGCCGGAGATGACCGGAATGCGGTCGACTGGTTCCAGTGCAACTGCAGACTTAATACGCGCAATTCGTTCCTCATAGATACCCATATAGAAAACCTCCTACTTGTAATGATGGGAACCTGTGCAATGCGTCAGGTTCTTATATGATTTGGTTTCCGGCCGGTTGTTTGCTATGATTATAATTGAGAAAATGTGGAATGGTAAATGTGAAATTTTGCAAATGGGAGAAATGATTTTGTGCAAAAATGTAGATAACAGACAGAGAAAATTAACTCTGTCTGTCTGCTGTGCTGTTATCGATAATAAAGATAGAGAAAAAAAGATAAATCATTGTTTCCGGATCAGGGCGGGAGATCATGCGGTCAAAAAGGGAGAAATCAATCAATTCCCGGATTTTATTCAGACGGTAAGTCAGGCTGTTGCGGTGAATTGACAGAAACCGGGCCGTATCTGACATGTGAAAAGAACACAGGCAGAATATTTTGAGCGTATTATAATATGAGGTTCCATGCTGCGTGTCATAGTGATTTAAGTATAGAAGCTCATGGCTGACATACGTCAGGGCGAGAGGGTCCTTTAAAAGGAGAGAGCGATAATAGGAAAAACCATGTGTCATTGCGTTGGAACAAAGAAGTCCTTCCCGGTGACATCTGTCCAATTCTTCCTGTGCCTGCCTGTAGTACAGACAGCAGTTGGGCAGAGGGGTAAATGTACTGCTGATTCCGCATAAAAAGTTATCCTGCAGTATGGGTTTCAGCCAGCCGGAGTCATAGGGTGACGCTGCCTGCCTGCTTAGATTAACCAGTACAGTAAGCTGCTGTCCGGCAATGAAAATAATAGCGCCGGAAAGCTGATCCGTAAGATTCTGGTAAACTTTTGTCAGCAGTACCGGTTCACCTTTCACATTTTCCTGGAACAGGAAAAATTGATAATGATCAGAATCATTCCATTTCAATTCCTGAAGAAGCGGTGCGACTGCTTTTTGATCATAATGGCCGCTGGTCAGAGAAGGCGCCAGTGCCTGGGACAGCCGGGATGCCGGACTGAACTGCTCAAAATGCCGGCCGACATAACGGGTCATCCAAACAACCAGATGGTTCATCAGATATTCTGTACCAGATTCGATTGGGTGGAGAAATCCGAATAAAACAAAGTGGCCGATAATTGTTCCATGAGCGGACAAATTGCAGTGAAGATATTGATAGCTGTCATTTTTTGCGCTTCTCAGAGTAGGAAAGGTGTCTCGGAAAATATAAGTCAGCTGAATAAAATCTTTCAGATAACGGAAACGTTCTTCAGGCAGCCCCTGATTTTCCAGTATCTCCTTCCAATGCCAATGGATGGTGCTGTCGTAATGGGAGGAAATGGCGAGGGCAGAACCGTCCGGAGCATAAATATAGCAGGGATAGGGCAGGATATCATGACTGAGGTCGAGCATTTTCTGTAAACCGTCATCTTTGCGCATACATTGAGCCAGCTGATAGTCCCAGTGAGAAAATTCTTCAATAATACTGCAGATTTCGTTAAATAATTCTTCAGGATCTGCGTTTTTCACCAGAATCATATCATAGCGGTGTACGATCAGTACATCGTCCTTTATGGTATCAAAGAAATCTCTTTTCCGCCCGATATAAACTGCATCAGGATTTAACTGGGAGGTAACGATCCACCGGGCGCAGGTGATAGTAGGAGAACCGTCCCGGATCATGGGGACAGCATCAGCGCAGGGCAGTCTGTTGTATAAATTCCACATGCTTATTTTCATAGTTTTATTTCCTTCAAAATGAAAATGTTAATATTGTCTGATAGTATGATAGCGTATGAACAAAATATGTTCAATAAGGAATGAATAAAAGCAGGTGATAGAAGTATAAAAAATGCTTGCATAATATTCGTAAAAAGTGTATAATTATGCTCTATCCAATACAGATGCAGCTTGTCCGGCGTATTTTACAATCTGGCAAGACGGTGGGTTTTGCTCTTGACGAATGGCCCGTCTGTATTATAATGGACTGGAAAAGTCTGATCAAATATGAATAAAAAGGAGCGTTTTTATGATAAAGGCAGGAATTATCGGTTCTACCGGCTATGCGGGAGCGGAACTGGTCCGTCTTCTGGTCCGGCATCCGGAGGCGGAAGTGGTATGGTATGGTTCTCACAGCTACATTGACCAGAAGTATGCGGACATATACAGAAATATGTTTCAGATCGTGGATGCCTCCTGTATGGAGGATGACATGGATGCCCTGGCGGATTCTGTGGATGTGATTTTTACGGCGACGCCCCAGGGCCTGTGTGCTTCTCTGGTTTCAGAGGAGATTCTGTCGAAGGTGAAAATCGTGGACCTGAGCGCGGATTTCCGTCTGAAGGATGTGGCGGTGTACGAGAAATGGTATGGCATCACCCATAAGAGTCCCCGGTTTATCGCTGAGGCAGTTTATGGTCTGTGTGAGATTAACAGAGAGAAGGTAAAAGGCGCCAGGCTGATCGCTAATCCGGGCTGTTATACAACCTGCTCCATTTTGACGGCATATCCGCTGGTGAAAGAAGGGCTGATTGATCCGATGACGCTGATTATTGATGCCAAATCCGGCACTTCGGGGGCGGGAAGAGGGGCGAAGGTGGCCAATCTCTTCTGTGAGGTAAATGAAAATATGAAGGCTTACGGTGTGGCAACCCATCGGCACACGCCTGAGATTGAGGAACAGCTGGGCTATGCCTGGGGGCAGCCGATTACGGTTAGTTTTACGCCTCATCTGGTGCCGATGAACCGGGGAATCCTGGCGACGGAATATGCATCTCTGAAACCGGGTGTGACGGCGGATATGGTGAGGGCTGCCTATGATAAATATTATGAAAAGGAATTTTTTATCCGTGTGGATCACCAGGGACGGCCTGTGGAGACCCGCTGGGTGGAAGGCAGCAATTATGTGGATATCAGCTATGTGATTGATGAACGCACCGGACGGATCATTATGATGGGGGCCATTGACAATCTGGTAAAGGGAGCCGCGGGACAGGCTGTTCAGAATATGAACCTGCTGTTCGGCCTGCCGGAGACAGAGGGGCTGGATCAGGTGCCCATGTTTCCTTAAAATCAAAAAGACAGAATGGCATCTGAACACATAAAAACGGGCAGATTACGGCAGGTACTGTGTCAGCGGCTGCGGTCGGGCCCAAAACATACAGGAAAACAAATAAGAGCAGATGATGAAGATAAAGGAGCGAAGAAAAATGGAGATCTTACAGATCGAAGGCGGCGTGACTGCCCCCAAAGGTTTTCGTGCCGCGTCAGCGGCCGCAGGCATCAAGTATCAGGGCAGGGATGACATGGCAATGATATACAGCGAGAAGCCCTGTGCGGGAGCCGGCGTATTTACCACCAATGTGGTAAAGGCCGCGCCGGTGAAATGGGATAAGAAGGTGGTGGACACCTCGGATTATGTTCAGGCAGTGGTGGTGAATTCCGGTATTGCCAATGCCTGCACCGGAGCGGAGGGCTATGGCTATTGTGAGGAGACCGCCCGGGCAGCAGGGGAGGCGCTGCAGATTCCGGCAGACAGTGTGCTGGTGGCGTCTACCGGCGTGATCGGCGCCCAGCTTCCTATTGATAGGGTAACCGCCGGTGTGAAGGTGCTGGCCTCCGGCCTGGGAACGGACAGGGAGCACAGTATCAGCGCTGCCCAGGCGATTATGACGACAGATACAAAAAAGAAAGAGTATGCGGTAACAGCGCAGATCGGCGGAAAAACAGTGACCCTGGGAGGCATGTGCAAGGGTTCCGGCATGATTCATCCCAACATGGCTACCATGCTCTGCTTCGTCACAACCGACGCGGCCATCTCCCATGAAATGCTGCAGAAAGCCCTCAGCACCGATGTGGAGGATACCTTCAATATGATCTCCGTAGACGGGGACACCTCTACCAACGACAGCGTGCTGCTGATGGCCAACGGCATGGCGGGAAATTCCGAGATCACTGAGGAAAATGAGGATTATCAGATTTTCTGCAGGGCGCTGAACCAGATCATGACCGCCCTGTCTCAGATGATTGCCGGGGACGGCGAGGGGTGTACCTGTCTGTTTGAGGTGAAGGCAGTGGGCTGCGCGGATAAAACTCAGGCGAAAACCCTGGCAAAGTCAGTGGTGACCTCCAGTCTGACGAAGGCGGCAATCTTCGGCCATGACGCCAACTGGGGCAGAATCTTATGCGCAATGGGCTATTCCGGCGCGGAGTTCGACCCGGAGCAGGTGGATATTTACTTTGAAAGTGCCGCGGGAAGTCTGAAAATCGTGGAAAACGGTGTATCTACCGGCTACAGCGAGGAGACGGCGACCCGGATTCTCTCCCAGGAGAAGGTGACCTGTATCATGGATGTGAAGATGGGAGAGGCTGCGGCCACAGCCTGGGGCTGTGACCTCACCTTTGATTATGTGAAAATCAACGCAGACTACCGGTCATAAAAAAGATCTGCAGGCATAAAAGATGGCATAAAGAAAACATCTATGACATGCCCTGTTAAAAGACATATGACGTGTTTTAATTAATTTAGTAAATAAAGATAATGAGGAATCAGGAATGATGGAACATATGGATCAGGAGATTATGAAAAAGGCAGAGGTGCTGATTGAAGCTCTGCCCTATATACAGCGTTTTAACCGGAAGGTCATTATTATTAAATACGGCGGCAGCGCCATGGTGGATGAAGAACTGAAGATGGACGTGATTAAGGACGCTGTCCTTTTGAAACTGGTAGGCTTCAAGCCGATCATCGTCCACGGCGGCGGCAAGGAGATCAGCAAATGGGTAGGAAAAATCGGAATGGAGCCCAGGTTCGTCAATGGTCTGCGGGTGACAGACGCCCCGACGATGGAAATCGCGGAGATGGTGCTGAACCGGGTGAATAAGGGGCTGGTGCAGATGATCCAGCAGCTGGGGGTAAAGGCAGTTGGCATCAGCGGCAAGGACGGCGGCCTCCTCCATGTCCATAAAAAAACATCCGGGGGTGAGGATATCGGCTATGTGGGAGAGGTAGACCAGGTGGAGCCGAAGATTCTCTTCGACCTGCTGGAGAAGGACTTCCTCCCTGTGGTATGCCCCATCGGCTATGATGACCGGTATGATACCTATAATATTAATGCCGACGACGCTGCCTGCGCCATTGCCAAGGCGATGCACGCGGAGAAGCTGGCCTTCCTGACAGACATCGAAGGTGTCTACAGAGATTTTAACGACAAGTCCTCTCTGATTTCAGAACTGACTGTGGATGAGGCCGAGGAGTTTATGGAAAAAGGAATCGTAGGCGGCGGCATGATTCCCAAACTGGCCGGCTGTGTAGACGCATTGAAGAACGGCGTATCCAGAGTCCATATCCTGGACGGCCGCATTCCCCACTGTGTTCTGCTGGAGATCTTTACCAACAAGGGAATCGGAACTGCCATTATCAATAAAACAGAAACGAGGTATTATCATGAGTGAGACGCAGAAACAGATCATTGACCGGGCGGAAGCGGTGCTGCTTCATACATATAACCGGTATCAGATCGTGCTGGACCACGGGGAAGGCATGTATCTCTACGATGTGGACGGGAACAAATATCTGGATTTTTACGCAGGCATCGCCGTTCATGCCCTGGGGCACAATTATCCCGGGCTGAATGACGCCATTAAGTCCCAGCTGGACAAGCTGGTGCATACATCCAACTATTATTACAATGTGCCTGCTGTGGAGACGGCGGAAAAGCTGACGAAGATTGCCCATATGGACCGGGTATTCTTCACCAACAGCGGGACAGAGGCCATCGAGGGAGCGATTAAGATGGCCCGGAAATACGCTTACCGCCGGGACGGCAGCACAGATCATGAGATGATCGCCATGAACCATTCCTTCCACGGGAGAACCATGGGCGCTCTGTCTGTGACTGGCAACCCCCATTATCAGGAAGCCTTCCAGCCGCTGATCGGCGGGGTGAAATTCGCGGAATTTAATAATCTGGAGAGTGTAAAAGCGCTGGTAACGGACAAAACCTGCGCCATCCTGCTGGAGCCGGTGCAGGGAGAGGGAGGCATCTATCCGGCGGAAGAGAGCTTTCTGAAAGGGCTGCGTCAGCTCTGTGATGAGAAGGATATTCTGTTGATTTTCGATGAGATCCAGTGCGGCATGGGCCGTACCGGGGAAATGTTCGCATGGCAGCGGTTCGGCGTGGAGCCGGATATTATGACTGTGGCAAAGGCGCTGGGCTGCGGCCTTCCTATCGGCGCTTTTCTCTGCAAGGAAAAGGCAGCTGCCCTGGAGGCCGGAGACCATGGAAGCACCTACGGCGGCAATCCCCTTGTCTGTGCCGCAGCTTCGAAAATACTGGATATTTTCCGGCAGGATCATATTCTGGACCATGTAAAAGAAGCAGGGGCTTACCTGTATGATCAGCTGGAGCAGCTGAAAAACCGCCATCAGGACAAAATTGTGGATCACCGGGGCGTGGGTCTGATCCAGGGCCTGGAATTTACAGGACCTGTGGGCCCCATCATCCAGCGGGCGATGAACAAAGGGCTGATCCTGATCAGCGCCGAGGCAAATACCATCCGGTTCCTGCCGCCGCTGATCGTGGAGAAAACGCATATTGATGAAATGATTCGGATACTGGAGCAGAGCATCTGATTTTTGTGCGGGGAGTTTAGGCGGTCCGGACGGCGCAAACAGGCACAAAGGGCGGTGATTCCCATGCTGTCCTGGCATATGACGCGCTTTGTTCCCGGCCTGAATAAATTCTAAGCGTACAGACAGCCCATTTGCCAGAACCGATTTTACACTCAGAAAAAGTCTGATACTTTTTCTTCGTTAAAATCTCAGAATCAGGCGTTGAGCGCCTGATTCTGTCTGGCAAATGGGCTGTCTGTCCGCTAAGAATTTATAAACAGGCCTCCACATGCGCGTCATATGCCAGGACAGCATGGGAATCACCGCCCTTTGTGCCTGTCTGCGCCTGGATACTGGCTGCTGTTAGCGGATTGCTTTCAGACACAGTTTTGGAAAAAAGCGTCCTCCAGCTGTGCATAGTCCCGTGGGTTTTTGAGTTGGAATATTTTTCTCTTCCTGTCGATGAAAACGACATCGTCGCAGAAATTTGCGGCTAAATCAAGGTTATGGACTGAAAAGAGGACAAGGTTTCCTGCGTTTCGATGGTGAACTACCCATTGTCTAAAGCCAATGGGCTTCCTGCTTCATCGACCTCGTATACCCACTGGGCACTTACCTACTATCTCCACA
>CAJFOT010000110.1 GCA_904397815.1 Candidatus Paralachnospira sangeri
GCCGGCGTGGCGGAACTGGCAGACGCACAGGACTTAAAATCCTGCGGACCTAATCGTCCGTACCGGTTCGATTCCGGTCGCCGGCATTTTTAAAGAGCTTCAGACACTGAGTTCAGTGGAGAAGCTCTTTTTATTTATTTCCATTAAAACAAAACTTCGTTTTGAAGAAAAGAAATATGATAAAATATAAAACTGGACAATATTGACATGGCGATATTCAGCAGGATATATTAATATTAAAATGACAAAAGTCGACAAAATATGAGCCAAGGAGTGGGATGTAGGAAATGATTACAGGAAGAGATCTGAGAGAGGCAAGGCAGAGAAAGAATCTGACCCAGGAGGAAGTGGCCGATATGGCAAAGTATTCTGTGCGGCAGATCAGCCGCCTGGAAAATGATATTAATATCGTCCAGCTGCAAAGAAATGTAGAACTCTTGCTGTGTCTCGACCTGGTCAGGCTGAATGATTAGAATATTTCCCCGAATAAACGCTGCCTGTTTGCGGCATATTTTTATTGTAATAATTGGAAATAAGTTGACATTGACGAAAAAATGGTGTAAAATCAACCATGTCGCTGAAAAGCCGTGGAGCACAGCGCAGATATGGTATGCCCAGATAGCTCAGTTGGTAGAGCAGAGGACTGAAAATCCTCGTGTCGCTGGTTCGATTCCGGCTCTGGGCATTGTGACGCGCGGGTGTAGTTCAATGGTAGAACACTAGCCTTCCAAGCTAGATACGTGGGTTCGATTCCCATCACCCGCTTTTGGAGGAGCTGCCCAGAGGGCAGCTTTTTTGTTTAACAGGAAACTTCTGCAACAGGGAGGTTTAAGTAATGGAGTTTGCGAAGAGAATGGAGCATTTTGGAACTGGTATTTTTTCTGCTCTGGCTGAGAAGAAGGCAAAACGCCTGAGACAGGGCAGAGATGTGATTGATTTCAGTGTGGGCGCGCCGAATATTCCGCCGGCACCCCATGTAATTGAGGCGCTGGCTGAGGCGGCGAAGGATGGTCATAATTATCTTTATGCCCTGCGGGATACCGATGAACTGCGGGAGGCTGCGGCGCAGTGGTATGAGAGAAGATATGGTGTGGTACTGGATCCCTTTAAGGAGATTGTTTCTCTGCTGGGTTCTCAGGAGGGGCTGGCTCATCTGGCGATGACCATTGTGAATGAGGGAGATACAGTACTGGTGCCGGATCCCTGTTATCCCATTTTTGCCGATGGCCCTGTCCTCGCAGGCGCGAAGCTCTATTATATGCCCCAGAGGAAAGAAAACGGCTATCTTATAAATTTTCATGAGATTCCGGAGGATGTGGCCAGAAGAGCAAAGCTGATGGTGGTGTCCTATCCCAATAACCCCACTACTGCCATGGCGCCGGATTCTTTCTATGAGGAGCTGATCGCTTTCGCGAAGAAATATGACATTATTGTCCTTCATGACAATGCATACAGTGAGCTGGTGTTTGACGGCGCCAGCTGCGGCAGTTTTCTGCGCTTTCCCGGTGCGAAGGATGTGGGGGTGGAGTTTAATTCTCTGTCTAAAACCTACGGGCTGGCCGGCGCCAGAGTAGGCTTCTGCCTGGGCAATCCCCGGGTGGTGGGAATGCTGGATACTTTGAAGTCGAATATTGATTACGGCATTTTCCTTCCGGTGCAGAAGGCGGCTGTGGCAGCTATTACCGGCGACCAGAGCTGTGTGGAGACCACCCGGATGGCCTATCAGCGCAGAAGGGATATTTTGTGCGAAGGCCTGACTTCTATCGGCTGGAAGGTGGAGAAGTGCGCGGCCACCATGTTTGTATGGGCAGAGATTCCTGAGAAGTTCACATCGTCAGACCAGTTTGCCATGGAACTGCTGGAACGGGCCGGGGTGCTGGTGACGCCGGGCAGCGCTTTTGGTCCTTCCGGAGAAGGACACGTGCGGATGGCGCTGGTACAGGACGGCGATGTGATTGAAAAGGCTGTCCGGGCGATCCGTGACAGCGGCATTTTAGACTGAGAGGGACAGCAATGAAATTTCTCCTTGCCGCGGTAAACGCGAAGTATATTCACTCGAATCTGGCTGTGTACAGCCTGAAGGCCTATGCGGAGAAATATGGAAGCGGCCGGGAGGCGGGATGTGCCATCGGGATCGGGGAATATACCATTAATCAGAGCCCTGATGAGATTCTTCGGGAGCTGTATATGGCCAGGCCGGATGTGGTGGGGTTTTCCTGCTATATCTGGAATATCGATTGTGTCCGGCAGCTGACAGCCCTGATAGGACAGGTGATGCCGGAGGTGCCGGTATGGCTGGGCGGCCCGGAGGTATCCTGGGAGGCGGAAGAGCAGCTGGCATCCATGCCGGAGATTGCGGGCATCATGATAGGGGAAGGAGAGGAGACGTTTCTGGAGCTGACGGAGCATTATCTGGGGACGGGAAAAGAACTGTCCCGGATCAGAGGACTGGTATACCGGGAAGGGGGGCGGATCCTGCGTACAGGCAGCCGCCCAGCTCTGGAGCTGAGCCGGCTCCCTTTTCCCTATGAGGATCTTGCTGCTTTTGACCGGAGGCTGCTCTATTATGAGAGCAGCAGGGGATGCCCTTTTTCATGCAGCTACTGCCTTTCATCAGTGGATAAAAAGCTGCGCTTCCGGGATCTGGAACTGGTATACCGGGAATTGGGGCTGTTTCTTGACAGAGGGGTCAGGCAGGTAAAATTCATCGACCGAACCTTTAACTGCAAAAAAAGCCATGCCATGGCCATATGGAACTATCTGGCCAGCCATGATAACGGCATCACCAATTTCCATTTTGAAATCAGTGCTGATCTGCTGGACGATGAAATGACAGCAGTGCTGTCCCGGATGCGTCCGGGGCTGGTTCAGCTGGAAATCGGCATCCAGTCCACCTGCCCTCAGACGATAGAGGCCATTCACAGGCGGACGGATTTGGAACAGGCGGGGCGGATGATCCGGCAGGTCCATGCCTTCCGGAATATTCATCAGCATCTGGATCTGATTGCCGGCCTGCCTATGGAGGATTATGAACGGTTCGGACAGTCGTTTGACGATGTATATCGTCTTCATCCCGACCAGCTGCAGCTGGGCTTCCTGAAAGTGCTGAAAGGAACGGTTATGAAGGAGGAGGCAGAACAGTACGGACTGCTTTATCACCGCCGGCCGCCTTACGAGGTTCTGGCTACCCGCTGGCTGCCTTATGAGAAGCTGCTGCGGCTGAAACGGGTGGAGCAGCTGGTGGAAACCTATTATAACAGCGGCCAGTTTACCATGACCCTGCAGGCACTGGAGCATCGCTATGACTCCCCCTTCCATATGTATGAAGAGATGGGAGATTTTTTTGATGAAAAGGGGTTTTTTGCTGTCAGTCCTTCCAGAGAGGAACGGTATCAGCGGCTGGAGGCTTTTCTTTCTGTCCGCTTTCCTTCCTTTCAGGAGGCTGACCGGCAGCTGCTGACATGGGACTGTTACCTGCGGGAAAACGCGAAAAAACGGCCTGCCTTTGCCCTGGATCAGCAGTTCTGGAGCAAGGCGGTCTCAGACTTTTTTGCCGAAGAAAACCGGCAGAACCGGTATTTTCCCCATTACGCCGGCCTGTCCTACCGGCAGCTGCTGCGGCAGGTCCATATGGAAGTTTTTACCTTTGATATTCCGACTCTGGCTGCGGAAGGTATATTGCAAAAGCAGACTTTGTATGTATGTTTTGATTACGGCAAACGGGGAAAGCTGGATTACAACAGTCAGACCCGTATTCTGCCTGCGGATCTGTTTTCATAAAAAACTTGCCTTCTTTCCAGAAATGGCCTACAATAGAATGCACAGAAAGGGTTGATACTATGTATAGAAAGAAAACACAGAGAATTATCATATCAGTGGTAGCGGTTCTTCTGATTGCCGCAATGGTTGTGCCTACTGTTCTGAGTCTGTTTATGTGATAGATAAGACGCCAGCAAGCGAGTCTTGAAACAGGCAGAAGCCCCGGAGCCGGCCGCAACCGCGCTGATATGACCGGTATAAGGGTTTGACAGGAGGAATATGATGAAACTGGGGAAAGCAGTCAGCGCGGCAGCGGCGGCGGCATTTCTCTGCCTGGCGCAGCCAAAGCAGGCATATGCCCAGGAGGAAAGCACAACCGCCCAAGGAGTATATGTTGGAAATGTGGATTTAAGCGGCATGACCCTGGAGGAAGGGAAAGCCGCGGTAAATGATTATGTAGAGCGTCTGAAGGAAAAGACGCTGACGCTGGTTACGGACGGAAAAGAAGATCAGGTTTCCATGGGACAGCTGGGCCTTTACTGGGCGAACCCTGATATTGCGGCCGAAGCGGCCGAGTACGGCAGGCGGGGAAATGTTCTGGTGCGCTACAAGGCGCTGGAGAAGCTGAAATATCAGCGGCAGATTTATCCTCTGGAACTGGCCTTTGATGAGGCGCAGATCCGTTCCTGGGCAGAGAAAATCCTGTCAGCTTATCAGACGGAGCCGGTGGAGCCGGCGCTGACGCGGGAGAACGGCATTTTTACTGTCACGGGAGGCACCAACGGTGTCAAGGCCGATGTGACTGCTACTCTAGAGAGAATCGGAGAAACGCTGGCCTCCTGGAACCGGGAAAACGTGCGGTTGGAGACGGCGGCGCAGATCACACCGCCCGTCCGGGATCCGGAAACGCTCAGAGCAGTTCAGGATCTGCTGGGGTCTTATACCACCGATTATAATACGGCAAATACGGGCCGTTCTCAGAGTCTGGAACTGAGCGCCAGGCGGCTTGACGGTACTGTTGTGTATCCTGGTGAAACCATTTCGGTTTCAACCCTGATGGGGCCCCGCACCATAGAGGGCGGATACGGCGTGGCAGACGCCTATATCGGAACTGAGGTCACAGACAGCGTGGGAGCAGGAATCTGTCAGACTGCCAGTACGTTGTATGCGGCGGCGCTGTACGCGGAACTGACGGTGACAGAGAGGTATAATCATTCCATGACAGTAAATTACATGCCGGCGGCGCTGGATGCTACCATCTATGCGGGAGATTCCTACACAGAGCCGCTGAAGGACCTGAAACTGCGAAATGATTACAGCTATCCGGTGTATATCGAAGCCTCAGCAGGAGATGGACGCCTGACCTTTTCCATATACGGGAAGGAGGAACGGGCGTCCGGCCGTTCGGTCTCTTATGTCTCCAGTGTGCTGAGCGAAACATGGCCTACAGAGATTACCTGGATTGATGACGGAACGATGCCGCTGGGCTATCAGGAGAAAACCCAGGGTGCCTATCCGGGGGTCACGGCTACACTGACGAAAGTCGTCACGGTGGACGGGGTACAGACAGAGCAAACCCTTCTTCATACGGATCAATATAAAATGGTAAATGAAAAATGGACCCGGGGAACCAATGCCGCTCTGGGTTTCGATGAGGCGGGAAATGTGGTTCCGGTGCATCCGACAGCTGTTCTGCCGGAGAATGGCGTATGGACGTCCGGGTTGGAGCTGATCCTGCCGGAGAAACCGGTTTTTCCGGGTATATGACAGGAAGAGAAGCAGCCGGGAATCGGGAATCCCCGGCTCTGCGGGAATTTTGGGGAACCGGCAGACATGGGAGAGTGAAAACATGAGTCATCCGGAGTGTGAATATTTACAGCAGATATACAGCGAACCCGGTTTTGAGGCGCTGCGGGCATATCGGGGTGTCCGCGTATTTTCTGCGCCCGGTCCGGGAATGGATCTGGTGATGGCCGGTTATATCGGCCTGGCTGGAACGGTCTGGATGGCCCGCCATAAGGAAAAGGAATTACTGAGGACGCTGCCCTGGGATTATGTGGATTCCGGCAGGGCCCTCTTAGAATATATTGCGAAGGTGCCGGAGGCTGCAGTCGCCGGTCAGCATGGCGCGGCGGCCATGCATTTTGTGACGGAAGGGGGCATCTTCGGCGGTTTGTGGGAGCTGGCCCAGGCCATGGGGACAGGACTCTGTACCAGGCTGGAGGATATTCCGGTCAGACAGCAGACCATCGAATTCTGCGAGGTTTTTGATTTGAATCCCTATCAGCTGCTGGCTGGAGGCTGTGCGGTTCTGGCTGTGGAAAGGAGCGGCGCTGTTATGGAAGCGCTGCGGCAGAAGGGGATTCCCTGCGCTCTGATCGGCAGAACTACGGCGGATCATGACAGAGTGGTTCTTCACGACGATATCCGCAGGTATCTGACCAGGCCCCAGAGAGATGAGATATATAAATTGTTGGAAGTCTGAGTGACGGGATGGAGGATTATGGAAATGAGAGAAAAAATTTTAGCTGTAATTGAAAAAAACAGCCGGATTGATTTAAAGGAACTGGCGATTCTGCTGGGTGAGGAAGAGGTGGATGTAGCCAATGCTATCGCGGAAATGGAGAAAGAAAATATTATCTGCGGTTATCATACTCTGATTAATTGGGACAATACCTCAGAGGAAAAGGTTTCCGCTCTGATCGAGGTGCGGGTGACGCCTCAGCGGGGCATGGGTTTTGATCATATCGCCGAGCGGATCTATCAGTATCCCGAAGTGCATGCGGTTTATCTGATGTCAGGCGCTTATGACTTTACCGTGATTCTGGAAGGAAAATCCATGCGTGATGTGGCCCAGTTTGTGTCTGAGAAGCTGTCCACTCTGGATTCTGTTCTGAGCACAGCCACCCATTTTGTGCTGAAAAAATATAAAGATCATGGAACCATACTGACGAAAAAGACCAACAGTGACGAAAGGATGCTGATTACACCGTGAGAAATTTTATATCAGAAAAATGTAAGAATATCAAACCTTCCGGCATCCGTAAGTTTTTCGACGTGGTCAATGATATGCCTGATGCCATCTCCCTGGGAGTGGGCGAGCCGGACTTTGATACACCCTGGTTTATTCGGGATGAAGGCATATACTCCCTGGAAAAGGGCCGGACTTTTTACACCTCCAATGCGGGCCTGAAGGAATTGCGGGAAGAAATTGCCAACTATCTGGAACGCCGCTGTGGCCTGCGTTATGATCCGATGAAACAGGTACTGGTAACAGTGGGCGGCAGTGAGGGTATTGACATCGCCCTGAGAGCGATGCTGAATCCGGGGGATGAGGTGCTGATCCCCGAGCCCTGCTATGTGTCCTATCTGCCCTGCACCCAACTGGCGGATGGTGTGGCAGTACCTCTGCGGCTGCTGGAGGAGCATGAGTTCCGTCTGACCGCGGAGCAGCTGGAGGCGGCGATAACGCCCAGAACGAAGATCCTGGTGATGCCTTTTCCCAACAATCCCACCGGTGCCATTATGTCCAGAAAAGATCTGGAGCCTGTGGCAGAGGTGGTGAAGGCCCACGATCTGTTTGTGATTTCAGATGAAATTTATTCTGAGCTTACATATGATGAGCCTCATGTGTCCATTGCTTCTCTGCCGGGAATGCAGGAACGGACATTGGTAATCAACGGCTTCTCCAAGGCATATGCCATGACTGGCTGGCGTTTGGGCTATGCCGCCGGGCCTGAGGATCTGATCTCGGAAATGACGAAGATTCATCAGTTTGCCATTATGTGTGCCCCCACGACGAGCCAGTATGCAGCGGTGCAGGCTATGCGCAGCGGCGATGAAGAGGTGGCGAAGATGCGGGAATCTTATAATCAGAGACGCCGGTTTGTGGTGCATACCCTTCGGGAGATGGGGATGGACTGCTTTGAGCCCCTGGGCGCTTTCTATGTATTTCCCAGCATCAAACGCTATGGAATGAGCTCAGAGGAATTCGCCAGCCGTCTGCTTCAGGAAGAAAAAGTGGCAGTGGTGCCGGGCACAGCTTTCGGCGACAGCGGAGAAGGCTTTATCCGGATCTCCTATGCATATTCTTTAAAGAATCTGAAAGAAGCCCTGGGGCGGGTACAGAATTTTGTGGAGAGACTGGGGTAACGGGTGATGATCAATATTGTACTGCATGAGCCGGAGATTCCGGCGAATACCGGCAATATCGGCCGGACCTGTGTGGCTGCGGGTGCCCGTCTGCACCTGATCAGGCCTCTGGGATTTCAGATCAATGAAAAGGCAGTGCGCCGGGCCGGGCTGGACTACTGGAATCAGCTGGACGTGACAGTGTATGATGATTATCAGGACTTTCTGAACCGGAATCCCGGCGCCGTGATCTATATGGCTACCACCAAGGCAAAAAAAATCTACACAGAGGTATCCTATGAACCGGACTGTTATATCATGTTCGGAAAAGAAAGCGCCGGGATACCGGAGGAAATTCTGGTGGAAAATCAGGAGCGTTCGGTGCGGATTCCCATGAATCCGGAGATCCGTTCCCTGAATCTCTCCAACTCGGCTGCGATTATTCTCTATGAAGCCCTGCGTCAGAATCATTTCAGCCATATGCAGCTGGAGGGAGACCTCCACAGGCTGCACTGGAAATAGACGAAAAGAGAGGGACAGCGGACACTATTGTGTTCCTGTCCCTCTCTGCAATGTAAAAATGAATTCGGTTCCGACACCTTCGGTGCTGATCACATCGATATTTTCTTTATGCGCCTGAATAATCTCCTTTGTGATGGAGAGTCCCAGGCCGGTCCCCCGCTTATCCTTTCCTCTGGACAGATCGGTTTTATAAAAACGTTCCCATATCTTATTGGTGCAGTTCCTTGGGATGCCGATGCCGGAATCCTTGACAGAGACGAAAATTTTCTCATGCTGGTCGTAGGCTTCGATCCAGATCACGGAATCGTTATGGGAGAACTTGATGGCATTGTCAATCAGATTGTAGAGCACCTGCTGGATCTTTCCCATGTCGGCGTGCACGTACAGGGCCTTGTCAGAAAAGGTCAGGTCGAAGGTGATGCCTTTAGCAGAGCAGGAACCTTCAAAAGTGGCACAGGTATTTTTAATCACCTGATTAATGTCAAAATCTGCCATGGCCAGCTGCTGTCCTTTGCGGTCCAGAGAGTTCAGCGTCAGCATGCTTTCCGTCAGCTTATTCAGCCGCTCTGTTTCAGTGATGACGATGTTCAGGTATTTTTCCTGCCGCTCCGGCGGGATGGTGCCGTCCAGCATGGCTTCGATGTAGCCCTTGATGGAGGTCAGGGGCGAGCGGAAGTCATGGGAGACGTTGGCGATAAATTTCTTCTGGTATTCCTCAGAATTATACAGCTCCATGGCCATATAGTCCAGGGTATTGGCCAGATGGCCCAGCTCGCCGGTGGTGTGGACATTCAGCCGGTAGTTCAGATTGCCGGAGGCATATTCGGTGGCGGCCCGGATGATTTTCTGCAGAGGCCGGTAAACGGTCAGGTGAAAGACCAGCAGGACGATGAGGGACAGAAGCAGCACTGCCAGATAGACGATATAGGAAAAATTCAGCAGGTCATATCTGGCCCGCAGCACCACAGACTCCGGCATGTGGATCAGCACGTAGCCATAAGTGCTGAACCGCCCGGTGATGGGGGCGGAGGCTGTCAGCACCGGCTCCCGGAAGCTGCCGTGGAAGTCCTGAAATTCATAGCGTTCCAGGGTGATGGTGGAGGCAGTGTCGAAATCGGGAAAAGCCTGTCCCTCATGGTTGTTTTCGGAGGCGGTGTCATAGATCACCTGTCCTGTCCGGTCCATGATCCAGATCTGGGATTCCAGATGGGTGGCCAGCACCCGCAGCTGGGGTTCCATGGCTTCCAGGCTGATGATCGTGCCGCTGTACTGCTGGCTGCATTCGCCGGCGATCAGATCCGCCTCCCGGTAGAGGGTGGCGGCCTTTGTCTTGGTCAGGTAGCTGTAGATGCCGTGGGAGGTGACTGTGGCGACGAAGGCGAAGCCCAGCACTGCCACAGCCAGATAGCTCAGCACCAGCTTCAGATACAGCCGTTTCTTCATCGCTTCACCTCGAATTTATAGCCGATGCCCCACACAGTGGTCAGCGCCCAGGACCGGTGATCCTTGATCTTTTCCCGGAGCCTTTTGATATGTACGTCCACAGTGCGGGTGTCCCCCACATAGTCATAGCCCCAGATGTGATCCAGCAGCTGCTCCCTGGTAAACACCTGGTTGGGGGAGGAGGCCAGGAAATAGAGGAGCTCCAGCTCCTTCGGCGGCATTTCCAGAGAGTGGCCCATGTAGATCACAGAGTAGTTGGTAATATTCACGATCAGATCAGGGTATTCCACATACTCCCCATGCTGCTGATGGGGAGAGGCGGACCGCTCCGGCGGCTGGACGAAGGTGCGGCGCAGGACAGCCTTTACCCTGGCCACCAGTTCCTTGGAGTCAAAGGGTTTGATGATATAATCGTCAGCACCCAGCTCCAGGCCCAGCACCTTGTCGAATACCTCTCCCTTGGCAGAGAGCATGATAATCGGCACCTGGGACTCCTTCCGGATCTCCCGGCAGACCTGGTAGCCGTCGATGCCCGGCAGCATCAGATCCAGGAGGATCAGATCCGGCTGGAATGTGGAAAAGGCGCGGACTGCGTCCTCCCCGTTGTATACCGTTTCTGTCTCATAGCATTCCTTTGTCAGATACAGAGAAATCAACTCTGCGATATTGGCGTCATCATCTACGATTAGTATTTTCTGTTTTGTTGTCATTTTCCATTCCTCTCAGCTGTTGAATTCTACGATGGTTACGCCGGTGCCGCCCTCACCGAAGGCGCCCAGGCGGTAGGATTTTACATATTTCAGCCGTTTCAGATGCTGATGAACCGCGTTTTTCAGCGCGCCGGTTCCTCTGCCGTGAACCACACGGACCTGGGGCAGATGGGCCAGGTAGGCATCGTCCAGATATTTATCCAGTTCCGCCACAGCCTCATCGGTGGTCATGCCGATCAGATTGATCTCAGGGGAGATATGGAGGGATTTGGACATTTTCACCTGGCTGGCGCCCGAGCCTCTGGAGGATTTTCTGGAGGCTGACATGCCGGGGCCTGTCACTGTATCCTCCTGGATCAGCTCCAGGTCAGCGATGTTTACCTGGGAGCGGAGGATGCCCATCTGTACGAAAAGGTCTCCCTTTGCGTTGGGCAGGGTGCTGACTGTTCCGTTCAGATTCAGGGAGATCACATGGACGGCGTCGCCGATCCGGAATTCCTCTGCCTTATGGGTTTTCTTCGGTTTTTTGGTCTTTTTTGCGGATTTGGAGCCGATCTTATCCATTTCCTCCCGCAGCTTGCCCCGCTGTTCTTCCAGGGCCCGGCTGACATTGCTGTCAGCGCCCAGCTTGTTGATCTGGCGGATGGTTTTGTCAGCGACGGCCTTTGCCTCCTGGATGATCCGCATAGCTTCCTCATTGGCCTCCTGGATCTTCTTCTCCCGGCGGGCATCGAACTGGGACTGCTTTTCTGCCAGGCGGGCCCGCAGCCGGGCAGCCTCCTCCCGGTACTGGGCGATTTCCGCCTGCTCCTTTTCCAGGGCGGCTCTGGAAGCGTCCAGCTCGGCGATAACATCCTCGAAATCCTTCTCCTGCCGGCCGATCAGGGCCTGGGCGTCCTCAATAATATGCTCAGGAAGGCCCAGCTTCCGGGAGATGGCGAAGGCATTGCTCTTGCCCGGGATGCCGATCAGCAGCCGGTAGGTGGGCTGCAGGGTGTCCACGTTAAACTCACAGGAAGCGTTTTCCACCCCGGGGGTGGACAGGGCAAATACCTTCAGCTCACTGTAATGGGTGGTAGCCATGGTGCGCACTCCCATGTGATGGAGAAAGGTCAGGATGGACATGGCCAGAGCCGCCCCCTCCACAGGGTCCGTCCCTCCGCCCAGTTCATCGAAGAGAACCAGGGAGTCTCCGTCTGCCTGATCCAGGATAGTGACGATGTTGGTCATATGGGAGGAGAAGGTGCTCAGACTCTGCTCAATACTCTGCTCATCCCCGATATCGGCAAATACTTCCCGGAATACGGAGAGCTCAGAGCCTTCAAAGGCGGGAATATGGAGGCCGGCCTGCCCCATCAGTGTCAGCAGCCCCAGGGTTTTCAGGGAAACCGTCTTGCCGCCGGTATTGGGACCTGTGACGATCAGCAGGTCATAGCTGCTGCCGATGGCCAGGTCGATGGGTACCGTTTTCTTCGGGTCCAGAAGGGGATGGCGGCCTGCCTTGATATTTATATATTTTCTGGTATTGAATGCCGGCTCGCAGCCCTTATAGTGGCCGGAGAGGGCTGCTTTGGCGAAAATGAAATCCAGCTGGGACAGAATGGTGATATCTGCCAGCAGCATATCTGTATATTCCGCCGCCTGCTGGCTCAGAGATGCCAGGATGGCTTCAATTTCCTTCTGTTCCTGAATCTCCAGTTCTCTCAGCTCATTGTTCAGCTTTACGATGGCGATAGGCTCGATGAAAAAAGTGGAGCCGCTCTGGGACTGGTCGTGGACCATGCCGCTGACCTGGTTTTTGTACTCTGCCTTGACAGGAATACAGTAGCGGCCGTTGCGCATGGTAATCACCGCGTCCTGCAGGTAGGCCCGGTGGCTGTTTACCAGGCTGTTCAGCTGGGTATGGACCCGGTCGTTGGCAGATTTAATGGCGCGGCGGATTTTGTGGAGGGCCGGGCTGGCGTCGTCGCTGACCTCTTCCTCTGAGACGATGCACCGCTTGATTTCCACATTTAACGGGGTGATAGGCTCCACAGACTGGAAGAGGGCGGACAGGCTGTCAGTCTCTTCTTCGCTGTTTTCCTGCCTGCCGTAGGCTTTCACTCTGGCGGCGCAGTCCAGCAGAGAACTGATGTGGAGCAGCTCTGTCATGTTCAGGACACCGCCCACCTCCAGCCGTTTGATGCTGGGGCGCAGGTCTCTGGCGCCTGAGAAAGAGACGCTGCCTTTCAGCCTGACCCGGTTCTGGGCATCAGAAGTTTCCCTCTGGGCTGCCAGAATATCCTCTATCTGATCCATCGGCTCCAGTTCCCGGCATTTCTGGGCGCCCAGAGAGGTCTGGGCATAGGATGTCAGTTTTCCGATGATTTTATCGAATTCCAAGGTTTTCAGTACTTTTGCATTCATTTTCATTCACCCGTCTGATTATCATTGATTTCCCTTTATTATACACCAAAGACAGCGCCGATGTACAGGCGCTTTCCGATTCCGGGACAAAATTTAACGGGAAAGGCTTCACAATATAAGGGTTTTCATCTATAATGTAAAGAGTATCGAATTTTTCAGGCAGGCCTGAAATTTCTGTGGGGAATGTAAGGCAGAAGGGGGATTCCCTGATATGACAGTACCAGATAAAAGTAAAAATGAAGAACCGAAACGTAATCCCGCGTTTATCAGAGAAAAAATCGTAAAAAAACCAGTCAGTCTGAAAGAACGGATCTACAGAGTGGTGTCGCTGGTACTGCTGGCGGCACTATTGGGCGCTGCTGCCGCTGCATCTTTCGTCCTGGTTCGGTTCAGGATGGAACAGGTTTTGTATCCGTCTGAGCCGGAGGAGCAGGTAGTCATTCCAAAAGACACAGATCCCCGTGAGACGGAAGCGCCGGTTGCGGAAACAGAATCTGCCGCGCAGACGGAGACAGAAACGTCCTCAGAGGATCTGGATGAGCTGATTCAGTCCGCAGTGAATGAGAAAAAGCTGGAGATTGAGGATTACAAGCGTCTGAGCGCGCTGGCTGCCAATGTGTGGAAGGAAGCCCAGAGAAGCTTCGTGACGGTTACAGCAGTGCGCCAGCAGGTAGATGTATTCGACAATGTATATGAAAATGAAGGACAGACGTCAGGGATTATCCTGGAGATGTCCTCGCGAAATGTTTTGATTCTCACCAGATATGACGAGATTCAGGATACTGACGAACTGGAAGTAACCTTCATCAACGGAATCAAGGCCCAGGCAGAAATCCGGGCGACTGACAGCCAGACCGGCATCGCGGTGCTGGATGTGGCGGTGAGCCAGCTGGGAGAGGCAAATCTGGAGCTGATTACGCCGATCACTCTGGGCAACTCTTATGCCCTCAGTGTGGGAAGTCCTGTGATCGCTGCCGGCGACCCATATGGTATTGTGGGCTCCATGTCGGCAGGATCGGTGGTTTATGTAGGAACAGAATCTCATGGGGCTGACACGGACATCCGCATCGTGTATACCAATCTGGGACTGCCGGCGGATGCCGGCGGCTTTCTGCTGAATATGGACGGCGAGGTAATCGGAATTTTTACGGAAGCATACAGCAGCAGCGACGGTTCCCTGACGCCTGCAGTAGGGATTTCAAATATTAAAGGAATTATTGAGCATCTGTGCAACGGACGGAGCATTGCTTATATGGGCATTGAGGGACAGGCGGTGACTTCGGAGATTTCCGAGAATTATGATCTGCCGATCGGCGTCTATGTGACAGAGGCAGTGACAGGCAGTCCGGCTTATCAGGCAGGCATACAGAGCGGCGATGTGATCACCAGGCTGGGAGAAACCAGTGTGAGCAGCATGCGGGATATCCATGAAGCGCTGCTGCTGCTGGAACCGGGGACAGAGATCCAGGTGACTGTTTCACGGAACGGGATGGAGGGCTCCAGAGAGCTGACCTTTACCATACAGCTGGAAAGCAGATGAGACAGCGGGGATTCAGAGCAGGTATGATGCGGGCTGAATCAGGTCTGAATTCTGTGTAAGACTGACGGATGCGTCTTTATAAAGCGAACCTGCATGCGCCCGGCAGCCGGCGCGCCGCCAGAGATGAAAATCTGGCGGACGCATGGGGCATCCCTGAATTAACGCTGCATCCGGCGGCAGACTTTCAGAGTAATAAGAGATAGAAAGAGGAAGAGACAGTGAAGTATATCGAAACATTAAGAGAAGGGGAACATACATCAGACATTTATCTGTGCAAATCCAAGCAGGCGGCGAAAACAAAAGCGGGAAAGAGCTATTATTCTCTGATTCTCCAGGACCGGACAGGCGTGATCGACGGGAAGGTATGGGATTTAAGCAGCGGCATCGATCATTTTGAGGCGCTGGATTATATCCGGGTGGAAGCTGATGTGACCAGTTTCCAGGGCTCCCTTCAGATGAATATCAAGCGCATCCGGGTCGCCAGAGAGGGAGAGTATGAGCCGAAGGATTTTCTCCCTGTCTCTGCCTATCCGATTGAGGAAATGTACCGGGAACTGCTGGGTTATGTGGAAGGCATCAGCAACGAATATCTGAAAACCCTGGCCCGGAGCTTTTTTGTGGAGGATCCGATCTTTGCCAGAGAATTCAAAAGCCACTCTGCAGCCAAAAGCGTCCATCACGGGTTTGTAGGCGGCCTGCTGGAGCATACCCTCAGCGTGACAAAGCTGTGCGAGTTTTATACAGTCCGTTACCCGATTCTGAATAAAGACCTGCTGATTGCGGCGGCACTGTTTCACGACATCGGAAAGGTGCGGGAGCTGTCCGCTTTCCCGGCCAATGACTATACCGATGACGGACAGTTGCTGGGCCATATTGTTATCGGCGTGGAGATGCTGGGGGAGAAGATCAGAAACATTCCCGGCTTCCCGGAAATGCTGGCTCTGGAGCTGAAACACTGTATCCTGGCCCATCACGGGGAATATGAGTACGGTTCACCCAAACTGCCCGCTCTCATCGAAGCCATGGCGCTGAATTTCGCTGACAATACAGATGCCAAGCTGGAAACGATGAAGGAATATCTCCAGGGCGCCAGGGCGGAGGGAGACTGGCTGGGGTATAACCGGCTGTTTGAGACCAATGTAAAACGGACATCCAGGTGACAGGCGTGACAGAGGCTGCCGGTTTCTGCGGCGGAAGCTTTTCCCGATACCGGTGAATAGAAATATGCATAGACAGGTGATAGATATATGAATGTGAATGGAAGCGCAGTTATCAAGAAGAATGACACTGTGATTGTGACAATCGAGGATATGAGCGAAAATGGAGAGGGTATAGGCAAGTCAGAGGGCTATACCCTCTTTGTTAAAGATACCGTAATCGGTGACAGGGCCGAGGTGAAGATCATAAAAGCCAAAAAAACCTACGGCTACGGGAGGATTCAGCGGCTGCTGGAGCCCTCCCCCTGGCGGACAGAGCCTCTGTGTCCCGCGGCGGCGCCCTGCGGCGGCTGCCAGCTCCAGGCCATGTCCTATGACCAACAGCTGAAATTTAAGGAAAAAAAGGTGCGGGACCACCTGGAACGGCTGGGCGGTTTCCAGTCGCCCCCTGTGCTGCCGGTTATCGGAATGAAGGACCCGTGGCACTACCGGAATAAAGCCCAGTACCCTGTCACCACAGACAGAAAAGGAGAGATTGTGATGGGCTTTTACGCCGGCCGCACTCACTCTGTGATTCAGACGCCCCACTGCTATATCGGCCAGCCGGTTAATGACCGGGTGCTGGCAGCGGTAAAGGCCTACATGGAGACCTGTGGCGTCGCCCCCTATGACGAAGCTTCCCACAAAGGACTGGTGCGCCATGTGCTGATCCGCCGGGCTGCCGCCACCGGCCAGGTGATGGTCTGTCTGATTATCAACGGGAAAAGACTGCCTGCCGCTGAGCAGCTGACAGAAAGACTGCTGGAGATCGAGGGGATGACATCCATATCTTATAATATCAACCGGGAGAAAACCAATGTGATACTGGGGGAGCAGGTGGTAAACCTGTATGGTCCCGGCTATATCACAGACCAGATCGGCGATGTCTCCTTCCGGATATCAGCTCAGTCCTTCTTTCAGGTCAATCCGGTTCAGACAAAGGTTCTCTATGAGAAGGCTCTGGAGTATGCCGGCCTGCAGGGAGAGGAGACCGTGTGGGATCTTTACTGCGGCGCAGGCACCATCTCCCTCTTTCTGGCCCGGAAGGCCAGACAGGTGTACGGCGTGGAGATCGTCCCCCAGGCGGTGGATAACGCCAGAGAGAACGCCCGGATCAACGGGATCGAAAATGTAGAATTTTATACAGGAAAAGCGGAAGAACTGATGCCGGAGCTGTACCGGAACCGCCGGCTGCGGGCTGATGTGGTGGTGGTAGACCCGCCCAGGAAGGGCTGCGCCCAGAGCCTGCTGGACACCGTCATCGCCATGGCGCCGGAGCGGATGGTGTATGTCTCATGCAATTCCGCTACACTGGCCAGGGATCTGAGATACCTGTGCGACAGGGGATTCCGGCTGGAAGAGGCACAGCCGGTGGATATGTTTCCGATGACGGTGGGGGTGGAGGTGGTTGCCCTGCTTTCTAAGGGAGAAATCGACTCGAAGAAGGTTTCCTATATCTGTTAACGGCCGCGCAGCAGCTCCGAGACTGTAATTTCCAGGCCGCTGTAAATACCTGATTGGACCGGCTGGTCGAAAGCAACAATCATAGGAGCGGCATCTTCTTCAAAACGGTATATGGTGGTGCGTTCTTTTGCAGGATCTATAATCCAGTATTCCCGGACGTCTGCATCCATATAAAGTCCCATCTTTTTCCCATAGTCCATCTTCCGGCTGCCGGGAGATACCACCTCTATAATCAGGTCGGGCGCGCCGCTGCATCCCCGCTCTGTGAGTTTATCGGGGTCGCATATCACACTGATATCCGGTTCAACATAGGTGGTATCATCAGCATTCAGATTGACTGCAAAAGGAGCAGGGATGACTTCACAGGAACTGTGTTGTGCTTCCATATAATTTCCGATAAGACGGGTAAGTGCCGAAACGATTTTCTGATGTCGGAAACCAGGAGGAGCCATATCATACAGCTGGCCTCCGATCAGTTCCGCACGCCGGCCTTTTGGCAAATTCCAGTAATCTTCTGCGGTATAGATTCTTTCTTTCGGTAAAGGCATAATCACACGTCCTTTCTGATTATGATGACTGTTTTATGTTTTTAATATAACATGCTGCCCCTGGTACATCAATAAAATCCTTAAAAAACCATACAATTTTCCGGCAATTTCCCCCGCCCGGTTTATTGACAAACGCCCTAATCTATGCAATAATTAATTGAATTTGGGCGATGAAGATACGTGAGTAGGGAAGATACAGCGTTTCAGAGACAGAGTGTCACCGGCTGAAAGCACTCTGCGCGAACCTTTCTGAAATTTCAGTATGGGAGCCCTCCGGCGAAAAGCAGTCTGCGTTAAGCCGGATGCCTGTGTAGCAAAATATTACACAAAGAGAGTGCAGAGTCAGTCAGAAATACTCTGAAATAGGGTGGTACCGCGATGAACATCGTCCCTTGTTATGTTGATGATAACAGGCGACGATGCTTTTTTGTTTTACAGGGAAAACACTCTGCGGTTCCCTTTCTATACAGGTTTATGCAGATAGTCCTTAAAGTGAGAGAGGAGAAATGTAATGAAAGATAAAATCAACAGTATTTTATCAGAAGCAAAAAACAAAATTTCTGAAGCAGCAAATGAAAGCGGGCTGCAGAATGTGAAGAGCGCTTTTATCGGAAAGCAGGGCGCCCTGAGCCTTTTGATGAAGGAGCTTCCGTCGCTGGATGTGTCCATGCGCCCGGAGATGGGAAAACTTCTGAATCAGGCGAAGAATCAGGTGACGGAGCTGATCGATAAGAAGCGGATGGAGCTGAAGCTGAAGGCTTCCGAAGTATCCCCGGATTTTGACTGTTCTGTCCCCGGAATTCTGCCCTCCGGCGGTGGCCTGCATCCCATTACCCAGATGTGCTATGATCTGAATGATACATTCCGCTCCATGGGGTTTGAAATCTTTGAGGAGGATGATATCACCAGTGAGCTGTATGCTTTTGACAAACTGAATTTCCCCCCCAACCACCCGGCCCGTGAGAGTATGGATACCTACTGGCTGGAAGGACATGACAGCGGAAGCACAAATGAGAAGCTCTGCCTGCGTCCCCATCTGACCGGCGGAAGTGTCCGTTATATGCAGACACATAAACCGCCCTATCGTTTTGTATATCCGGGACGTGTTTACAGAAATGAGACGACGGATGCCCATCATGAGAGAGCCTTTTTCCAGTATGAGGCGCTGATCGTGGACAAGGATATTACCTTTACCTCCGGCAAGGTGATGATTAAGAGCATTCTCAGCAAGGTGTTCGGCACCGATGTGCCGGTCAGGATGCGTCTGGGCTTCTTTCCTTTTGTAGAGCCGGGATTTGAGATTGACATGGAGTGCCAGGTGTGCGGCGGCAAGGGATGCAGTGTCTGCAAGCATGTAGGCTGGATTGAGGTGATGCCGGGCGGTTCTCCCCACCCCAATGTGCTGCGGGCAGCAGGCCTTGATCCGGATGTGTATACCGGATTTTATGTAAATATCGGTCTGGACCGGCTGGTTATGATGCGTTACGGCGTGGATGATGTACGGCTGTTCCACAGTGCTGACCTGAGATTCCTGAAACAGTTTAGATAAGGAGAGAAAAGATGAAGTTATCATTATCATGGATTAAGGATTATGTGAGTATCCCGGAGGACGCGGATCTGAAACAGCTGGCCTATGACCTGACCATGTCCACCGTGGAGGTAGAGGATGTCGAATATCTTGCCCGCCGGTTTGACAATATGGTTGTAGGTGTGATTCAGCAGATCGAGCCCCATCCCAATGCGGACAAGCTGAGAGTCTGCAAGGTGGACATCGGCGGCGGTGAGATCAAAGACATCGTATGCGGCGGCATTAACCTGACAGAGGGAATGCGGGTGGCCGTATCCTGCCCGGGCGCGGTGGTGCGCTGGCATGGAGAGGGCGAGCCGGTGGTAATTAAAAATTCAAAGCTGCGAGGGGTTGAATCATATGGCATGATCTGTGCGTCAGATGAGATCGGCCTGGGGGATCTGTTTCCGGCGTCCCGGGAGGCGGAGATCCTCGACCTGTCTGCCTTTGAGGTGCCGGCAGGCACGCCGCTGGCAGACGCTCTGGATATGAATGATGTGATACTGGAGATTGATAATAAATCCATGACCAACAGGCCGGATCTGTGGGGGCACTACGGAATCGCCCGTGAGATTGCGGCGCTGTACGGCCTGCCCCTGGCAGAGATCAAACCCTTTGAGACAGGCGTGCAGTCTGATTTCAGAATTGAGATCGAAGCACCGGACAGATGCAGAAGATATATCGGCGTGGAAATGTCCGGCGTGGAGGTGAAGGCTGCGCCCTATCAGATGCAGAACAGACTCTGGAAAGCGGGCATGCGCCCCATCAATGCCCTGGTGGATATCACGAACTATGTGATGCTGGCAGTGGGAAACCCGACCCATGCCTTTGACGCAGACAATATTACAGATCATATCGTGGTGAGACATGCCTCTGAGGGAGAGAAGCTGCTGCTCTTAAACGATCATGAGCTGACTCTCTGTGAGGATGATCTGGTCATCACAGATTCCGAGGGCCCGGTTGCCCTGGCAGGAGTGATGGGCGGCGCCAAGGATTCCATCCTTCCGAAGACAAAGCGGGTGATTCTGGAGGTGGCAAATTTTGAGGCTGCGGGAATCCGGCGGACTGCGCTGCGCTATGATACCCGTACAGAGGCATCCTCCAGATATGAAAAGGGGATCGACCAGGAACGGTGCGATCAGGCCCTGGCCCTTTCCATGCAGTATTTCAAAGAGCTTTACCCGGATATGCAGGTAACCGGCTTCTGTGATAATTATGCGAAAAAACTGGAGAGAGCCCAGATTGATGTCAGCCTGGCATGGCTGGAAAAACGGCTGGGCAAGCATCTGACCAATGAGGAGATCCAGGGCAAGCTGGAGCTGCTGGGCTTCGATGTACAGATCGACGGCGACAATATGCATGTGACAGCGCCCACATGGCGTTCCACCGGTGATATTTCCATCAAGGACGACGTGATGGAAGAGGTTGCCAGAATGTATGGCTATGACCATTTCGACGCGACAGAGTTTACCACCACATTTACAGGGGCGATCAATCAGAAAGATAAGAGCCTGGTGAGAAATATGAAGGAGTACCTGGCGATCCGCTGCGGGATGCAGGAGGTATATACCTATCCCTGGATGAATGACGTGTTTGTGAACGCGGTGCTCCAGAGTACAGACGGGATTCTGAGGCTGTCCACTCCGCCGGCCCCTGATGAGAGCTATATCCGCTCTTCCCTTCTGCCCAACCTCTGTGAGGCGGTTGTTAAAAATGAGAGGTATTTCAGCGATTTTGCCATCTTCGAGGAGGCCCAAGTGTTCTTTGACAGAAACTATACTGCCGTATACGACCCGACAGAATCCCTCCCGGAGCAGCGCCGCCATATCGGTGGAGCCTTTGCCAGCAGCGTGAAGGATGTGAGCACCCTTTTCAGAGAGGCGAAGGGCGTCCTGGAATACATGCCCCGTTATACCCATATGGAAGCGTATGAGTTCAGAAAGGAAGAAAAGCCGGTATGGGCTGACAATGTGGTATGGCTTAATATTTATCTGGATGACCAGAAGATCGGCGACATGGGACTGGTAGCAAAGAAGGTTTCTATGGAGTGCGGCATTAAAAATCTGTCCGTGATGCTGTTCGAACTGGATACAACAAAGCTGAAGCCGCTGAAATCCAGAACAAATAAATTTACCCATCTGGCAGAGTATCCGGAGACAGACTATGACATTTCCATGCTCTTTGATTCCGATGCGCAGTGGCATGACATCTATGACGCGATCATGGGTCAGAAGAAAGCCAGTGCGCTGCTGAAAAACGCGGCCTTTGTGGATGAATACAGAGGAAAACAGATTCCCCAGGGCAAAAAGTCTGTGACAATCAGACTGACCATCGGATCAGATGAAAAGACGCTGACTTCCCAGGAAATCGAAAACGCTGCGAACCAGGTGATGAAAAAACTGGGCAAAAAGATGAATGCAGAGCTGAGGACACAGTAAAACCTATGCCTTAACCTGCAGGTAAATACTGCATAACGAATCGAGACTTCTGATGAGGTCTCGATTTTTTTATAATAGTTTCATAATCAGGACATGACCTGTGCACAAAGAAGGCCTGCCGTCTGTACGCAGGGCGGCGGGCGCTGAACAGGACAGCGGAACAGCCGGGGATGCGCAGGATGCTGATGGCGGAGATGGCAGCAACATTCTCATTGCTTATTTCGCGGTGGCAGAAAACAGTGCGGTGGACGCGGTTTCATCTGCCAGTGTCACCACCGCGGATGGTGAAGCGAAAGGGCTGGTTCGGGTGCTGGCGGAGGATATCCAGCAGGTTACCGGCGGTGACCTGTTTTCGATTCAGACATCGGTGGAATATCCTGGGGATATCAATGAACTGATCGATTATGCCGCTGAAGAGCAGGATGAGGAAGCCAGACCGGAGCTGACCAGCCATATTGAAAATCTGGATGATTATGATATTATTTTTGTAGGGTATCCTAACTGGTGGTATGACATGCCGATGGTGATGTACAGCTTCTTTGAGGAGTATGACTTCGCCGGAAAGACGATCATTCCTTTTAATTCCCACAATGGCAGCAGATTTTCCAGCACCATCGAAACCATACAGGAGTTGGAGCCGGGGGCGGAAGTGGTGACAGACGGCTTTACCGTGAACCAGAGCAGTGTGACGGAAGCGGCGGCTGATGTGGAGGAATGGCTTCACGGGCTGGGATACTGAGCGCGGCGCGGAGCCTGATCTGCGTAATATCGTAATATATGAGGAAGGAGAATGTGACGCTATGAAAGTATTAATGATTAACGGAAGTCCCCGAAAGGCAGGCAATACCTACACTGCCCTCCATGAGATGGAAAAGATTTTCCAGGCGGAGGGGATCGAGACGGAGCTGATCCATATCGGCAATCAGCCGATCCGGGGCTGTATCGGATGCCGGGCCTGTATGAAGAAGGGCCAGTGTGTCTTTGATGACCTGGTGAATGAGACCGCTCCCAAGTTTGAGGCCTGCGATGGGCTGGTGGTGGGAAGCCCGGTTTATTATGCTTCTGCCAATGCCACGCTGGTGGCGTTTCTGACAAGGCTGTTTTACAGCACTCCTTTTGATAAAACAATGAAGGTAGGCGCAGCGGTGGCGTCAGCCCGCCGGGGAGGCCTGACGGCTACCTATGATGAGCTGAACAAGTTCTTTGGCATTTCCGGTATGCCGATCGCCTCCGGTCAGTACTGGAACGGCATCCACGGCAGCGAGCCGGGTGAGGCTGCCCAGGACAGAGAGGGGATGCAGATGATGCGGACGCTGGCCAGAAATATGACATTTCTGATGAAGAGCATCGCGCTGGGAAAAGAAAAATACGGCGTACCGGAGAGAGAGCCCTTCGACCGGATGAACTTTATTCGCTGACAGACGCCGCGCCGCAGGGCAGACGGCCCATGAATGGATTTGTCCATGATGTCATTCCAAAAGTCTGCCAGGGCAAACGCCAGGATGTGGCCTGGGCAGTGCCTTTTGCCGCGGCGGTGCTGGATGAACTGGCGCTGGCGGGATGCAATATTTATAATGTGGTCATTCCCGCGGCGACAGCCTCGGCTATGAAGGCAGGTGAGCCTGATCTGATAGCGGCAGAGGCCGAGCAGGCGGCTTATATTACCGCAGGTATTCCCGGCTCAAAGGCTCACGCCGCGGAGGCGGGCAAAATGGCAAGGAGCATTATGGAATATGAAGTAAAGTAAAAGTGTCAGAAGGTTTGTGCGGCGCAGTATATTCTAAAATGGAATGTGCTGCGCTGCCGGATTTTTCAGCGTGTTTTATGAAAGCCATTTCAAAAAACCCTATAATATTATTATCCAGTGGAAGAAGGAACAGCGGGGATTGAATATTTATGAAAACCTGTTTTCCTATCCCCTTCTTGGAAAACGCGGGGGACGCGCTGGAAGACTGGTAGGTGCTGGGGATGGGCAGGTTCGGTTATCCTGATAACTATAATGTCTGGCAGCGATTTCAGACTCTGTCTCCAGAAAATACAGCACACCTCAGAAGCTCCCAGAAGTTCCATCGCCTCCTCCGCTGACAGATTCAGTTTCTCCATCACGTTTCGGACAGCCGGTTTTTGTGATCCCGTCTGACATGTGGTCCGGTATCGGAAGCATTTCTATATAAAACAATTATCTCATAAATAATAAGATTTTTGGTGCCGGGCGGGTGCCATTTTATACAAAGGCGTGCCAGTTTTCTGCCGGACTCACATTTCTGCCGGAATCCAGAGTCGTCCGGGCTGTACAGGCCCGCTGAGAAGGCAAATTCTCGGACGAAGGAGAATGATATGCGTGTACAGAGCTTTCCCCTGCTTTTGATAGAAAGAACAGGCTCTGTTTTTACCCTGGGGACACGGATGTCTTATCCTGAGGGGTCAGGCAGAAGAGGGGCTAATTGTGAAATATCCCTGAGATTCCCGGCTTTCCGGGCCGTAACGGTTGACGGATAATTTGTTTGTAGACTATAATAAACCCGATATGATGTTTTCAGGAAAGATTGAGGATGAACGTTTATGTGGATTGCAGACGGATGGAAAGATTATGAAGTAATTGACACTTCCCGCGGAGAGAAACTGGAGCGGTGGGGAGATTACATATTGGTTCGCCCGGATCCTCAGGTGATCTGGGATACGCCCAGGGAGCACAGGGGCTGGAGGAAGAGGAATGCCCATTATCACCGCAGCTCCAGGGGCGGAGGAGAATGGGAGTTTTTCGACCTGCCTCAGCAGTGGGCGATCCATTACCGGGATCTGACATTTCAGCTGAAGCCCTTCAGTTTTAAACATACAGGGCTGTTTCCGGAACAGGCGGCGAACTGGGACTGGTTCGGCGGTCTGATCCGGGGAGCGGGAAGGCCGGTAAAGGTGCTGAATCTCTTTGCCTATACCGGCGGCGCCACACTGGCGGCGGCGAAGGCGGGCGCCAGCGTTACCCATGTGGACGCTTCCAAAGGAATGGTAACCTGGGCCAGGGAGAATGCCCGCTCTTCAGGACTGGAGGAAGCCCCTGTCCGCTGGATTGTGGACGACTGTGTGAAGTTTGTGGAGCGGGAGATCCGCCGGGGCAATCATTATGACGGCATTATTATGGATCCGCCTTCCTACGGAAGGGGGCCGAAGGGAGAAATCTGGAAAATAGAAGATTCCATCTATCATCTGGTGCAGCTGTGCGCGGTGCTTCTGTCGGAAAAACCGCTGTTTTTCCTGATTAATTCCTATACCACCGGGCTGGCGCCGTCAGTGCTGTCTTATATGATGTCTCTGGAGATCGGGAAAAAGTACGGCGGAACCGTTCAGGCAGAAGAACTGGGACTGCCGGTGAGCCAGACGGGCCTGGTTCTGCCCTGCGGCGCCAGCGGACGCTGGGCGTGCGGGGAATAACAGGGCAGAGGCTCTCCGGCATACGGAAAGGTTTGATGAAAGTTCATGAAGAAGCACAAAGGATTAATCGCCGGGGCGGCGGTGATACTGCTGCTGTCCCAGATATTGCTGGGAGTGTTTTCCTCCCGGCCGGCCTCTGAGGTGGTGCTGGATGATTCGCCGCAGGAATCCGGGCAGGAGGCAGAACAGGCAGTGGAAGAGCAGGCGGATATGGCGGAGGCAGCCGGAGGGGAGGCGGAGACAGCCAGTGACCTGCCGGATCGGGAAATCAGCGATCTGGCGGCCCAGTATCCCCCTTACGGCCTGGCGGGAATCTTCCCTGGAGAGGGAAACGGCCTGATATTCGAAGAGATGGACGCTCAGGTGGCGGAGCGGATCGTGGAGTCGGTATTTGCGTCGGCAGAAACGGAGCCTGAGACAGAACAGACAGAGCCGGAGACTTCTGCTTATGAGAACCGGGTGGTGATTACCGCTTCGGGGTATCTGAATATCCGTGAGGAGAATGATCCGGAATCCAGAGTAATTGGAAAGATTTATCACGGCACATCGGCGGATCTCCTGGAGCAGGGCGAGTCTTTCAGCAGGATTTCCTCGGGGGCTGTGACCGGCTGGGTATCCAATGAATACATTCTGACAGGCGCGGAGGCGGAAGCCTACGCCCAGGAACAGGGCTCAGTGACCATTGCCACTGTCACTGCCGAATGGCTGAATGTGCGGGAGAGTCCCAGCACAGAGGCGGATGTGATCGCTACGGTGGAGGCCGGCCAGTGGTTTATCGTCACAGACCAGGGCGGCGGCTGGGTCAGAATTGACTATACTTCCGGGATGGAAGGATTCCTGAACGCGGAGTTTGTAACCGTCAGCCAGAATTACGGGCAGGCGATTTCCATCGACGCGGAGCAGGAATTGCTGGAGCTGGCAGAGAGCAGGGCGGCTCTTGAGGAGGAAGAAGAGGAGACGTCCGCTGAGCGTCAGACGGAAACGATGACAAGGCAGGCGGAAACCACGACGACCGCGGCCAGGACATCAGAAGTGTCAACCACCAGGGCGTCGGAGACCACTGCGGCATCAACTGCAGCGGCGCCGACTTCCACGGCTGCAGCGACCACAGCTGCGCCTGAAACAACGACTGCCGCGGCGACAGAGCCGGCGACGACAGCTGCGGCGGGAATCGATACATCTGCCTATGATGATATGATTCTGCTGGCTGCCATTGCCCAGGTGGAGGCGGGATACAATTATGACTCCTGCCTGGCAGTGTGCAATGTGGTTCTGAACCGGACCCGCAGCAGTTCCTATCCCAACTCTGTCCACGATGTGATCTACCAGTCAGGCCAGTTTGCGGGAACGGGAGCCGGGGGAATGCTGGAGCGGATCCTGCTGGCAGGTCCGGCCTCCACACCGATGCAGGCGGCGGCTGCTGCTTTGGCAGGAACCAATAATATAGGAGATTTTGTGCATTTCTGCTCTGACTCCTATGCTTCGTCCATCGGCTATCCCTTCTCCGAATATGTTGTGGTTGGAGGAAACTGTTTTTACAAGAGATAGCATTACAGGAGACTTTATTACGGAAGAAAACAGAAAACATGCAGACAACCCGGACAACCGGGAGTTGACAGCCGAAGTTCAGAAGGCAGGAAACTCCCGGCTGTTTTTTTGTTTGACTGTTCTGCACAGCTGCAGCGGGTATTTTATCTGAAATCTTTGTACTCTCGTGATGTAGATTCACGCATTTTGATCTGATAAAATATATTTGTAAGGTAAAATCCGCCCGGCAGCGGCATGAGGGACCGCTCTGGCGCGTAAGTGTAAAAAGGAGGGGTTTTAACGATGGCGAACCAGGAAAAATATCAGGAACGTCTGAAACGGATTAATGACGCGATTGCGCTGAAGGAACCGGATACCATTCCGTTTATTCCGATTGTACAGTGCTATCCTTTTCTCCAGGCAGGATACAGCATGGCAGATATTTTGTATGACTGGGATCTGAGCAAGACCAGGAAGAGTCTGTTCCAATATTTGGATGACTATCAGCCGGATGCGATGTTCGGACATGGGTATGTGTATGCAGGCCAGGGACCGATTCTGGAGAAAGGCATGCCGAAAACCATGCGCTGGGCAGGCGAACCGGGAGCGGCTGTTGATAAAAATTCGATCCATCAGTTTATTGAGTTCCCGGTGCTGGAAGATGATGAATTTGAGCAGTTTTTTACAGATCGCAGCGGCTGGGTGATGAACGTGGGCATGCCCAGAACCAATGGGATTCTGGAACCGATGGCCGGATTTAAGGTGCGTGATATGGGTGTTTACAACAGTTATACCGCAGTAGCGGCAGCAGTCAGCACGCCGGAATTTAAGAAAATGCTGGAGACGCTGTGGGAGATTAATGATATGAACAATGATCTGTCACCCCGTCTGCGCCAGCTGGATGCCGACATTGAGGCTTATGGCTATCCTGTCCTGGCCACCGGAGGCGCCGGCGTGCCTTATGACGGATACAGCGATTTCCTGAGGGGGACACTGGACGGTCTGGCTGACCTTTATGAACGCCCGGACCAGGTGATGGATTACTGCAAAGAGCAGCTGGAAGGTGTTCTGGAGATGATTAAAATCCAGGGGAAAATGATGCCGGGCAAGCATGTGTTTATGGCGCTCCATAAGGGCATGGACGGGTTCATGAGCGATGAACATTACCGTACCTTCTACTGGAACCATCTGCAGATTATTATTAATGCCATTATCGAAAACGGCATGGTGCCTTATATTTATACAGAAGGCAAATATGACAGCCGTCTGGAATGCCTGAAAGAAGTGCCTGCGGGGAAAGTGGTCTACCATTTCGAGGAAGTGGATATGGCACAGGCGAAGAAGATCCTGGGGGATACAGCCTGCATTTCCGGTGGTTTCCCTGTTTATCTGCTGGACTACGGCACAAAGGAGCAGGTGGTGAATGAGGCCAAGCGGCTGATCGATACCTGTGCGGTGGGAGGCGGCTTCATCTTTGAGACCTCCTGCGGCATGGACCTGGCGAAGAGGGAGAATGTAGAGGCGCTGATGGATACAGTGCGCAATTACGGCAAAAAGTAGGGGAGGAAAAAGGATGATCGATTACGCAAAGAGGTATGAGGAGAGGAAAAAGAGAGTGGAGACAGCGGTGGCCAACCAGCAGCCGGACCGGGTGCCCAATGTGCTGAGGGTAGGCACCTATCCCATTCACAAGGCGGGAATCACAGCGGCAGAGAGCATGATTGACCATGAGCGCACCTGCCAGGCGATGCTGGATTTCTATACCCAGTATTCTTATACAGATACTGCCAGCATCAGCAATTTTATACCGCCCGCAAAGGTGCTGGAAGCTCTGGATGTCAAGACAGCCAGGTGGCCTGGAGATCCGAAGGGACTGGATGTGAATAATACCTATCAGTTCGTGGAATTCCCTACGCTGCTGGATGATGAGTATGAGGAATTCTTCCTGAACCCTGCCGGATTCTGGCTGACCAAGCATCTGCCCAGAACCATCGGCCTGCTGGAAGGCGCAGCGGATCTGGACTATGTGGCACTGGTGTGCGGCGGCGCCCAGCGGCTGCTGTCATCTCCGGCGAATATTCCGATCTACCGGAAGCTGCTGGAGGCGGCGGAGGAAAATCAGCGGATGATGGACATCGTAGCAAAATACAGTGAGAAGCTGAATGCCCTGGGCTATTACAGCATCTCTGGCGGCGGCTCCGCCACAGCTTTCGATATGCTGGGGGATACCCTGCGGGGCACCTTCGGCATGATGCCGGATCTGGTTCTGGAGCGGGATAATGTGAAGCGCGCCCTGGATATGTTTGTGAAGATTCATATCCGCCAGACCCTGGATTTCTGCCAGTCCACCGGATCAAAGTACGGATGGGTGATGCTCCATAAGGGCTTCGATAATTTCATCAGCGACAAGGACTACGCAGAACTGTACTGGCCTTACCTGCGCCAGTGGATTGAGGCGCTGATCGACCATGACATCACTCCGGTGGTGTATACAGAAGGGTCTTATAATACCCGTCTGCCCTATCTGAAGGAAGTGCCCAAAAATAAGGTAATCTACCATTTTGAAGAGGTTGATCTGCAGCTGGCGAAGAAAGAACTTGGGGATGTTGCCTGCCTGATGGGCGGATTCCCGGCTTATACGGTGACGTACGGCACACCGGAGCAGATCGATGAAAAGGTGAAGGAGACGCTGGATATCATGGCGCCGGGCGGAGGATATCTGTTTACCACCGGCTATTCTCTGGAGGATTGTCCGAAGGAGAACATGGAAGCACTGCTGGAAGCGGTGGAGAAGTACGGAAAGTATTAACAGTGCAAAAGCGCGGTGTTTTCCCGGGACCACTCGGTGAGACGATAAACGGAGAGCCGTATGAATATAAGTGTTCCATAAAATAAAAGATTTATAATAATTTCAAAGGGCGTTTCTCAGTCAATTAGGTCAATGACTGAGAGACGCCTTTTTGTGATGCCGACTGGACGATTCTGTAAGTCATCCGACAGATTTTATCTGAGAATATTGATAAAATAGTAAGATATATCGAAAATTGTTATCATTTTAACATGTACTCCTTTTATTTTTAAACAAAACAATATATTTAAGCAAAAAGATTGACATTTATAAATGGATTACGTAAAATAATTTCATCCGGCTGAAGGCCGGATATGTTTGTGGATTTGGGAGGTAGTGATGAAAGAAGTAAAAAGGTTTAAGCGTGTCCTGGTGGCGAACCGCGGCGAGATCGCTATCAGGATTTTCCGGGCCTGTCATGAGCTGGGCATCCGGACTGTAGCCATTTATTCGGAAGAGGATAAGAACACCCTCTTTCGGACGAAAGCCGATGAGGCCTACCGCGTGGGAAAGGGCAAGACCCCGGTTGGCGCTTATCTGGGCATCGATGAGATTATTACCCTGGCGCTGTCCAAAGGCGTAGACGCCATCCATCCCGGCTATGGGTTCCTGGCGGAGAACGCGGATTTTGCCAGAGCCTGTGCTGACGCGGGCATCGTATTTATCGGCCCAGACGCTGAGATGATGGACAAGATGGGCGACAAGGTGAAATCCAAGCTGGTGGCCCAGTCTGTGGGTGTGCCGACGATCCCCGGTGTGGAAAAGGTGATCGAGACGGAGGAGGAAGCCCTGCAGGCGGCCAGATTCTGCGGCTATCCTGTGATGCTGAAGGCGGCAGCCGGCGGCGGCGGCCGGGGTATGAGAATCGTGGAAACAGAAGATGAGCTGCTGCCCCAGTTCCGGAGCGCCCGCAGCGAGGCGGCGAAGGCTTTCGGCATTGACGATATTTTTATTGAAAAATATCTGGAGGAGCCCAAGCATATCGAGGTGCAGATACTGGGAGACCAGGAGGGAAATATTGTACATTTGTATGAGAGAGATTGTTCGATCCAGCGGCGGCATCAGAAGGTGATTGAATTTACGCCGTCTCTGTGCCTGACGGAGGCACAGCGTCAGGCCATCTGCGGGGACGCCCTGAAGATTGCGAGGGCAGTCCATTACAAGAGCGCCGGAACCGTTGAGTTTCTGGTGGATAAAAAAGGAAACCATTATTTTATCGAGATGAATCCCCGGATTCAGGTGGAGCACACCGTTTCGGAGATGGTGACGGGCGTAGATATCGTCCAGGCCCAGATTCTGATCGCCCAGGGCTATACCCTGGATTCAGACCGGATCGGCCTGAAGGGCCAGGAGTCGGTGAAGTTGTCCGGCTATGCCATCCAGTGCCGGGTAACAACAGAGAATCCGGCCAACGATTTTATGCCTGACACCGGCGTGATTGAGACTTACCGCAGCCCGGGCGGCGCTGGCATCCGTCTGGATGGTGGCAATGGCTTTCAGGGGGCGGAGATTACGCCATTTTATGACAGCCTGCTGCTGAAAATCATTGCCTACAGCAGAACCTTCGACGATACCAGGAGAAAGGCCATGCGGGCGCTGCAGGAGACTCTGATTAAGGGCGTGGATACTAATATTCCTTTCCTGCTGAATGTGCTGAACCATCCTGATTTCGCCGCAGGAGTCTGCGATACCGGCTTTATCGGAAAAAATCCGGGGCTGCTGGATATCCAGGAGGCAGAGGATCAGGAGCTGAAGGTGATGACCTTCCTGGGCAATAAATTTGTCAATGAGAATCACGGCCATAAGCCCCACTTTAATGTGCCGGTATTTCCCCGGTTTTCCGAGGAAGAGATCCGGAAGCTCCGCGGTACCCGCCAGATGCTGGAAGAGATGGGGCCGGAGAAATTTGCGGGCTGGGTGAAGGATGAGCAGCGTCTGCTGATTACCGACACCACCATGCGGGATGCCCAGCAGTCGCTGATGGCCACCAGAGTCCGCACTGTGGATATGGAGAAAATCGCGCCGGCTGTGGCGGTATACGGAAAGGATCTCTTCTCCCTGGAGATGTGGGGCGGGGCGACCTTTGACACTGCTTACCGTTTCCTGGGCGAGTCGCCCTGGGAGCGTCTGGACGTTCTGCGGGAAAAAATCCCCAATATCCTGTTCCAGATGCTGATCCGCGGGGCCAACGGCGTCGGGTATAAGAATTATCCTGACAATGTGATCCGGGAGTTTGTCCGTCAGGCAGCCCGCTCCGGCATCGATGTATTCCGTATCTTTGATTCCCTGAACTGGGTGCCCGGCATGGAGGTGGCGCTGGATGAAACCCTGAACCAGGGCAGGCTGGCGGAGGCATGTATCTGTTATACCGGTGATATTCTGGATGAGTCCAGAACCAAATATAACCTGAAATATTATGTGCGGATGGCGAAGGAGCTGGAGAAGAAGGGCGCCCATATCCTGGGCATCAAGGATATGTCCGGATTGCTCAAGCCGATGGCGGCGGACAAGCTGATCCGGACGCTGAAAGAAGAGATCGGCATCCCGATCCATCTCCATACTCATGATACCTCCGGCAACGGGGTGGCCACTGTCCTGATGGCAGCCCAGGCAGGAGTGGATATCGTGGACGCGGCCTTTAACTCCATGAGTGGCCTGACCTCCCAGCCGGCGCTGAATTCCATCGCCGCTGCCATGGGCAGAAGCCGGAGAGACCCGATGCTGCCGGCGGAGGGACTGCAGAAGATATCCGATTACTGGCAGGATGTGCGCCCGGTTTACGCAGGCTTTGAGTCAGAGCTGATGACGTCTACGGCGGAGATCTATCAGTATGAGATTCCCGGCGGCCAGTATTCCAATCTGAAGCCTCAGGTAGAAAGCTTCGGTCTTGGCCACAGGTTTGAGGATGTGAAGAAGATGTACCGGACCGTCAATGAGATGCTGGGGGATATCGTGAAGGTAACGCCGACCTCCAAGGCTGTGGGCGATATGGCGATCTTCATGGTGCAGAACGACCTGACTCCGGAAAATATCTGCGAAAAAGGTGCCGGACTGGACTTCCCCGATTCCATTGTTTCCTACTTCGAAGGGATGATGGGACAGCCTGAGGGCGGTTTCCCTGAAGATCTGCAGAAGGTAGTCTTAAAAGGCAGGCCGGCGATCACAGTGCGGCCGGGCGAGATGCTTCCGCCGGAGGATTTCGACGGCATCCGGCAGAAGCTGCAGGATGAACTGCATCTGGAAGGAACAGACAGAGAAGTGATCAGCTATGCCCTCTACCCGAAGGTATTTGAGGATTACGTGAAGGAAACCCATGAAAAGGGCAGCTTCCGGTATATGGGTTCCGATATCTTCTTCCACGGCCTGGAGGAAGGCGAGACCTGCGAGGTGAAGCTGGGCGAGGGCAGCTTCCTGATGGTGAAGCTCTGCGAAGTGCGCCCGGTGGACAGCGAAGGGTTCCGGGAGGCTGTATTTGAAGTGAATGGCAACCGCAGAAGCGTCCTGATTAAAGATACAGATGTCACCGTCAACGCCCACAACGCCGTACTCTACGCCGATCCCTCCGACCCGATGGAGATCGGCGCCAATATCCCCGGGCGGATTGTGAAAGTATTCGTCAAAGAAGGGGAAATGGTAGAAGAAGGTCAGCCCGTAGCCATGATCGAGGCCATGAAGATGGAAACCAACATCATCGCCACCGCGTCAGGAGAGGTAGAGAGGCTGTATGTATCAGAGGACGAGCAGGTGAAGGCAGGACAGATGGTGGTGAAGCTGAAATAGATATGTTTTCGTCCGGGGGCTGTCACTCGGACTGGACGGAAAAGAAAATCCCGCAGCGGCTCCGGAAACAGGCGGCCAACATCGGTCTTTGAAGGGACAGGGATGAAGACAGACTTTGTTCCCGACCTGAACAAATCTTAGGAAAATATCAGCCCGCTTTTACAGAACCGGTCTTACATGAAGAAAAATCCTGATGATTTTTCTTCATTAAGCCCTCGGCAATGAGCGTTGAGCGCTCATTTCCGTCTGTAAAAGCGGGCTGATATTTTCCAAGGATTTGTAATCAGGTCTCCACATGTCTGTTTCCATCCCTGTCCCTTCAAAGACCGATGTCGGCCGCCTGTTCCCGAAGCCGCTGCGGGATTCCCTTTTCCTGCTGACTGGCTGTGTGACAGGGACGAAAACACAGGGGGTTGTCTAACTTGTTGAAATAAATGGCCTTTTCGTTCTGCAAATACAGACTGAAACGGAAAAAATGAAATTTAGGCTGTAAAAATAAACGTAGTGTTACAGTTGAAAATGATAAAATCTCAGATTCGTCTGTACAAATATGGGCAAATGTACAGACTAAAATTAAAAATGTGAGATTTCGTCTGTATTTATAGAGGTATTTGTACAGTCATAAATAAGAAAATCTGCATTTCGTCTGCATTCATGTACAGATTTGTACGGCCTAAGACAGAAAAATCTGGATTTAAACTGTACAGGTACTCTATTTTGTGCAGTTCAAACTTTCATGCTGATATTTGGGAAAAGAAAAGGGCCGCCCGGCAGCTTGGGTGAATGGGGATGCCGGGCGGCGGTTAAGGAAAAGGAAACATTGAGAACGGGAAAAATGACAGGGAGGGCACAACCATGCTGAATACAAAAGAATTAAAAAACGCCATGGGCGAATTAGATGAAGATAAAGTGACAGAGCTGCTGAAAGCCGTGATGGATGACGGAGGCAGCGAGGCGCAGGCAGCCATTGAGGCATGTCAGGAGGGAATGAATATTGTAGGAGATCTTTTTGAAAAAGGGGAATACTTTGTGGGAGATCTGATCTATGCCGGAGAGCTGATGCAGCAGGCGGTGAATATCCTGAAGCCGGCGCTGGCAGAGGGAGGCGGCAGGCTTCCGGGCGACAGACCTGGGGATCGACGTGCCGGCGGCAAAGATTGTCGATACGGTAAAGGAAAAGAATCTGAAAATCGTCGCCCTGAGCGGCGTGCTGACGCTGGCCATCGATTCCATGAAAGCTACGGCGGAGGCGCTGAAAGCGGCAGGGCTGGATGATGTGAAGCTGATCGTGGGCGGCGCCCCATTACCGCGGAAGCCTGCCGGGTCATCGGCATGGACGCCTGGGCCACCAATTCCCAGGACACGGTGAATATCTGCAGGAAATGGGCAGATGAGCTGGGACTGGCCGGCTGATCCGGATAAGGGGGATGAAACGTATGAGTGAAAACAGGAACAAAGGATTCGGGATGAGCCTGAACCTGATCGCGGTCATTGCAATCTTTACCGTGGCAGGGGCGGGCAACCTGGTAAATGCAGGCATCCAGACAATGATTGAGGCGTGGCCGGATGTGGCGGCCACCTCGATCCGGACGGTATCTACCCTGCCGACGCTGACCAGTCTGCCTGTGATGCTGCTGATCAGCGTGGTCGTGGGCAAGCAGATCGGCTACCAGACAGTCGGCATCATCGGCTGCGTCCTGGTTGTCGTGGGCGGTCTGGGCCCGGTGTTTTATGCCCCTTCCTGGAATGTGGTGCTGGTATTCCGCGCGATCATCGGCATCGGGGCCGGGATGTTCGGGATGCGGACGGCTCTGCTGATGGAAAGTCTGCCCCAGGAACAGTATACCAAATATGTGGGAATCGCCACAGCCTTTTACTGCATCCCCAGCCTTCTGGCCGGGCCTGTTCCAGGCGCTGGCTACGGCCTGCCATGTATCCCATTCTCAGCGGCATATCTACTTTTGCCGCAGACCATCAGATCGGCGCTGCCACTGTGGCGGGAGTGGCGATTTCGGCCTACAGCATCGGCAACCTGGCATCTTCCCTTCTGGGGCCGATCCAGAAAATATTCAAGGGCTATACCACACTGCTGGGCTACCTGCTGTGTGTAGCCGGCCTGGCGCTGCTGCTGTTCATTCCCTCGGTGCCCACCATGATCATCGGCTGCCTGATCGCCGGCGCGGGATTTATGATTGTATTTTCCATGCTGCAGGTGTTTAACGGCATCATCAATGATTCTGCTTCCATCGCCCTGGGAACCACGCTGATTCTGATCGGCAACCAGCTGGGAATCTTCATATCAAATTACTTCATCCTGGCCGCCCACGCGGTGTTCAGAAGGCAGAGCGACATTGAAAGCGTCTTCCTCGGCGCCATCATCGTTTTTGCGGTCTTTGCGGTGCTGTCCGCTGTCAGGGGCGTGATTGTGCCGAAAGAGAATTGAGAACCATTTTAACCGTTTTCCCGCCCGTTCATTTCCGGGAGTTTATCCGTACGCAAGTACGCAAAAAAATACTTGCAATTTCCAAACCAATAGTGTATACTGATAGACGCTGTGGCATGATAGCTGTGAAGCGTGAGGTTGCTGCCCTGTGAGGCAGGTTTTTCCGTGGAGCGAATGTCAAGTTAGAAAACTGGCGACAAGTCACTGTACCAAATAGGAAATACTGCCTTCCGGCAGGAAAGTTGTGTGTAGGAGAAAACGTGGATTGCAGAGCACCGCGATACACACGAAGGAGTGTACAGTCACCGCTTGTCGTACTTAATGTTAAAAAGTGCGAAAAGGAGGCGACTTTTTTTATGGCAAGTCAAGTAATGAGAATCACACTGAAGGCGTATGATCATCAGCTGGTAGATCAGTCCGCCGGAAAAATCATCGAGACCGTAAAAAAGACAGGATCTAAGGTAAGCGGGCCGGTGCCGCTGCCCACAAAAAAAGAAGTAGTAACCATTCTGAGAGCTGTTCACAAATATAAGGATTCCAGAGAGCAGTTCGAGCAGAGAACTCACAAGAGACTGATTGATATTATCGCGCCCACCCAGAAGACAGTAGACGCGCTGTCCAGACTGGAGATGCCTGCAGGCGTGTATATTAATATCAAAATGAAACAGAAATAATAAGACAGAGTGAAAAATCCTATTGCCGAAGCCGCGAGGCCAAAAGCAAGTCTAGGATGAACGCGAAAGCGTTCCGCTGTAGATGAACAGGAGGTAATCATAGAATGAAAAAAGCGATTTTAGCGACCAAAGTGGGAATGACCCAGATCTTCGCTGAGGACGGCACCCTGACACCCGTAACAGTGCTTCAGGCAGGTCCCTGCGTGGTAACCCAGGTGAAAACCGTAGAGAATGACGGCTATGAGGCTGTTCAGGTGGGTTACGTGGACAAGAGAGAAAAACTGGTAAACAAGCCGGTGAAAGGCCATTTCGACAAGGCAGGCGTATCTTATAAGAGATATGTGAGAGAGTTCAAACTGGAAAACGCAGCTGATTACAAAGTGGCTGATGAGATCAAGGTTGATATCTTCGCAGCAGGAGATAAGGTAGACGCGACAGCGATTTCAAAGGGCAAAGGTTTCCAGGGCGCAATTAAGAGACACGGACAGCACAGAGGGCCTATGGCTCACGGTTCTAAATTCCACCGTCATGCAGGTTCCAACGGCTCCGCAACCAGCCCGGGACGTGTATTCAAGGGCAAAAAGATGCCCGGCCAGATGGGCAACAAGCAGATCACCATCCAGAACCTGGAGGTTGTCAGAGTGGATGCTGAGAACAATGTTATTCTGGTAAAAGGCGCTGTGCCCGGACCGAAGAAAGCGCTGGTAACACTGAGAGAAACCGTAAAGACAATCTAATCTTTTGCGAGGAAGGAGGAACACACAGATGGCAAACGTATCTGTTTATAATATGAAAGGCGAGACCGTCGGCACATTAGAGCTGAATGACGCAGTATTCGGTGTGGAAGTAAATGAGCACCTGGTACACATGGCTGTTGTAGCTCAGCTGGCGAACAAACGTCAGGGCACACAGAGTGCCAGAACCCGTTCCGAAGTAAGCGGAGGCGGAAAGAAACCCTGGAGACAGAAAGGAACCGGTCATGCAAGACAGGGCTCAACAAGAGCGCCCCAGTGGACGGGCGGCGGCGTAGTATTCGCTCCGAAGCCGAGAGATTACTCCATCCGTCTGAATAAGAAGGAGAAGAGGCTGGCTCTGAAGTCCGCTCTGACCAGCAGAGTGAACGAGGGTAAGTTCATCGTGGTTGACGAGATCGTGATGAATGAAATTAAAACAAAGAATTTTAAGGCAATGCTGGATGCGCTGAAAGTAAACAAAGCGCTGGTTGTACTGGACAACAACGACCAGACAGTTGTAAAATCCGCCAGAAATATCGAAGGCGTAAAGACAGCGCTGACCAACACCATTAATGTTTACGATATCCTGAAATACAATACAGTGGTAACCACAAAGGCTGCTGTGGCAACGATCGAGGAGGTATATGCGTAATGGCCGATATTAAATATTATGATGTAATCCTCAAACCTGTCGTAACTGAGAAGAGTATGGCTGCTATGGCAGAGAAAAAATATACTTTCATGGTTCACACAGAAGCGACAAAGAACATGGTAAAAGAAGCTGTGGAAAAAATGTTCGAGGGAACGAAGGTTGCCAGTGTCAATACAATGAACCTGGACGGCAAGACCCGCAGAAGAGGCAGAACTGTCGGAAAAACTGCCAAAATGAAGAAAGCGATTGTCCAGCTGACAGAAGACAGCAAGGACATTGAGATCTTTGCCGGCTTATAATAACAGTCAGGCAAAGCCGCTATAGAAACCTATATGGCTGAGGCCGCCGGGCCACATCACGATCCTAGTTCCACGGGTGCTCTGCAACAGCACACCGGATCGGATGAACGGCCATGATAAGAAGAAACGCCTGAGAGCGTTTGATGAAAGGAGTTCAGAAAATGGGAATTAAAACATACCGCCCATATACACCTTCCAGAAGGAATATGACCGGCTCTGATTTCTCTGAAATCACCAAAACAACTCCGGAGAAATCCTTAGTGGTATCTCTGAAGAAGAATGCCGGACGGAACAATCAGGGTAAAATTACAGTGAGACACCGCGGAGGCGGAAACAGAAGAAAATACAGACTGGTGGATTTCAAGAGAAGAAAAGACGGAATCCCCGCAAAGGTGATCGGTATCGAGTACGATCCTAACAGAAGCGCAAACATCGCTCTGATCTGCTACGCAGACGGCGAGAAAGCTTATATCCTGGCTCCCGAAGGGTTAACCGACGGCATGACAGTGATGAACGGCGAACATGCAGAGGCCAGACTGGGCAACTGCCTGCCGTTAGAAAATATTCCGATTGGTGCGCAGGTTCACAATGTTGAGCTTTATCCCGGAAAGGGCGGACAGCTGGTTCGTTCCGCGGGCAACAGCGCACAGCTGATGGCGAAAGAAGGCAAATACGCTACATTAAGACTTCCCTCCGGTGAAATGAGAATGGTTCCGATTATCTGCCGGGCAACCATCGGTGTTGTAGGAAACGGCGATCACGCTCTGATCAACATCGGTAAGGCAGGACGGAAGCGTCACATGGGTATCCGGCCTACGGTCCGCGGTTCTGTTATGAACCCCAATGACCATCCTCACGGCGGCGGCGAAGGCAAGACAGGTATCGGTCGTCCCGGTCCCTGCACCCCTTGGGGCAAACCTGCGCTGGGCTTAAAGACAAGAAAGAAAAACAAGCAGTCTAACAAGTATATCGTGAGAAGAAGAGACGGTAAGACGATCAAATAATTAAGGAGGGAAACCGAATATGGGACGTTCATTGAAAAAAGGTCCATTTGCAGATGAATCATTACTGAAAAAAGTGGAAGCCCTGAATGCTTCCGGCGAGAAGCAGGTTATCAAGACCTGGTCCCGCCGTTCCACGATTTTCCCGCAGATGGTTGGACATACAATCGCGGTTCATGATGGCAGAAGACATGTGCCGGTTTATATCACCGAGGATATGGTAGAGCATAAGCTGGGAGAGTTCGTAGCCACAAGAACCTACAGAGGACATGGAAAAGACGAGAAGAAATCCCGTCGATAATCCGCTTAATTCAGAAAGGAGGAAAAACCCATGGCAAAAGGACACAGATCCCAGATTAAACGAGAAAGAAATGCTGTTAAAGATACAAGACCTTCAGCGAAATTATCCTACGCCAGAGTACCTGTGCAGAAGGCATGTTTCGTACTGGATGCCATCAGAGGCAAGGATGTTCAGGCTGCGTTAGGCATTCTGACATACAATCCCAGATATGCTTCTTCCGTAATCAAGAAATTATTAGAATCAGCAATCGCGAATGCAGAGAACAACAATGGACTGAGCGCCGACAATCTTTACATCGCTGAGTGCTACGCGAATAAAGGACCGACAATGAAGAGAATCAGACCGAGAGCCCAGGGACGTGCTTACAGAATCGAGAAGAGATTAAGCCACATCACTGTAGTTCTGGATGAAAGATAAGGAGGGTATCATGGGACAGAAAGTAAATCCTCATGGTTTAAGAGTCGGCATCATCAAAGATTGGGATTCCAAATGGTATGCAGAGGCTGATTTTGCCGATAATTTAGTAGAAGATTATCAGATCAGAAAATTCTTAAAGAAGAGATTATACAGCGCGGGTGTTTCCAAGATGGAGATCGAGAGAGCATCCGACAGAGTTAAGGTGATTATCCATACTGCAAAACCCGGTATGGTAATCGGCAAGGGCGGCGCTGAGATCGAGAAATTAAAAGCTGAAGTTCAGAAGATGACAGATAAGAAGCTGTTCATCGATATTAAAGAGGTTAAGAGACCTGACAAGGATGCGCAGCTGGTGGCTGAGAATATCGCTCTTCAGCTGGAGAACCGTACTTCTTTCCGTCGGGCTATGAAGTCCTGCATGTCCAGAAGCATGAAAGCCGGCGCGCTGGGTATCAAGACCGCAGTATCCGGCCGTCTGGGCGGCGCTGATATGGCTCGTACAGAGTTCTATAGCGAGGGAACTATCCCGTTACAGACATTAAGAGCAGACATCGACTATGGTTTCGCGGAGGCAGATACTACCTACGGCAAGTTAGGCGTAAAGGTATGGATCTACAAAGGCGAAGTACTTCCTGCGAAGGGAACTAAGGAAGGGAGCGATAAATAATGTTAATGCCTAAAAGAGTAAAACGTCGTAAACAGTTCCGTGGAAGCATGGCAGGCAAGGCTACCAGAGGAAATAAAATCAGCTACGGTGAGTATGGTATCGTAGCGGCAGAGCCCTGCTGGATCAAATCCAATCAGATCGAGGCAGCCCGTGTGGCTATGACCCGTTATATCAAGCGTGGCGGTAAAGTCTGGATCAAGATTTTCCCTGACAAGCCGGTAACCGCAAAGCCCGCTGAGACCCGTATGGGTTCCGGTAAAGGTTCACTGGAGTACTGGGTAGCGGTTGTTAAACCGGGCCGTGTAATGTTTGAGATTGCCGGCGTACCGGAGGAGACAGCAAAGGAAGCGCTCCGTCTGGCTATGCACAAACTGCCCTGTAAGTGTAAGATCGTATCTCGTGAAGATTTGGAAGGCGGTGCTAACATTGAAAACTAATAAATTTGTAGAAGATTTAAAGGCAAAGTCAGCCGTAGAATTAGAACAGGAATTAGTAGCTGCTAAAAAAGAACTTTTCAACCTGAGATTTCAGAACGCAACAAATCAGTTAGACAACACAAGCAGAATCAAAGAAGTGCGCAGAAATATCGCCAGAATTCAGACTGTGATCACTGAGAAAGCCAATGCGTAAAGATAGTCCTAAAAAGGAGGAACTGTTGTGGAAAGAAATTTAAGAAAGACCCGTAGAGGAAAGGTTGTCAGCGATAAGATGGATAAAACCATCGTAGTGGCCATTGAGGAGCATGTTAAACATCCTTTATACGGTAAAATCGTTAAGAGAACTTATAAATTAAAAGCCCATGACGAGAAAAATGAGTGCGCCGTTGGCGACACCGTCAGAGTAATGGAAACAAGGCCTTTATCCAAAGACAAGAGATGGAGACTTGTGGAGATTATCGAGAGAGCGAAATAATCGAAAGGAGTAATTGGCATGATTCAGCAGGAAACCAGACTGAAGGTAGCTGACAATACAGGCGCGAAAGAACTGCTCTGCATCAGAGTAATGGGCGGCTCCACCAGAAGATATGCCGCGATCGGCGATGTAATCGTTGCCAGCGTTAAAGACGCAACACCAGGCGGTGTTGTAAAAAAAGGTGATGTTGTAAAGGCTGTAGTAGTACGTACAAAGAACACAACCCGCCGTAAGGACGGTTCTTATATCAGATTTGATGAGAACGCGGCAGTAATCATCAGAGAAGACAAGACACCCCGAGGCACCCGTATCTTTGGGCCTGTAGCAAGAGAGTTAAGAGACAAGCAGTTTATGAAGATTGTATCTCTGGCTCCGGAAGTATTATAGGAGGTGCGCACAGTGGCAACCAATAAGATTAAGAAGGGCGATACAGTGAAGGTAATCGCCGGCAAAGATAAAGATAAAGAAGGCAAGGTTCTGCATGTAGATCCCAAGAATCACAGAGTGGTTGTTGAGGGTGTGAATATGGTAACAAAACATACAAAACCCAACGCTGCGAACCAGACCGGCGGAATCGTAAAGCAGGAAGCTCCTGTAGACGTGTCCAACGTGATGTATCTGCACAATGGCAAGGCTACAAGAGTTGGTTTTGAGTTCAAAGACGGCAAAAAAGTCCGTGTGGCGAAGTCAACCGGCGAAGTAATCGATTAATTCTGGAAAGGAGGTTCCAAAGGTGAGCAGTAGATTAAAAGAAACCTACAAAAATGAAATTGTAGATGCAATGATGAAGAAATTCAGCTATAAAAATGTCATGGAAGTTCCGAAACTGGAAAAAATCGTGATCAATATGGGTGTAGGCGAGGCAAAGGAAAACGCGAAAATCCTGGACACAGCCATGAAAGACCTGGAGACGATTACCGGACAGAAACCTGTTCTGACCAGAGCGAAGAAGTCTGTGGCAAACTTTAAGATCAGAGAGGGAATGGCAATTGGCTGCAAGGTTACATTGAGAGGCGAGAAGATGTATGAATTCGCTGATCGTCTGATCAACCTGGCGCTGCCTCGTGTACGTGACTTCAGAGGCGTGAATCCCAACGCTTTCGACGGCCGTGGAAATTATGCCCTTGGCATCAAGGAACAGCTGATCTTCCCCGAAATTGAGTATGATAAGGTTGATAAAGTAAGGGGTATGGACATCATTTTCGTAACGACTGCGAAGACAGATGAAGAAGCTCGTGAACTTTTGACATTATTTAACATGCCGTTTCAAAAATAATTAGGAGGAGTATTCATGGCTAAGACTTCAATGAAAATCAAACAGCAGCGGAAACCGAAATTCTCTACCAGAGAATATACACGCTGCAGAATCTGTGGTCGTCCCCACGCTTATCTGAGAAAATACGGAATCTGCAGAATCTGCTTCCGCGAGTTAGCATACAAAGGACAGATCCCGGGCGTTAAGAAAGCAAGCTGGTAAAAGAGCCTAAGAAGGAGGAACGAAAATGACGATGAGTGATCCTATTGCAGATATGCTTACAAGAATCCGTAACGCAAATACTGCAAAACATGATACAGTAGATATTCCTTCATCCAAGATGAAATTAGCCATTGCCGACATTCTGGTCAGAGAAGGATATATCGCAAAATATGATCTGGTAGAGGACGGTAATTTCAAGACCATCCGTGTTACATTAAAATACGGTAAGGATAAAAATGAGAAAATTATCTCAGGCCTGAAGAGAATTTCCAAACCGGGCCTGCGTGTGTACGCGAATACCGCAGACCTGCCGAAGGTACTGGGCGGACTGGGCATCGCAATCATTTCCACCAACAAGGGTGTGCTGACAGACAAGGAAGCCCGCGAGCAGAATGTAGGCGGCGAAGTATTAGCATTTATCTGGTAAATTGAAAACACCCGGCCGGGTTGTGGAAACCCGGTGAAAGCAGCGCATTATATATCAAATTTATGGAGGTACGGGCATGTCACGTATAGGAAGAATGCCAATCGCGATACCGGCAGGCGTAACTGTCAGTGTTGCAGAAAATAATAAAGTGACTGTAAAAGGTCCTAAAGGAACCCTTGAAAGAGTACTGCCGGCTGAGATGGACATTAAGGTAGAGGGCGAGGAAGTTATCGTATCCAGACCTAACGATTTAAAGAAAATGAAATCTCTTCACGGTTTAACCAGAACCCTGATTGCCAACATGGTGACAGGTGTTACAGCCGGATATGAAAAGGTTCTGGAAATCAACGGTGTTGGTTACAGAGCTGCAAAGCAGGGCAAGAAGCTTGTTCTTTCCCTCGGATATTCTCACCCTGTCGAAATGGAAGATCCTGAAGGACTTGAAGCTGTGGTAGACGGACAGAATAAGATTATCGTAAAAGGTATCGATAAAGAAAAAGTAGGCCAATACGCTGCTGAAATCAGAGATAAGAGACGTCCTGAGCCCTATAAAGGAAAAGGTATCAAGTATGCTGATGAAGTGATCAGACGTAAAGTTGGTAAGACAGGCAAGAAATAATTAGGAGGGTAAACAAAACATGATTAGCAAAGAATCAAGAAGCAAGGTTCGTGTGAATAAGCACAGAAGAATTCGTAATCGTTTTGCTGGTACTGCTGAAAGACCGCGTTTAGCTGTGTTCAGAAGTAATAATCATATCTACGCTCAGATTATTGACGACGATGCCCAGAATACCTTAGTTTCCGCGTCTACACTTCAGAAGGATGTGAAGGCAGAGCTGGAGAAAACCAACAATGTTGACGCGGCTGCGTACGTGGGTACTGTTATCGCGAAGCGGGCGCTGGAAAAGGGCATCACAACAGTTGTCTTTGACAGAGGCGGTTTTATATATCATGGTAAGGTGAAGGCATTAGCAGACGCGGCAAGAGAAGCTGGTCTGGAATTCTAATCAAGGAGGAAAACACATGAAACGTACAATTGTTGATGCCAGCCAGTTAGAATTAACAGAAAAAGTTGTTGCGATCAAGCGTGTTACAAAAGTAGTAAAAGGTGGTCGTAACTTCAGATTTTCAGCTTTAGTTGTCGTAGGCGACGGTAACGGCCATGTAGGCGCAGGCATCGGAAAAGCAGCGGAAATCCCGGAAGCGATCCGCAAGGGCAAAGAGGATGCCGCGAAAAACCTGATTACAGTCCCTGTTGATGAGAACAACAGTATTCCCCACGATTTTCTGGGCAAGTTCGGAAGCTCCACTGTTTTGCTGAAGAAGGCTTCCGCAGGTACCGGTGTGATCGCCGGCGGTCCTGTCCGCGCCGTGGTTGAGCTGGCGGGTATTAAAAATATCCGTACAAAGTCTCTGGGTTCCAACAACAAGCAGAACGTTGTACTGGCTACACTGGCCGGGCTGAGTGCTCTGAAGAATCCGGAAGAAGTGGCGAAGCATCGCGGAAAATCTGTAGAAGAGTTAATCGGCTGAAGGAGGGAAGTAAAATGGCAGATAAGTTAAGAATCACATTGGTGAAATCTCCCATCGGCGCTGTGCCGAAACAGAGAAAAACTGTCGAAGCCCTTGGACTTAGAAAACTGAACAAGACAGTAGAGCTGCCGGATAATGACGCGGTTAGGGGCATGATCTGGCATGTAAAACATTTGGTTAAGGTAGAAGAAATCTAATTACAGTAAGGAGGTGCAGGGAATGGATTTATCAAATTTACGGCCTGCAGAAGGTTCCAAACACAGCGATAGTTTCAGAAGAGGCCGCGGTCATGGCTCAGGAAACGGAAAGACAGCCGGAAAAGGCCACAAAGGTCAGAAGGCCCGTTCCGGAGCTACAAGACCCGGATTTGAAGGCGGTCAGATGCCGTTATACAGAAGACTCCCCAAGAGAGGCTTCACCAACAGAAATTCCAAAGTAATCGTAGGTATCAACGTATCTGCTCTGGAACGGTTTGAGGACGGAGCAGAGGTAACTGTAGAGGCTTTAAAGGAATGCGGCGTTGTGAAAAATCCCCGTGACGGCGTGAAGATTTTAGGCAACGGCGAGCTGACAAAGAAGTTGACAGTTAAAGTGAACGCTTTCAGCGAAGGAGCAAAAGCGAAAATTGAGGCTGTAGGTGGGACCTGTGAGGTGATCTAATATGATAAAAACACTTAAGAAAGCATTTCAGATCCAGGAGATACGGAACAGAATCTTATTTGTGTTTTTCATTTTAGTCGTTGTCAGAATCGGATGTGAAATTCCGGTTCCTGGTGTAAATACCGATTATATTGCCAGTCTGCTGCAGGGGCAGGCTGGTGATGCCTTCAATTTTTTTGACGCTATAACCGGCGGCTCCTTTATGTCAATGTCTATTTTTGCGTTGAACATCAGCCCTTATATCACGTCATCCATCGTAGTGCAGCTGCTGACCATCGCAATTCCCAAGCTGGAAGAGCTGCAGAAAGACGGAGAAGATGGAAGAAAGAAAATCGCGAAGCTGACCAGATACCTGACTGTTGTGCTGGCTCTGATCGAGGCCTCCGCCATGGTGATCGGCTTCGGCGGAAACGGTCTGCTTCCGGTATACACATGGTATACAGCAGTGGTTGCGGTAGCTGCCATGACAGCAGGTTCTGCCATGCTGATGTGGATGGGTGAGCAGATTACAGAAAAAGGCGTGGGAAATGGTATTTCTGTAATCCTGCTGATCAATATTGTTTCCGGTCTTCCGGATGATTTTATGACACTGTATGAGCGGTTTATCGCAGATGCGGATGTAGCTGTAAAGGTGATTGCGATTGTGATTATTGCGGTTATTCTTTTCGCTATGATCGTTTTTGTCGTACTGCTGCAGGATGGGGAGAGAAGAATACCGGTTCAAAATTCTGCGAAGATGTCTAACCGTATTATGGCGGCTGGCCGTTCTTATAACAAGCCGCTGGTATTGAAGGTGAACACCGCAGGTGTGATACCGGTTATTTTTGCTTCTTCTCTGATGACGACGCCCGCGGTAATCGCCCAGTTCTTTGATGTGGATTATACGTCGGTAGGCGGGCAGATCCTGATGGGACTCAGTTCTTCCAACTGGTGCCGGCCTGACGCGCCGATCTATTCGATCGGTCTTGTGGTGTATTGTGCGCTGATTATTGTATTTGCGTATTTTTATACATCTATTACCTTCAATCCGATTGAGATTGCGGACACAATGAAGCGCCAGGGCAGCTTTATCCCCGGTATCCGTCCGGGTAAGCCTACCTCGGATTATCTGCAGAAAATTCTGAACTATATCATTTTTATCGGAGCGGTGGGACTGCTGATTGTTGCTCTGATCCCGATTGTGTTTTCCGGCCTGTTCAGCGTATCCCGTCTGTCATTCATGGGTACTTCCCTGATTATTATCGTAGGTGTCATTCTGGAAACCCTGAAACAGATTGAGACGATGATGCAGCAGAGAAGCTATAAAGATGTTCGTTCAGAAGGTCTGTTTATTAATTACTGATGGTTCAGGAGAGCGTATACGGGAAGGTTTTTCCTGTATACGTTTTCCAGAATTTGTCAACAATATAGGAGATAAGGGTATGAAAATCATTATGTTAGGAGCGCCTGGAGCGGGAAAAGGCACACAGGCCAAAATGATTGCGGACAAATATCAGATTCCCCATGTATCCACAGGAGATATCTTCAGAGCCAATATCAAGAACGGCACTGAACTGGGGAAAAAGGCCAAGACCTATATGGATGCCGGCGAGCTGGTGCCTGATGAACTGACTGTGGATCTGCTGATGGACAGAATCAGTCAGCCCGACTGTGCCAACGGCTATGTGCTGGATGGTTTCCCCAGAACCATTCCCCAGGCAGAGTGTCTGGAAAAAGCGCTGGAGGAACGTCAGGAAGCTGTTGACTTTGCCATTGATGTGGAGGTTCCTGATGACAGTATCATCAAGAGAATGAGCGGCAGAAGAGCCTGCCTGAACTGTGGGGCGACTTATCATATTGTACATATCCCGACGAAAGTGGAAGGGATCTGTGACAGATGCGGAAGCCCTCTGGTACTGCGGGATGATGACCGGCCGGAAACTGTGAAAAACCGTCTGGCAGTTTATCATCAGCAGACCCGTCCGCTGATTGACTTTTACAGCAGCAGAAAGGTTCTCCACGAGGTGGATGGAACACAGTCCATGGAGAAAGTGTTCGCCGATATCGTGAAAGTATTGGGAGAATAAACCTATGGCGGTAACAATCAAATCGGCCCGGGAAATTGAGCTGATGCGTAAAGCCGGAAAAATTCTGGCTGTGGTTCATGAAGAAATGGAAAAGGCGCTGAGGCCCGGTATGTCTACGATGGATATTAACAGGATCGGCGAGGAAGTTATCCGAAGCTATGGCTGCATTCCCTCTTTCCTGGATTATCAGGGTTATCCTGCGTCCATCTGCGTGTCAGTCAATGATGAGGTGGTTCACGGCATTCCTGACAAACATCATATCATCAAAGAGGGAGATATCGTCAGTCTGGACGCAGGCGTGATCTATCACGGCTATCAGTCGGACGCAGCCAGGACGCTGGCGGTGGGGGAGATCAGCCGGGAGGCCAGGCAGCTGATCGAGGTAACACGGCAGTGCTTTTTTGAGGGAATACGGTATGCAAAAGCGGGAAATCATCTTCATCAGATCTCAGCGGCGATCCATGAATATGCGGAGCGCTATCACTATGGTGTTGTCAGAGAACTGGTGGGCCATGGAATTGGGACAAATCTCCATGAAGGTCCTCAGATTCCGAATTTCCGGCAAAAGACTAAGGGCATCCGGCTGGTGCCGGGGATGACGCTGGCAATTGAGCCGATGATTAATATGGGCGGCTGTGAAGTGCGGTGGCTGGACGATGAATGGACAGTGGTAACCCAGGATGGTTCTCTTTCTGCTCATTATGAGAATACCATATTGATTACCGACGGTGAGCCGGAGATCTTATCCATAAGGAACTGAAAGACATGAAAGGTGAGAGTATGGAGCGCTTTGAGACAGGAAGCCTGGTAAAATCAAAGGCCGGTCATGATAAAGATGAAATATTTGTGATAACAGGCCGGCTGGGCGAATATGTTGAGATAGCTGACGGAAAAGGGCGGACAGTGGAGAAACCCAAGAGAAAAAAGAAAATCCATCTGCAGCCCATTGGCTGGCTGGATCAGACATTGGCCCGAAAAGCGCGGGAAAATAAACCTTTTCTGAATGAAGACATCAAATACGCAATTAAAATGTACAGGAGGTCATGAACCATGTCAAAAGCCGATGTAATTGAAATTGAAGGCAAAGTGATTGAGAAACTGCCCAACGCGATGTTCCAGGTTGAACTGGAGAACGGGCATCAGGTACTGGCTCATATCAGCGGCAAGCTCCGCATGAACTATATCAGAATATTGCCCGGCGATAAAGTTACCCTTGAACTTTCTCCCTATGACCTGTCTAAAGGACGGATCATCTGGAGAGATAAATAAATCATATAAAGGAAAAGTGGAAAATCCTCTTGCAATATCAGCATGGAAATGATATAATGAGGGGCAGACTTTTTGAAAGGAGTGGATTACTGTGAAGGTTAGAGCATCCGTAAAGCCTATCTGTGAGAAATGCAAAATCATCAAGAGAAAAGGCAGTATCAGAGTAATTTGTGAAAACCCGAAACACAAACAGAGACAGGGTTAATCTGTTGTATGTAGCTTTTGAACGCGGCTGCAGTAGGAACCACCAGAGTCAGTTGTTCTTACTGATTAAGAGTTATATATGTTTTACAATTATACAGGAAGAGGTATACGCACTACATTTCGGCGTTAATGGGAGTTAACGGGCTGCGTATGCTGATTTTCTTATGTTTAAGGCGTCCCAATCCATACGCCTGAAGGGATACTTTTTATCAGATTTATGAATGAGAAAATAACTATGGAGGTGTAATACACACATGGCTCGTATTTCAGGTGTTGATTTACCAAGAGAAAAACGTGTTGAAATCGGTTTGACATACATCTACGGCGTTGGCAGAGCAACCTCAAACCGTATTCTGGCTGAGGCAAATGTCAATCCCGATACCCGTGTCAGAGATCTGACCGATGATGAGGTAAAGCGGATCACAGCGGCTCTGGAAGCCGATCATGTCCTGGTAGAAGGTGATCTGAGAAGAGAGATCGCCATGAATATCAAGCGTCTGCAGGAAATCGGATGCTACCGGGGCATCCGTCACAGAAAAGGACTTCCGGTTCGCGGCCAGAAGACCAAAACAAACGCGAGAACACGTAAAGGCCCCAAGAAAACTGTGGCGAATAAGAAGAAATAATTCGGTGAAACATTAAAATATTCAGAAAGGAACCCTCTAGGGAAAGGTTAGTTTAAATGGCTAAGAAAGTGTCAGCAAAAAAAGTGACAAAAAAGCGTGTTAAGAAAAACGTTGAACGCGGACAAGCGCACATTCAGTCTTCTTTCAATAATACAATCGTGACCCTGACAGATACACAGGGTAATGCTCTTTCATGGGCGAGTGCGGGCGGTCTTGGATTTAGAGGTTCAAGGAAATCTACTCCCTATGCTGCTCAGATGGCGGCAGAGACTGCGACAAAGGCAGCTCTGGTACATGGTCTGAAGTCTGTCGATGTTATGGTTAAGGGTCCCGGCTCAGGCAGGGAAGCAGCCATCCGCGCCCTTCAGGCATGCGGACTGGAAGTTACAAGCATCAAGGACGTAACCCCGGTGCCCCACAATGGTTGTCGCCCGCCCAAACGTAGAAGAGTTTAATTTAGGAGGAAAAAAAAGTGGCAGTTAACAGAGTTCCAGTTCTTAAAAGATGCAGATCTCTTGGTCTTGAGCCTATGTATTTAGGTATTGATAAAAAGTCAAACAGAGAATTAAAAAGAGCCAACAGAAAAGTAAGCGAGTATGGTCTCCAGTTAAGAGAGAAACAGAAAGCAAAATTTATTTACGGTGTATTAGAAAAACCCTTCAGAACTTACTATAAAAGAGCAAAACAGCAGAAAGGCCAGGTAGGTGAAAACCTGATGATTCTTCTGGAGAGAAGACTGGACAATGTGCTGTTCCGGGCCGGCTTCGGACGTACCAGAAAAGAAACCAGACAGATTGTTGATCACAAGCATGTACTGGTAAACGGCAAATGTGTAAACATTCCCTCATATCTGGTAAAAGCCGGAGATGTAATTGAAATCAAGGAAAAACATAAAGATTCTCAGAGATATAAGGACATTCTGGAAGTAACAGCCGGCAGACTGGTTCCTGAATGGTTAGATTCAAATGCGGAAGCTTTAACCGTTACGGTAAAAGAATTACCTACCAGAGAAGTGATTGATGTACCGGTGAACGAGATGCTTATCGTCGAGTTGTACTCCAAATAATCCGTAAGGAATACAAACCAGTACCACGGCATCCCTCAGTCAATAATCCCAAAAGGAGGGTCTTAAAGAGTGTTCGATTTTGAAAAACCAAACATTGAGATTGTTGAAATCTCTGAAGACAAGAAGTATGGCAAGTTTGTAGTGGAACCGCTGGAGCGGGGCTACGGCACAACACTGGGCAATTCCTTAAGGAGAATTATGCTGTCTTCTCTGCCGGGCGTTGCGGTGAGTCAGGTTAAAATCGATGGGGTACTCCATGAATTCAGCTCGATTCCCGGTGTGAAGGAAGATGTCACCGAGATCATCATGAATATCAAGGAGCTGGCCATTAAAAATAACAGTGACAGCAACGAGGTGAAGGTCGCTTACATCGAATTTGAAGGTGAAGGCGTTGTGACAGCCAATGATATTCAGACGGATGCGGATATCGAGATTCTGAATAAGGACCTGGTGATCGCTACTTTAAGCGGCGGGCCGGACTGCAAGCTGTACATGGAACTGACCATTACAAACGGCAGAGGCTATGTCAGCGCCGAACGTAATAAAGATGAAGAACTTCCGATTGGTGTCATTGCGATAGATTCCATTTATACGCCGGTAGAGCGTGTGAATCTGAAGGTTGAGAATACTCGTGTCGGTCAGATCACAGACTTTGATAAGTTAACACTGGATGTATATACCAACGGCACATTGGCTCCTGATGAGGCAGTCAGCCTGGCCGCCAAGGTATTAAGCGAGCACCTGAACCTGTTCATCGACCTCTCTGAAAACGCCAAGACAGCTGAGATCATGGTGGAAAAAGAGGATAATGAAAAGGAAAAGGTTCTGGAGATGAACATCGACGAGCTGGAGCTGTCTGTACGTTCCTACAACTGCCTGAAGCGGGCAGGAATCAACACAGTAGAGGAACTGTGCAACAGAACCCCCGAAGATATGATGAAGGTCAGAAACCTGGGCCGGAAGTCTCTGGAAGAAGTGCTGGCGAAGCTGAAGGAGCTGGGCCTGGAATTAAATCCCAGCGAAGAATAAGAATCAAAATAACAATTTGCGTGCCGGGCGCCATCTCACGATACATGGCCCCGGCCTGGAGAATAAGCGCCTGTCAGTAAGCCCGAAGCGCGTGGCAGTGCGTTCCACAAATGGAGGAAAATTATGGCAGGATATAGAAAACTGGGCAGAACATCCGCTCAGAGAAAAGCATTATTAAGAAGCCAGGTAACCAGCCTGTTATACCGCGGCAAGATCGTGACTACAGAAGCAAAGGCAAAAGAAATCCGTAAAATCGCTGACAAGCTGATCGCTATGGCAGTGAAGGAAATGGATAATTATGAGACTGTTACAGTAAGCGCAAAAGTAGCCCGCAAGGACAAAGACGGCAAGAGAGTGAAAGAAGTTGTAGACGGCAAGAAGGTAACCGTTTATGATGAGGTAAAGAAGGAAATCAAGAAAGATAAGCCTTCCAGACTCCATGCCAGAAGAAAAATGCTGGAAGTGCTGTATCCGGTAAAAGAAGTTCCCACAACTCCCGCGGGAAGAAAGAAAGGCACGAAGGAAATCGACATGACCAAAAAGCTGTTCGAGGAAATTGCGCCTAAGTATACAAACCGCCAGGGCGGCTATACCAGAATCGTGAAGATCGGCCAGAGAAAGGGCGACGGCGCGATGGAGGTTCTGATCGAGCTGGTATAATTGATATCATTTTGGATAATCAATTTGTATTGAATCTGATGATATGGGACTGTTAGCTGACAGCTGACAGTCCCTTTTGTCAGTTCAAAGGAAAACTCATCTGATAAACGTTCTCTCACATTCCCTGTCATAAGGAAAAAAAATTTCATTATATAAAAAATACTTGCATGTTTGAAATGGTATATGATATAGTATGGAATGCATTAGTCATGACTAATCAAATGCATGTATTTGATGCCGGATGCAATCCGCGCATATATTTTTTGACGATTAGTTAGCGTAAACTAACTAGTCGCCGCAGAAAGGAGCGTTTCACCATTAGAGGACGGATGTTAACGATTGTGCTGGCAGTCAGCCTTGTCTTGCTGTCGATTCTCTCTCTGTTTGTGGGGGTGATTGACATTCAGCTGACATCCCTGCTGACAGGGGATCTGGAGGCGCTGAGGATATTTTTTGTTTCCCGTCTCCCGAGGCTTCTGGCCATTCTGTGTACCGGAGTGGGAATGAGTGTGGCCGGCCTGATTATGCAGCAATTGTGTATGAATAAGTTTGTTTCTCCTACCACAGGGGCGACGATTTCTTCCGCCCAGTTCGGCATCCTGCTGGCGCTGCTGTTCTGGCCCGGCTCCAGCCTGATGGGAAGGGCAATATTTGCTTTTATCACAGCGATACTGGGCACATGGATCTTCGTATGGTTTATTCAGCGGATTCAGTTTAAGGATGTGGTTATGGTTCCTCTGGTGGGCATCATGTTTGGAAATGTCATCGGAGGCGTTACCAATTATCTGGCCTATAAATATGAGATGACCCAGGCGCTGTCATCCTGGCTGGTGGGACATTTTTCCCTGGTTCTCCGGGGCAGATATGAGATTGTGTATCTGGTGGTTCCGCTGGTGATTCTGGCGTTCATTTTTGCCAATCATTTTAATATCGTCGGCATGGGAAAGGATTTCTCGAAAAATCTGGGCGTTCCCTATAACCTGGTGTTGTTTATGGGACTGACCATAGCGGCGATGATTACCGCTTCCGTAGTGGTTGTGGTAGGCTCCATCTCCTATATCGGCCTGATAGTGCCGAATGTGGTTTCCATGTTCAAGGGGGACAAAATCCGGGGCACCCTGGCGGATACAGCCCTCTTCGGCGCGATTTTCGTGCTGGTGTGCGATATGATCGGGCGGGTTGTGATTGCGCCCTATGAGCTGCCCATTGAGCTGATCGTGGGCATTCTGGGCAGTATTCTGTTTATCGGCCTTCTGCTGTACCGGCTGAAGCATGGCCGCAGGGCTGTGCGTCTGGGCAGCGCTTCCGCGGGAAGCTGCGCCGCCGCTGCCTTTCATATGGACGGAGGTGAGGATTGATGAATACGGCTGCTTACCGGGCGAATATGAGAAAGCTGGTGATCCTGGCTGTTCTGGTGCTGATCGCGGCCGTCCTGTATATGGTGGTGGATGTCCGTTTCGACAATCAGAAGCTGCTGGTCTACTCCATGAGAATCCGGGTGCCGAAGCTGATTGTCATGCTGATTACCGCCTTTGCCATCGGCGGTGCCTCCATCGTGTTCCAGTCGATTATCAATAATACGATTGTGACGCCCTGCCTGCTGGGCATGAATTCTCTGTATACGCTGATTCATACGGCGGTGGTCTTTGTGGCAGGCTGGGGCAGCGTGCTGGCGACAAACGCCAATCTTTCTTTCGCCATTGACCTGGTTTTAATGGGGCTGACCGCCACGGTTATTTACAGCTATCTGTTTAAGAAAACCAACCATAATGTACTCTATGTGCTGCTGATCGGGACGGTGCTGACCTCCTTTTTCTCCAGCATACAGACGACACTGACCAGGGTGATGGATCCCAATGAATATGACGCGCTGCTGACGACTCTGGTGGCCAGCTTCAGCAATGTGAATTCAGAGATTATTATCTTTTCTCTGGCGATCCTGGCAGCTGTGATTTTTGTTTTGCGGAAGGATCTGGCCCTGCTGGATGTCCTGACCCTGGGAAAAGATCAGGCCATTAACCTGGGCGTGGACTATGACAGTTCCATCCGCCGGCTGCTGCTGGGCGTCACCCTGTTTATCGCGGTGGCCACAGCCATGGTAGGCCCCATTTCCTTCCTGGGACTGATTATCGCCAACCTGGCCCGGCAGCTGCTGAAAACCTATCGCCACAGCCAGCTGATTCTGGGCTCAGCCCTCTTCGGTATGGCGGTGCTGATGGGCGGCCAGCTGATCGTGGAGCATGTATTTACATATTCCATACCGGTCAGCGTATTTATCACAGTGGGCGGCGGCATCTATTTCCTTTATCTATTGCTGACGAACAGGAGGGCATAACAGCATGGTTGTAAAAGAACTGACGAAAAGCTATGATGGAAAAACAGTGGTAAACGGGGTCAGCTTTCAGATCCCCAAAGGGAAGGTGACATCCTTCATCGGACCCAACGGAGCGGGAAAATCTACCGTGATGGGCATGATCGCCCGCCTGATCGCCAGAGATGAGGGGCTGGTGGATTTTGACGGAAAGGATATCGCCAAATGGAAGAACAAAGAGCTGTCCAAGCGGCTGGCGATCCTGACCCAGAGCAATCATATTCAGATGAAGCTGACAGTGGGGGAGCTGGTGGCCTTCGGGCGGTTTCCCTATTCGGGAAATCATGTCACGGCAGAAGATCAGAAGATGATCGACCAGGCCATCCACTATATGGAGCTGGATGACTTTCAGGATCAGTTTATCGATGAGCTGTCAGGGGGACAGCGGCAGAGGGCCTACATCGCCATGGTGATCGCCCAGGACACAGAGTATGTGCTGCTGGATGAACCTACCAACAATCTGGACATCTATCACGCTACCAATATGATGAAAATCGTCCGCCGCCTCTGCGATGAGCTGGGAAAAACCATGATCCTGGTGCTTCATGAGATTAACTATGCTGCCTTTTATTCCGACTATATCTGCGCCTTTGCAGACGGAAGGGTAATGAAGTTCGGGACGGTGGAAGAAGTGATGACCAGAGAAAACCTGTCCCAACTGTACCATGTGGATTTTGAGATTTTAAATATCGAGGGAAAACCTCTGTCGATTTATTATTGAACTGTTATGTGTCAGCTGAAGCTGCGCCTGCATATCAGAGTTATTTTGTGAAGCGCCGCTTCCATGAAGCAGAAAACAACGGATGAAATAAGAAAACATCAGATGAAAATGATAAAAAGAAAATGATAAGAAGAAAATGATAAGAAGAAAGAAGGAGTGTCTGTATTATGAAAAAATTATTATCGATAGCTTTGGCAATGGCGCTGGTATTCAGCTTAACCGCGTGCAGCTCTTCGGGAAGCGGTGAGACGGCTGCTGAGACAACCGCTGCTGAGACAGCAGCCCGAGAAACAGCTGCTGAGGAAACCAACGGCGGGGAGACTGCCGGTGCGGAGACAGAAGGCGCACAGACAGAAACTGCGCAGACTGAGGGAGAGTCTGCCGCCGGCAGTGGAGAGACCCCGGAGACGGTTACCATCAAGAGCCTGAACGCAAACCAGGAGGAGACAGATCTGGAAGTGCCCTATGATCCCCAGCGGATCGCGATCCTGGATATGGCAAGCCTGGATATTATCGACAATCTGGGCTACGGCGATCGGGTGGTGGGCTCTGCCTCTACCTCTCTGGACTATCTCCAGGACTATGTGACAGATGAAAATATCGTAAATCTGGGAACAATCAAAGAGGCTGATATGGAAGCTGTGATGGAGTGCGAGCCGGATGTGATCTTCATCGGCGGCCGTCTGTCAGCTTCCTATGACGCCCTCAGCGAGATTGCTCCTGTGGTTTATCTGGCTACCGATACAGAGCTGGGTGTGGTAGAAAGCGTGCGCAAGAACGCCCAGACTATTGCCTCCATGTTCGGCGCGGAGGATCAGGTAGAGACCCTGATGGCGGATTTCGATGCCCGGATCGAAACCCTGGCAGCAGTTGCCGAAGGACAGACTGCCATCGTGGGCATGTGTACCAGCGGCAGCTTTAACCTGCTGGGAAATGACGGCCGGTGCTCTATCATCGGACGGGAAATCGGCTTTGAAAACCTGTCCTCCGATGAAGTGACCTCCACCCACGGCAACGAATCCTCCTTCGAGCTGATAGTGGAGCTGGATCCTGACTATATTTTCGTGATGGACCGTGACGCAGCCATCGGAACCGAGGGCGCCCAGCTGGCCCAGGAGATCGTGGAAAATGAGCTGGTGATGGAAACCTCGGCATATCAGAACGGACATGTTATCTATCTGGCCCATCCGGCAGTGTGGTACACCGCAGAAGGCGGTGTAACCGCCCTGGATGTGATGCTCCAGGATCTGGAGGCAGAACTGCTGGCGGAGTAAAAATGATTGCCTGATCGGGACCTGGGCAGCCCCGGACGGCCTCCACAGCCCCGGCGGGAAGCAGCAGCCAGACCGCCCTGCCCCATAACGCCTTTGTTCCCGGCCTGAATAAATTCTAAGCCGTCAGGAAGGCCCTTTTCCATAACCGATTTTATGTTCAGAAAAAGTCTGATACTTTTTCTGAACGAAAATCTCGCAGACAGGCGTTGAGCGCCTGCCTGCGTCTGGAA
>CAJFOT010000111.1 GCA_904397815.1 Candidatus Paralachnospira sangeri
TGTCCTTATAATTCAGGTGGCTCTATCGTCCGGAATGGATGGCTCTCTGTAACGGATTGAGTGGCTCTGAAGCCACGGAATACTCACCCATGAATAATTTTATCTTTCAAAATACCACAAAGGTTTACTTCGGACAGGGGTGCGTGAAGGAGTATCTGGCCTGCCTGACGAAGTCCAGCGTCACAATTATGCTGGCTTATGGCAGTGGTTCCATCAGAGATAATGGGATTTATGATGAGGTTACAGGGATTTTGTGGGCAGCGGGAAAGACTGTCGTCGAATTTCCGGGAATTATGCCCAATCCGACCTGGAAAAAGGTACAGGAAGGGGCCAGGCTGGCCCGGGAGAACCATGTGGACATGATACTGGCGGTGGGAGGCGGCTCAGTGATGGACTGCTGCAAGGCCATTGCCCTGGCGGCCCGGTATGACGGCGATGCCTGGAAAAATTTCTGGGCCCGTCCCAGCGTGATTGACGTGGAGCCGCTGCCCCTGGGCGTGATTGTGACAGCGGCCGGCACCGGAAGCGAATGCAACGGCAACGCGGTGATCACAAATGAGGAAAAAAGAATCAAAACCGGGCAGGATTATCCCGGACTGAATCCGCGGTTTGCGCTGATGGACCCGGTCTATACCTTCAGCGTGCCGGTCCGGCAGATGGTTTCCGGCGGCTTCGATACGCTGAGTCATCTGATGGAGACTTATTTCAGCGAACCCGATGAGGATAATGTGTCGGACGATATGATTGAGGCGCTGATGCGCAGTGTGATCCGCAATCTTCGGGCAGCGGTCCGGAATCCTAAGGACTATACGGCCCGCAGCAATCTGATGTGGGATTCCACCATGGCGGAAAACCGTATTATCAAATTAGGAAAGCGGTGTGATTTCCAGTGCCACAACATGGCAAATCAGCTGGAAGCCTATACAGGCTGCGGTCATGGCAGCTGTCTGGCAGTGCTTCAGCCGGTGTATTACCGCCATATTTACAGAGACGGACTGCCGAAATTTATCCGTTTTGCCCGCCATGTCTGGGGAATCAGCCAGGAGGGCGGATCTGATGAGGAGACGGCGCTGGCCGGGATCCAGGCGCTGGCAGATCTGATCCGGGAAGTCGGGCTGCCGGCGGATCTGCAGGAACTGGGTGTAACTGACCGGGAGATGCTGAAAGAAATCGCCGATTCCTGCGTCATTTCAACAGGAAGCTACAGAAGAATGTCACATGAGGAAATACTGGAAATCTTCCGGGAATGTTTTCAAGGAAAGGAGCAATCATTATGAAAAAAGTAACAGCAATTCTGCTGGGGCTGGTAATGGTACTGGGCCTGACAGCATGCAGCAGCGGAACAGATTCCGAGACGACGGCGGCTCAGACAACAGCCGCCCAGACCACAGAGGAACAGACCACAGAGGCAGCAGCAGAGACAGAGACGGAGACAACAGCGGCTCAGACGGAGAACGGGACAGAGACAGAAACCGGCGCCGGGGGAGAGACCACTGAGGGAGAGGCAGAAAGCGAGACCCAGACCGGAGATGGAACCGAGACCGGGGAAGCAGGAGGGAACACGCTGGTGGTATACTTCTCCGCTACCGGAAACACCGAGACAGCGGCGAATTATATTGCGGAAATCACAGGCGGCGATCTTTTTGCCCTGGAGCCCGCTGATCCCTACACCGATGAGGACTTAAACTATAACGATGAGAACAGCCGGGTGGTATATGAGCATGACAATCCCGACGAAAGGGATGTGGAGCTGACAGCAGATACCGTAGAAAACTGGGATTCCTATGACACAGTATTTATCGGCTATCCCATCTGGTGGGGCATCGCCGCATGGCCGGTAGACACCTTCATCGAGGCAAATGACTTTACCGGAAAAACAGTGATTCCCTTCTGTACCTCTTCCAGCTCAGGCCTGGGCGAGAGCGGACAGCTGCTGGCGGAGATGGCAGGCACAGGAGACTGGCAGGAAGGTATCCGGTTCAGCTCCAATGTATCGGAAGAGGACGTGCAGGCCTGGATCGATGAGCTGGGGCTGTAATTACTGAGAAAAGAATATTTTGAGACAGAGCAGGGTGTATGGCATCCTGCTCGTTTTTATGTATATACTAAAGAAAGATCTGGGGAACAGCAGACTGACATGTCTTTTGATGAAAGGGCGAAAGAGAATACCCTGGAAAAGGTCGTAAAGCAGGAGGGTGTGCTGTTGTATGAAAATAGATAAAAATGGGAACTGGATTTTGCTTGATTGTGAAATCCAGTTTTCTTTATGGGCTGATTTGGAATTTTTGAAATCGGCAAAAACATATCGAAAAAAGGAAAATGATATTGGATTTATTGCCGATAATGTGATATACTATCATGTAGAGTTGTGTAGTATTTTGATTGGATTGATAGCGGAGGAAAGCAGATGCGATATCTTTCAGTTACTGGAATAGCAAAGAAATGGAATATATCGGAACGCAGTGTGAGAAACTACTGTGCTCACGGGCGTGTGCAGGGCGCTTTTCTTAACGGGAAGACCTGGAATATTCCGGAGAACGCCGAAAAACCAGAGCGTTCTAACCGAAAGAAAGAACATCCGATTACACTGCTGGATATTTTGCGGGAACAAAAAGCAGGTAAATACTCCGGCGGCATTTATCATAAGACACAGATTGATTTCACCTATAATTCAAACCACATGGAGGGGAGCCGTCTGACCCACGATCAGACCAGATATATTTTTGAAACAAATACCATTGGGATGGAAAATGAAATTCTCAATATAGATGATGTGATTGAAACCGCAAATCACTTTCGCTGCATTGATCTGATTATCGATAACGCAAAGGCTGCGCTTACTGAGAAGTTCATCAAGAAACTGCATCTGACGCTGAAAAATGGCACCAGCGACTCCAGAAAGGATTGGTTTGCTGTTGGTGATTACAAGAAATTACCGAATGAGGTCGGCGGCATAGAGACTGCCCTTCCTGAAGAGGTTGCAGGTAAGATGAAAGCGCTGCTGACAGAGTACAACGCAAAAAAAGAAAAGACATTTGAGGATATTCTGGATTTCCATGTAAGCTTTGAAAGGATTCATCCCTTCCAGGATGGAAACGGCCGTGTGGGCAGATTGATTATGTTTAAGGAATGTCTGAAATATAATATCGTTCCATTTATCATTGAGGATAACCTGAAGATGTTCTATTATCGCGGCCTGAAAGAATGGAATAATGAAAAAGGCTATCTGACAGATACCTGTCTTACGGCGCAGGATAGGTATAAAACGTATTTGGACTATTTTAGAATAGAGTATTTTTGACATTTTAAAGATATTCCAGAGGATAAACTGCAAAAAAGAAATAAAAAGCTGCCTGTGCTTCCGGTGAGAAAGACGCAGGCAGCTTTTGTTTTACGCTGTAGTATTATTGATTATTCTGCAACTGTTAAAGATGTAATGTGGGGATTTACGCCCTCATACCAGTACAGGAAGCCTTCCATATCTACGGTCTGGCCTACTTCCAGCGCCTCTACTGCCTGGTAAACCTCTGTGGAGCTGTCGCACAGATAGGACTCGATGGTGAAGGTGTATGTCTCTCCGTTGTAGGAAACGTTGAAGTACAGGTCATCGCCCTGGGCGCCTGAACCGTCATAGTTGTATAAGAATGCGGCGCCGCTGTCGTCAGCTGCCTCTACGGTCATGCCGGTGAAGGATACCAGCTCGTTCTGATGGTCGATCAGCTCGTCTGTTCCCAGCATTTCGGTTACATCCAGAGGCTCAGCGATGTAGGTGTCGCCCTCGATGATTTCGAAGGTAGCGTCGATGATTTCCACTTCACCGGACCACTCAGCCTTATAGCCGTCTACACGGATCTTGGTTCCGGGAACCAGCAGGTCATAGTCCTCTTCGGAGCATGCCATGTTGTACAGGAAGTAAGCGCCGTCCTCGCTCTGGGCGTATACGGTAGCCTGATCTTCCCACCAGGACTGTTTTGCCTGTACATAGGTTTCTACTACGACATGGCTGTCCAGGTCGGCTGCCATGTATTCTTCATGGGTCATCACTTCAGCTGTCTCAGCGCCGCTCTCAGCAGTCTCACCCTCAGCGGCAGTGGTCTCATCCGCGGCAGCGGTGGTTTCAGCAGCAGCAGTCGTTTCTTCAGCGGCAGCAGTGGTTTCTTCAGCTGCTTCTGTCTGCGCGGCAGTGGTTTCTGCGGCGGTTGTCTCATCGGTTCCGCCTGCACAGCCTGCCAGGGACAGCACCATGGCCAGGGCCAATACAGTAGATACAATTTTTTTCATAATCGTTCTCCTTTTAAATAATAATATAAATGGTAAACACTTTTATTATAGCCTGAAAACGCAGGAAATCAATGGTTTTTACCTGTTTTTTTCATCTTTCCCGCCAGTACATACAGAATCATCAGCACCCAGACGGCGATCAGACCGCCCAGAAGGGCCTTTGCGGTAGCCGGCAGCGGGCCCAGATCAGTTTTCCCGCCGGCGGATGAGACGGTGATTTCATTCAGATGATACAGGGCTGTGACATCGGTAAAGAGGGCGTCGATATAGGCGTCATCCACAGTCTCTTTCCGCCGGACGGATTTGGTAACGTCCTCGATCATCTGGCCTGCCGCATCCCGCAGGGAGGTGGAGCCGTTGAATACCGGGGTTACGAAGGTGTCCTCCGCATGGTCCAGAAGAAGCTGGGAGGCTTTGATTTTCACGTCGTAATACAGGTCATTGTCCTCGCCGGACCGGGAGAGGTAGTCCTGATATTCTGCCGATTCCTGGGCCCTGCTGGTCACAGGGACGTAGCCCTCTGTCTGGGAGTAAGCGATCTGTACATCGTTGGTCAGCAGATACTGGGTGAAGAGCCATGATGCCAGCACCTCCTGGGGATCTTCTTTGTTGAAGATACAGATGGAAGGCCCCTGAGAGATCATCTGAGGATTTTCAGGGTCATACTGGGGAATCTCCATCACTTCAATGTTGAAATCTACCAGGGCCTCCTCGGCGATATCGATGAGAGGAGCATCGCTGCCCATCCAGGTAGCGCCGGCTGTGGAGTCGATGGCAAAAACACACTGGCCTGCGTTCAGGAAGTTAGCCGGGTAGCTGGAGATCTTAAAGGTAGAAAAAGCCCCTTTCTCCACATGTCCCGCGATTTCCAGCAGCAGGGCCCGGGTGGTGTCGTTGAAAATCTGGATTTCTCCGCTGTCTGTGGAGTAGCCTGCGTTTTTCTGGCGCAGCATCTGGATCATCATATTGTCGGTAGACTTGTAGATGAAGGGAATCATCACCTCCTGATTGTTCAGCTGATAGGTTCCGTCAGGATTTTTTGCCGTGGCTGCATCGGAAACCTCCCAGATGAAGTCCCAGGTCAGTGTCTCCGGCAGGGTGTAGCCCAGAGCCTCCACATAGTCCTTGTTGATATAGCAGGATTCTGTGGAGCGCATATAGGGAACGGCGTAATAGTGGCCGCCGATCATGCATTCCTCCAGAAACTGAGGGATAATTTCCTCCTGGGAAGGAGATTCGAAGAGGAGGCCGCTGCCGCCCAGCCCGTAGGTCTTATCCGCGAACAGGCCGTCCAGGGGAACTACCACATTGTCGCCGGTCAGGTAGGTGGCAATATGGTCCGGGTAGGTGATGCACACATTCGGCGTGGTATTGGTTGAGATATTGGTGATGACGTCATTGTAAATTTTGCCGTAATCGGTGTAGAGCCGCAGGTTTACTGTGATGTTGGGGTACAGCTCCTGAAAATCGGCGATGGCCTGTTTATAAATATCGGTCTGGGTGATGTTTGTATCATTTTTCGCCCAGAAGGTAATCTCGTAATTTCTGGAGGTGTCAAATTCCTCCGGCACTGTGAAGGCAGCCTGCTCCTGTTTTCCGTGGCAGCCGGTCAGCGCCGCCAGGCAGAGGACAGACAGCAGGAGGAGCCTGCATATTCGCATTAATGTTTTCATCCTTTTATTCCTCCTCTGGATACGCCGGCCATAATCTTCTTGCGGAACACCAGGAATAAGATAATCAGGGGAACGGAGATCACCACGACCGCAGCCATCATGGCGGGGATGTTTTCCCGTCCGAAGCCGTTCTCCCGGATTTCCTGGATGCCGTTGGACACCAGGTAGTAGGCCTGGTCATCGGTGATCAGCCGGGGCCATACGTAAGAATTCCAGCATTCGATGATTTTCAGGATGGTGATCGTGATAATCGTCGGCCGGCAGATGGGAATCATCACCTTCAGCAAATACTTCAGGTCAGAGGTTCCGTCCACCTTGGCTGCCCGGTACAGTTCATCCGGCACCTGCTCGAAGTTTTCTTTCAGCAGATAAATGTAAAAGACCGAAGTGACAGAGGGCAGGATCAGTCCGGTGAAGGTATTCCGCAGATCCAGGCTGGTGATGGTGACGAAATTTGTGATCACCACCAGCTCTGTGGGGATCATCATCAGGGAGAGAAAGAGGGTAAAGAGCAGATGTTTTCCCCTGAACCGCAGCCGGGCGAAGGCATAGGCTGCCAGCACGCTGACCACCACCATCAGGGCAGTTGTGATCACCGCAAAGATTACCGTGTTCATCAGATAGCCCGCCAGGGGAACCTGGGTGAAGGCGTCCCGGTAGTTCTGGAGAGTGGGATCCCGGGGGATAAAGGTAGGGATATATTCCGCATTGTAGGAGCTGTAGCTTTTCACCGATGTCAGCAGCATCCAGTAAAAGGGGAATAAGACAATCACCGCCCACAGGCTCAGCAGGCCATAGGTGATGGTTTTGCGTATCCGTTCTGCCCGCTTTGCGGATTCTTCCATTGATTCAAAATCTATATGCTGTTCCATTTCATGCCTCCTGTTAATACTGAACTTTCTTCCTGCTGACCAGGAGGTTGACGCATGTGATCGTCAGGACGATGGCAAACAGGATAATCGCTGCCGCCGACGCATGGGACGGATAACCGCCGCTGTCGCCGTAGAGCATATCGTAGACATAGCCGACGATGGTATTCATGCCGGCCGCGTTCAGGTCGGTGCCGAACAGGGCTACCGCGTCGCTGTAGGCTTTGAATGCGCCGATAAATCCGGTAATCACCAGATAAAACAGCATGGGAGAGATGGCCGGCAGGGTGATTTTTGTAAATATCCGCAGCCGGGGCGTCCCATCCACCCGGGCAGCCCTGTAATAATCCTGATTCACGGAGGCCAGGGCGCTGGTCAGAATCAGAATCTTAAAGGGCATTACCACCCAGATAGTGTAAAAGCAGAGGACGAACATCTTCGCCCAGTAGGGCCCGTCGATAAAATCAACGGGACCGGCGCCGAACCAGCTGAGCATCAGGTTCACCAGGCCATCGGTATATTCCGTCCGCTGAAACAGGATCATAAATACCAGGCCTACCGCCAGGGTGTTGGTCACATAGGGCAGGAAATAGATGGTCTGGTAAAGATTGCGCAGGGGCCTGATAGAGCTCAGCCCTACAGAGATCAGCAGGGCCAGACCGGTGGAAACCGGCACTGTGATAATAACCAGAATAAAGGTATTCTGCACTGCCTGCAGGAAATAGGGGTCATGAAGCACATAAGAGTAGTTGTAAAGCCCGGTGCCGAAATAGGTCTGGGAGGCAAAGTTAAAGCCTTCCTCCAGGGAATAGATGAAAACATCAATCAGCGGGTATACCATAAAAACGATAAGGAAAAGGAGGGCCGGCAGAAGATAGAGCCAGGCCTTTTTATTGTTCCCGTTCATCGTACGCGATTCTCCTTTCTGAACCTTCATGCCTGGTGAATGGCAGGCTGTCCGGAGGCGAAGGGGATTCTCTCTTCCGTCTCTTTGTGGAACAAAAATACTTTATTGGGCTTCAGGGCGAACCGGACGGTGTCAGAACCGGTGTCCACATGGTTTTCCGCACTGATGATGGAGCGGATATCCTGTCCCGCGCAGGCATCGTGGCCGGATATGATGCTGACATCCCTTCCCATCACCTCCACCCGGTTCAGCCGGCAGCTGAGAGGACCCTCTGCCTGAGGGATGAAGCCCTCCGGCCGGATGGCTGCCCACACCGGCTGGTCGCTGACGCCTTTTACAGAAAGGACAGCTTCGCTGCCGATGTACAGCGTCTGGTCTTTTACCCTGCCCGCAAAGACATTGATCGGCGGCGTCCCCAGGAATTTCGCCACAAACAGATTGACAGGATTGTCGTATACCTCCTGGGGTTTTCCCATCTGCATCAGGGAGCCCTGATTCATCACCGCGATCCGGTCGGAGATGCTCATGGCCTCATCCTGGTCATGGGTGACAAAAACGGTGGTGATCCCGGTCTGCTTCTGGATTTTCCGGATCTCTTCCCGGGTCTGCAGGCGCAGCCGGGCGTCCAGGTTGGAGAGGGGCTCGTCCAGCAGCAGAACCTTCGGCATCTTCACCAGCGCCCGGGCGATGGCCACCCGCTGCTGCTGGCCGCCGGACAGCTCCTTCGGCTTCCGGTCCATCAGCTCCTGGATCTGCACCAGCCGGGCAGTGTCAGCCACCCGCTGCTCCATCTCTTCCTTTGTAAAATGCTCCTTCTTTTTCAGGTTTTCCAGTGGAAACATAATATTCTGCCGGACAGTCATGTTGGGATAGAGGGCATAATTCTGAAATACCATCCCCACACCCCGCAGCTCCGGAGCAAGAGATGTCACATCATCCTGGCCGAAGAGAATTCTGCCGCCGGTGGGTGTTTCCAGACCGCAGATCATGTTTAAAGTGGTGCTTTTCCCGCATCCCGAAGGCCCCAGCAGGGCCATCAGCTCGCCATCTGGCACTTCGCAGGAAAAGTCATTGACAGCCGTCACGCCGGTATGCTCCTTCCTGCCCCGGCTGGGGAAAGTTTTCGTGAGATTCTGTAATTCGATTTTCATTTTTAAATAATCTCCCTAAATGTCGGATAATAATAATTTCATTATCCACGATTATAATGGATTTTTTTGATGATCTCAAGGTTTTGGCGGATTATTTCAGGAATTATGTCCGGGTGCATCTGTGCGGGTTCGTTCCCGGCGATCCAAAAGCTGAAAGGAGAGAAGCAGATGCAGCCGTGTCTGATAGTCCTGCAGATTGGCACCGGTGATTTCCAGAATTTTTTTCAGCTGATACTGAAAAGATGCACGCTGTATATAGATTTTTTTGATCGTTTGTGCAATATTCATATTATTTTCCAGATATGCCCGCAGAGTGGCAGTGTAACTCCTGCCCTTTTTCAGGTCATATTCGAGCAGCCGAAGAAGACCGTGATGGCAGAAAATCGCAGGGTCGATATTTTGAAAACATTGTTCCAGCATATAAGACAATGCGTAGTGGTGAACTACCCATTGTCTAAAGCCAATGGGCTTCCTGCTTCATCGACCTCGTATACCCACTGGGCACTTACCTACTATCTCCACA
>CAJFOT010000112.1 GCA_904397815.1 Candidatus Paralachnospira sangeri
AAAAGTGTACTTTTTCGTTCAGAGCGCCTGTTTCTGAACGGAGGAAGGATGGAGACAAGGGAAAAATACGGGAGACTGACACCGGTCAGAAAGCTGGAGGGATATGGCGGGAGAAATGTATGGGAGTGCCGCTGTGACTGCGGCAATCTGTGCCATGTACGGATGTCAAACCTGAAAAGCGGCCATACAAAAAGCTGTGGCTGTCTGAGAAAAGAGAAGCAGAAGAAAAAGTTTCATGATCTGACAGGGATGCGTTTCGGGAAGCTGACAGTCATAAACTTTGTCAGCCAGAAATCAGGGGGCCCTTCTCTGTGGAACTGCCGGTGTGACTGCGGAAATATGACGCAGCAGTATGGTCCCAATCTGCGTCGGGGGCTGGTGGTCAGCTGCGGCTGTGTCCGCAGAGAAAGCGGAAAAAAACAGTATGAACAGAACATTCATTACATTAACGGAACCCAGCTGGAACTGGTGCGCAGCAAAAAAATCTGGAAAACAAATAAGACAGGTGTAAAAGGGGTCTATCAGGAAAAACGAACCGGGAAATACATCGCCAGCATGACATTCCAGGGAAAACGGGAAATCCTGGGCAGATTCCAGACACTGGAAGAAGCCCGGCAGGCAAGAGAACAGGCAGAAGAAGAACGGGACAGGAAGATACAGAAGATGCTGGTCGGGGCGGAAAAATAGAAGGGAACAGGCGGTTCTGATTACTGGCTGTGTAAAGAACAGAAAATAGTGGTTCCGCTCAGGCAAATACAGATCAAAACAGAAAACGGTAAATTCAAGCTGTAAAAATAAACGAGGTGCTACAGTTTAAAATGATAGAATCTCAATTAAGTCCGTACATTTTTTCATGTGTGTACGGACTAAAAGTGAAAAAATAAGATTTCATCTGTATTTACGCAGGCATTTGTGCGGTTATAAATAAGAAGATCTGCATTTAGTCTGTATTCATAGCTATATTTACGCGGACTAAAATGGAAAAATACTGATTTAAACTGTACAAGTGCCCATATGTGTACAGCTAAATACAGAAAAAGTAAAATTTAGTCGGTTTTAATTAATTTGCATCATATTTTTTATCTTGCTCTATTTTTATTCCCATTCAGCCAGTTAGCAACATTATATTTTGTTTCTTACAGCAGACAGTAAACAGGATACGCCAGCTGCAGGGGGGAGGGTGCCGCAAACAGTTCAGGGCTGTTTTGAGCTGGAGCCGAGATCCAGCCTTTAGAAAGCACCTGGTGAAGAGGCCCTCCGCCGATGAACCTGGTGCGTCTTAAGGCTTAGCTCGGCGGAAGCGGCAGTCCGTTTGCGGCACCCGTCCCCTGCAGCTGGCGTATCTGTCCGGTCTGTGCAAGTCCTCTCTGAACAAACAGATGTATTACCCCCGCTCCCTGATAACGCCCTCTTTATAGGCCTGCAGCAGCTGTTCCAGATCCCGGATGTCTTCCCGAATACGTTTCCCGTTGTCTGTATCGGACACGGATTTCCGTTTAACCCAATGCTCCACCTCGATGGTTTCGGAATGGACATCGCTTTCGTTGCGGATGGCTTCTTCCGCGGAGGTGAAGGGACGGTGGGATACCAGGGTGATGCCGTAGGAGTTGTAAACCAGCGTATAGCCTGCGGTTCCGGTTTCTTTCTGGTATGCCTTGGAAAAGCCGCCGTCGATGATCAGCAGCTTGCCGTTGCATTTGATGGGAGATTCTCCCCGCTTGCTTTTCACTGGCACATGGCCGTTTACAATGTGGGCGGTGGCGGGATCCAGGCCGAACTCTGTCAGAATCCGGTCGATGACGTCTTCCCTGTTCAGCAGGCTGTAATAAGGGTTTTTATGTTCTACATGCTGTTCCTTGTCGCTGATGAAATAACGCTCGAAGGTGGCCATCTTGTCTTTCCCGAACAGGGGCGAGTCTTTGTTGCACCAGATGAACCACATCAGATCCTGCCCCAGCCGTTTCTCAGGGCCATCTTCCAGATAATATGCTTTTCTGGCATAGCTTTCCAGGGTGTCATACAGGGCCCGTCCGCTGTAGGTTTTTCCGGCGATGGTGACTTCTTTAAAGTTGCCCTCCTCATCCAGAGGAATACAGCCATGGTAGAGCAGGTTGTCATTATATACCAGGTAAAGACTGCCGTTGGAATAGAGAAAGCGGACATGCTCCTGGAGTCGGCGGCTGTTGATAAAGGCAGACTGCAGACGTTTCATAATCGCCGCCTCTTCCTGGGTCAGCTCATAAGGGTTATTAGGGTCAATCGTAGGAAAATCCATGTCATCCATGGGATATACTTTCCCATCGAGGGTGATGGTCCCTTCCTTATAGTTGATTTTATCCAGCAGCAGGCGGTCCTCCATATGGAATTCCGGCCGGCTTTTGATGATCTGCCCTTCCAGCTTAAACTGGATGACGGCGATGGCCTTCTGGATCCGTTTGTCCATCTCATAATCCTGCATATTGTATGTATCGCAGTCGTAGCGGATGTTAAAGCTGTCGCAGGGCTCTTTCGTATAGGTTTCCACCACGAAGCGGAACAGGGGAATCAGGTTAATGCCGTAGGCGTCCTCGATGATATCCAGCTCTCCATAGCGGGCGGCGATCCGGATCACATTGGCGATACATGCCATGTGGCCGCTGGCGGCCGCCATCCAGGTGATGTCGTGATTGCCCCACTGAATATCCACAGAGTGATAGTGGGTCAGGGTATCCATGATGATATGAGGGCCCGGTCCCCGGTCATAGATATCCCCCAGTACATGGAGATGATCCACCACCAGTTTCTGGATCATATTGCAGAAGGCGATGATGCAGGCCGGGGCCCGGCCGATCCGGATGATGGTCTGGATGATTTCGTTATAGTAGGCCTCCTTGTCATGAAGGTCGTCTTTGTCATTCATCAGTTCTTCAAACACATAGGCGAATTCCTCCGGCAGCGCCTTGCGCACTTTGGAACGGGTATATTTGGAGGATACCCGCCGCCCCATCATAATCAGACGGTGGAGGGTGATCTTATACCAGTCCTCGATGGACTCCTCCTCCTTCATGATCAGTTCCAGCTTCTGCTCCGGATAATAGATCAGAGTGGCCAGGGCCCGCTTGTCCTTCTGGCTCAGGGAGTTGCCGAATTCCTCTTCAATTTTTCGCTTTACAGAGCCGGAGCCGTTTTTCAGCACATGGAGAAACTGCTCGTTCTCCCCGTGAAGATCTGACACGAAATGTTCTGTCCCCTTGGGCAGATTCAGAATCGATGACAGATTGATGATCTCAGTAGAAGCCTTTGCAATGGTTGGAAACTGCTTGGCCAGCTGAGTCAGATATTTTTTTTCCATGAAATTTCCTCCAGTATTGTAAAAATAGCACAAATCCACACCCGTATTATATCATGCATCCGTCAAATGGTCTATTCCGAAATACAATTCGAAATAGAAAAACACAAATGCTGGATTTTTCCCATTCCTTGTACTATAATCTTAAAAAGAATCCTGCCCGGCAGGATGAACCAGAAGAGTGCGCGGAGGTATTATGAAAAAAATAATTGATCTGTTGACAGAAGAGATGGCCAGAGGATTCGAGAGGGCAGGCTATGATCCTTCCCTGGGGAAGGTTACCCTCTCCAACAGGCCGGATCTGTGCGAATATCAGTGCAACGGCGCAATGGCGGCTGCGAAACAGTATAAAAAGGCTCCTTTTGTGATTGCCCAGCAGGTGGCAGATTGTATAGAGGGAGGCGGTGTGTTTTCTGAAGTCCAGGTGGTGAAGCCGGGATTTATTAACCTGAGGATCGGTTCGGAATTTTTGGCAGACTATCTGCGCCGGATGGAGCAGGAGGAACATCTTGGCTGTGAGAATATTGGACAGGATCGGACGATGGTGATTGATTACGGCGGACCGAATGTGGCGAAGCCTCTCCACGTGGGTCATCTGCGCTCTGCCATTATCGGGGAGAGCATTAAGCGAGTTTCCCGCTATATGGGGTATCATGTAATCGGCGATGTCCATCTGGGCGACTGGGGGCTGCAGATGGGGCTGATCATCGAGGAAGTGAAGGAGCGGCAGCCGGATCTGGTATATTTTGACGAGAGTTATACCGGAGAATATCCCCAGAAGGCCCCCTTTACCATCTCGGAGCTGGAGGAAATCTATCCCTGCGCCAGCGCAAAGGCGAAGGAGGATGAAAACTTTGCCAAAAAGGCCCATGATGCCACAGTGAAGCTGCAGCAGGGAAACCGGGGCTACCGCGCGCTGTGGGATCATATCCTGAATGTATCAGTGAGTGACCTGAAGCGCAATTATGAGGCGCTGGATGTGACCTTTGACCTGTGGAAGAAAGAGAGTGATGCCCAGCCTTATATTCCTGAGATGGTAAAAGCCATGAAGGAGGGCGGCTACGCTTATGAGAGCCAGGGAGCGCTGGTGGTAGATGTGAAGGAAGAGACGGACGCAAAGGAGGTTCCTCCTTGTATTATCCTGAAATCTGACGGCGCCACCCTCTATTCTACTACGGATCTGGCTACCCTGGTAGAACGGGAGAAACTGTTCCATCCTGATACGGTGCTGTATGTGGTGGATAAACGGCAGGAAATGCATTTTAATCAGGTGTTCCGTTGCGCCAGAAAAACCGGTATCGTAAGACCTGAAACCCGTCTGATTTTCCTTGGCTTCGGCACGATGAACGGAAAAGACGGGAAACCTTTTAAGACGAGAGAAGGCGGTGTGATGCGGCTGGAAACGCTGATCCAGGATATCACGGATGCGGTATACAAGAAGATTATGGAGAACCGGACCGTGGAAGAGCAGGACGCCAGAGAGACGGCGAAGATCGTGGCGCTGTCTGCCATCAAGTACGGCGATCTGTCCAATCAGGCATCGAAGGACTATGTGTTTGATGTAGACCGGTTTACGTCCTTTGAGGGCAATACAGGTCCCTATATCCTGTATACCATTGTGCGGATTAAATCCATCCAGAGCCGGTACAGCCAGCTGGGGAACCGGAAGGAGCCTGTTCTGCAGAGCTGCGCGAGCGGCTGTGAAAAGGAACTGCAGATGGAGCTGGCCAGGGTGAACGAGGTGCTGGAGACAGCCTGCCGGGAGATGGCTCCTCATAAGATCTGCCAGTATATTTATGATCTGGCGAACGTACTGAACAAGTTTTATCATGAGACGAAGATTATTGCGGAGGAAGATGAAGAAAAGCGGGCGGGCTATATGGGCCTGATCGGCCTGACCAGGACAGTGCTGGAAACCTGTATTGATCTGCTGGGTTTCCGGGCTCCTGACAGGATGTAGAAAGGGATGTATGCGGATTACCCGGAACAGTATTGAACAGGCGGCGAAGGATCAGGATACCTTCCGGAAAGGAAAGCAGCTGTATGAGGGCGGCATGACAGAACTGAGCCAGGCTGATAGCTTCTGGAAGAATGAAGTCTATGTCACCGCCCGGGTGCGGGATGGAGAAATGATCTGCCAGCCTAGGATTTTTATCAGAAACGGCGGAGTGGCCAGCTGTCAGTGCGGCTGCTCCGAGACATACAAGCAGGGGCAGCTGTGCAGCCATGGCACTGCCGCTGTTTTTGCCTATTTGGAGATGCAGGAAAAAGAGGGGCACAGACGGGTGATAACTTCTCCCCAGACGAGGGAAATCCTGAAAGGATATGCCGACCGGGAGAAGGGGAAAATCCTGGCGGAAGAAAACGGCGGGCTGCTTGCATTGATTCCGCATGCAGTTCTTCAGGGCAGCCAGATACGGGTTTCCTTCCGGATCGGGAAAAAGGGATATCCGATCCGGGATTTGGAAGCCTTTGCCCATAGTGTCAGAACCGGAGCTTACATGGCTTATGGGAAAAACGCCGGCTTTTATCATGACCTGGAGGGCTTCGATCCGGAGAGCCGGAAGCTGGCGGAAATGGTTTGCGGACTGACAGAAGAATCAGTCAGCCGGGACGGCGCCGCAGGGAGCGGCGTCCGGCGGGAGGGTGCTGTCCGTTCGCTTTTGCTGCATGAAAACCACAGGGATGCATTTTTTGCTCTCTTTGCGGGAAAAACGCTGGAGATGGAAGAACGACATGACAGCCGTCTGGTCCGGGTGACGGAAGGAGAGCCTGCCCTGAAGCTTTCTGTGGAAGGACAGGGGCAGGAAGGAATCTATGTGAGCCTGGACAGAAGGTTTACCATGTTTTCCTCTGACAGGAGAATTTACCTGCTGGACCGGGACTGCCTGTATATGTGCGGGGCAGATTATTCCCGGGATATGGGGATCTTTCTGAAAGGGATGCTGTCTCTTCCGGAAGCAGGTCCGCTGGCAGTGGGAAAACGGGAACTGCCTGCTTTTATGGCCGGGGTGATGCCTGTGCTCAGGCAGTACTGCGACATCGAAGAGGGCAGGGGGGCATCGGGTCTGAGCCGGCTGGAACCGGAACCCCTGCAGGCATATTTTTATATTGACTGTCCGTCTGGGGATGTAGTGACGCTGTCGGTGACCTACCGGTATGGAGATGTGTCCTTCTCGCCGCTCCAGGAACCGGCACCCTTTCTGGACTACCGGGACGAGGTCAGAGAACTGCGGATCAGCCATATTCTGAAAAAATATTTTACCGCCCGTTATGTGAAATCCAGTCAGCTGGTGATCGATGGAGATGAAGAGGGCATTTACAGACTGATGGAGGAAGGAATCGGGGAACTGGAACAGGAGGGTATCGTAGAACTGAGCCGGAAGGCCAGGGAGCTGGAAGCCTGGCAGATGCCGCCGGTTCAGATAAACCTGACGTTAAAGGGCGGATGGCTGAGCCTGGATGTGGATCTGGAAGGGCTGCCACCTGAAGATCTGAAAGAGATTCTCAGCCGATATGAAGAAAAACGAGCCTATTACAGAATGAAAGATGGCTCATTTCTGAAAATTAATGAAAAAGAGGCGGATACGCTGCTGGCCCTGTCTCACTGTGGGGAAGGCGGGCAGGGGATATCCCGGGTGCCGGCCGGACGGCTGTGGTATATCAACTGGCTGCTGGAGCAGAGTCAGGAAACAAAAAGACAGCAGGACAGCGGCGTGGACCGGCTTCTTCAAGGGTTGGAAGCTCTGGTGACAGGAGAGGGAACCGGCCTGGAAGAAGAGGTGCCGGACACGCTGAAGGGCATCCTGCGCCCCTATCAGGTCAAGGGTTTCTGCTGGCTGGCGTCTCTGGACCGCCTGGGCTTCGGCGGTATCCTGGCCGATGATATGGGCCTGGGCAAGACCATTCAGGTACTGGCCCTGCTGGTGCGGGAACAGCAGATACAGCCGGGCCGCTGCAGCCCGTCCCTGGTGGTCTGCCCGTCATCTCTGGTTTTCAACTGGGAGCAGGAATGCCGCCGCTTCGCTCCTTCTTTGCGGGTGCTGGCCGTGACGGGAACAGGCCCGGCGCGGCAGCAGCTGCTGGAGCATGTCCGGGAATATGATTTGGTTCTCACATCTTATGACATGCTGAAACGGGATATTGCCATGTATGAACCGATTATCTTCCGGTATCATATCATTGACGAGGCTCAGTATATCAAAAATCAGAGAACGAAATGCGCGGCGGCGGTAAAGGCGGTTCGCTCCCGGACCCGTTTTGCCCTCACCGGGACGCCGGTAGAAAACAGGCTGGAGGAATTGTGGAGTATTTTTGACTTTCTCATGCCGGGTTATCTTTATACCAGCAGCCGTTTCCGGCAGATGTTTGAGACCCCGCTTATCAGAGACGGCGACCAGGAGGCGCTGGCACGCCTGCTCTGTCTGACCCGGCCCTTTATACTGCGCCGGGTAAAGGGGGATGTACTGCAGGAGCTGCCGGAAAAGGTGGAAAATGTGGTGTATGCGAAGATAGAAGGAGAACAGAAAAAACTGTATACAGCGGCTGCGGTACGTCTGAAGGAGATGCTGGAAGAGGAAAGCGACGGAGAATTCCGGCAAAACCGTCTGATGGTGCTGACCCGTCTGACCCGCCTGCGGCAGATTTGCTGCGATCCCGGTCTGTGCTATGAAAATTATCAGGGGGAATCCGCAAAGATGGAGGCATGTATGGAACTGGTGGAAAATGGGGCAGCCGGCGGCCATAAGATACTGGTTTTCTCCCAGTTTGCGTCCATGCTGCGCCGGATTGCCGCCAGACTGGATCAGGCGGGCATCTCCTATCATCTGCTGACCGGCAGCACCGGTCAGCAGGAGCGGAAACAGATGGTATCTTCTTTCGGAGAGGACAGTGTCCGGGTATTTCTGATCTCTCTGAAAGCGGGCGGCGTGGGACTGAATCTGACGGCCGCTGACATCGTGATTCATTACGATCCCTGGTGGAACGCGGCTGCCCAGAACCAGGCCACAGACCGGGCCCACCGGATCGGGCAGAAGCATACTGTGATGGTGTATCAGCTGATTGCCAGGAACACCATCGAGGAAAATATCCTGAAGCTTCAGGAGGCGAAAGGCCGGCTGGCCAGCCAGGTGGTGGACGGAGATCCACGGAATTTTGCCGCCCTGTCCAGGGAAGACCTGATCCGGCTTTTGGAGGGGATGTAAATTTTTTCTTGTTTGCCGGGGAAAAATATATTATAATGTCCACCAGAACAGCTGCGCCGGCAGCGGTCGCGCTGGCCCTTGGGTTTCCCGCCGCCGGAGCCGTAAGATTTACAGTAGAAAGAGTGACATAGTATGAGTTTTGAATTTATCAGCAAGCTGCCGGTACCGGCGGTGATTAAAGAACAGTTCCCCATGCCTGCGGAGCTGAAAAAAGTAAAGGCCGAGAGAGATGAGGAGATCCGCCGTGTGTTTACAGGGGAGGATGACAGGTTTCTGGTCATTATCGGCCCCTGTTCGGCAGACCGGGTGGACGCGGTATGTGAGTATATCAGCCGTCTGGCCAAGCTCCAGGAACGGGTAAAGGACCGGCTCATTCTGATTCCGAGAATTTACACCAACAAACCCAGAACTACAGGGGAGGGATATAAAGGACTGCTTCACCAGCCGGATCCGGAGAAAAAGCCAAATCTGCTGGAGGGCGTCGTCGCCATCCGCAAGCTTCACATGCGGGCGATCCAGGAATCCGGCCTCACGCCGGCAGATGAAATGCTTTATCCTGAGAATTTCTGGTATCTGTCAGATGTGCTTTCCTATGTGGCTGTCGGCGCCCGCTCAGTAGAAAACCAGCAGCATCGCCTGACCGCCAGCGGCATCGACGTGCCGGTGGGCATGAAAAATCCCACCAGCGGAGATCTGTCTGTTATGATGAATTCTGTAACCGCCGGACAGAGCAAACACGCATTTATCTTCCGGGGCTGGGAAGTGCATACCGATGGAAATGACCTGGTGCACACCATCCTCAGAGGCGCGACCAATCAGCATGGGCAGAACATTCCCAACTATCATTATGAGGATCTGATTCATGTGGTGGAAATGTATCAGAAGCGGGAATATAAAAACCCCGCCTGCATCGTGGACGCCAACCATTCCAATTCCGGCAAGCAGTATAAAGAGCAGATCCGCATCGTAAAAGAAGTTCTTCACAGCTGCCGTCACAGTCAGGATGTGGCCCGGCTGGTCAAAGGAGTTATGATCGAGAGCTATCTGGAAGAAGGCAGTCAGCATATCGGAGACCATGTCTACGGCAAATCCATCACCGATCCCTGCCTGGGATGGGATGACAGCGAGAGGCTGGTGCTGGAGATGGCAGATCTCCTTTAAACAGGCGGTTCTGCATACTGGCCGCTGTTAATAAATGAAAAATACAGGATGGCCCCAACTCGGTTTTTATTATTTTACATTCGATAACTTCCAGCAGGTAAGCAACAGACAGGTAAGCAACAAACCGGAAACAGCTTCCGGCAGTCGCCGGCTTCTGGGAAGTTTTTTTATTTTTTCGGCATCCAGTAAACAGAACCTGGCGGGAGGGGTGACGGTGGATACAAGGGGCGGGGGATGAGGATGGGCGGCGGGCAGGGGCTGTCTCAGGGGATGGGGATGGAGGCAGACATGTGGAGGCATGATTACAAATACTTAGAAAACAGCGGCCCGGTTTTACAGACAGAAATGAGCGCACAACGCTCATTTCTGAGGCTTTCATGAAGAAAAATCATCAGGATTTTTCTTCATATAAAGCCGGTTCTGTAAAACCGGGCCGCTGTTTTCTTTAGTATTTGTTCAGGCCGGGAACAAAGTCTGCCTCCATCCCCATCCCCTGAGACAGCCTCTGCCCGCCGCCCATCCTCATTCCCCGCCCCTTGTATCCACCGCCACCCCTCCCGCCAGGCTCGTCCCATAATGTTAAAAAAATCTTCCCAGAAGTTTAACAATTTCTTTCAATTTTGGTTTGGGCTACCGTTCCCGGGCAAACTATGGTAGAATAAATCCAAAGAACTGGCGGAAGCCGGAAGGAGGATGTTTATGTCGGAAACCGGCAATCCTGTATACGAGAAATTGATGGGCTGTTTTCAGACTGTGAAAGAGCGGATTCCCTTTGTTCCGAAGGTGGCCCTGGTGCTGGGCTCCGGCCTTGGCGGTTTTGGAGAGCGTTTTCAGACGGAGGGCGTGATTCCCTATGAGGAGATCCCGGGATTTCCTGTCTCTACGGTTCCCGGGCATGAGGGGCGTTTTCTCTTTGCTCATGTGAATGGAACACCTGTGGTGATGATGCAGGGCAGGGTCCACTATTATGAGGGATATGAGATTTCGGATGTGGTTCTGCCCATTCGTCTGATGAAACTGATGGGGGCGCGGATCCTCTTCCTGACCAATGCTGCCGGCGGCCTGCGTCAGGAGTTTGCAGAAGGGGCGCTGATGATGATTACAGACCATATTGCTTCTTTTGTGCCTTCTCCTCTGCGGGGAGAGAATCTGGAGGAACTGGGAACCCGGTTCCCGGATATGAGCAGGGTATACGACCCGGCGCTCCAGGAGATTCTCAGGCAGACAGCTCGCAGCCTGGAGATTCCCCTGGCGGAAGGAGTGTATCTTCAGTTCAGCGGCCCGGCCTATGAGACGCCTCACGAGGTGAAGATGGCCCGTCTGCTGGGTGCTGACGCTGTAGGAATGAGCACTGCCTGCGAGGCGGCTGCCGCCAACCATATGGGCATGAAGATATGCGGCATTTCCTGCATTACCAATCTGGGCTGCGGCATGACAGACCGGCCTCTGTGCCACGAGGAGGTACAGCAGGCGGCGGACCGGGTGGCTGATGCCTTTCAGCGGCTGGTGGCTGAGGCTATCGGAAAGATGGGAGGACTGCCGGTATGACTGCGGTGTGGGTGATTCTCCTGCTGCTGGCGGCGCTGGCAGTGTACAGCCGGGCGCAGAAGGCGCAGCGGCGCCGGCAGACGCTTCAGAAAATCCGGGCAGATTGGGGACAGGAGGCCCGCCGGGAATATTCCTGGGAGGAATATGAACGGATCTCCCATTACTTTTACTGGAAGCAGGAAAAAGAAGAGGACAGTACCTTCGTTATTGACGATATCACATGGAATGATCTGAATATGGATCAGGTGTTCCGGAAAATAAACAGAACCTATTCATCGGCAGGCGAAGAGTTCCTTTATGATATGATGCGCAGGCCGCTGTTTTCCAGGAAAGAGACAGACCGGCGGGAGCGGCTGATCTGTCATTTTCAGCAGGAGACAGAGCAGCGGGAGCAGATTCAGCTGGAATACTGCCGGATGGGCAGGGTGCGCAAGATCGCGCTGGCGGACTATATGTTCCGCTTCGCTCAGCTGACACCAAAGAGCCCCATCCGCCACTGGATTCAGGCTCTGGCCCTTGTGGCTGCGCTGGCCGGTCTGCTGATCCAGCCTTCGGTTTTTATTTTGTGTATGATTATGGTGGTGGGATTTAATATTTACACCTATTACCAGCTGAAGCCGGAGGTGGAACCCTATTTTTCCTGCATCGGCTATCTGCTGGCCATGGCGGACGGCGCCTCCCGGATTCAGCCCCTCTGCGGCGGGGAAGCGAAGGCTTATGGCGACAGAGCCAAAAAGGCGGGGGCAGTGTTTCATAAAATCAAAAAATATGCCGGACTGATCCAGTACCGGGAGGCATATGCGGTTTCCCTGCAGGACATGCTGATGGATTACGTTCGTATGCTGCTTCATGTGGATCTGATTGCCTTTGAGGCGGTCAGGCGCTATGTGGCGGCCCATGAGGCCCAGATTGCAGAGCTGTTTGAGTCTCTGGGAATGCTGGAGGCCTGCATTGCGGCGGCTTCTTACCGGGAGAGTTTGGAGGCCTGGGCAGTTCCGGAACTGTATGAGGAGGGACCGCTGGGCTACGCCGGACATAATATGTACCATTCGCTGCTGACTGACCCGGTAAAAAACAGCATTGATGAGGATCATTCAGTGCTGATTACCGGTTCTAACGCTTCCGGAAAATCCACTTTCCTGAAAACGGCGGCAATCAACGCGCTGCTGGCCCAAACCATTGTGACCTGCCTGGCAGATTCCTACAGGGGCCGTTTTTATAAAATTTATTCGTCCATGGCGCTGAAAGATGATATTCAGAGCGCGGAGAGCTATTATATCGTGGAGATCAGGGCGCTGAAGCGGATTCTGGACCAGGCGAGGGGGGATATTCCGGTGCTGTGCTTTGTGGATGAGGTGCTGCGGGGCACCAATACGGTGGAGCGGATTGCCGCTTCCTCCCAGATTCTGAAGAGCCTGCCCGACAGGCAGGTGTTTTGTTTTGCCGCTACCCATGATATTGAGTTGACCCACCTGCTGGAAAAACTTTATCATAATTATCATTTTGAGGAGCAGATCGGGGAGAAAGACATTTATTTCCCCTATCGCCTGATCCCCGGACGGGCTGTTTCCCGCAATGCCATCCGCCTGCTGGCGCTGATGGGATATGACAGCCGGATTATCCGGGAGGCGGAAGATACTGCCGAGCATTTTGTGAAAACAGGAGAGTGGAAGCTGTGAATGTAACCATATATACAGACGGAGCTGCCAGAGGGAATCCCGACGGGCCGGGAGGATACGGGACTGTTCTTCAGTATGTGGACCCGAAGGGAAATCTCCATGAGCGGGAATTATCCCGGGGGTATGAAAAAACGACCAATAATCGGATGGAACTGATGGCGGCCATCGCCGGGCTGGAAGCACTGAACCGGCCCTGTCAGGTGACGCTGTATTCCGATTCTTCTTATCTGGTGAATGCTTTTAATCAGCACTGGATCGACGGCTGGATCAAAAAAGGCTGGAAACGGGGAAAGAACGAGCCGGTAAAAAATATTGACCTGTGGAAACGGCTGCTGGAAGCGAAAAAACCTCATCAGGTTCAGTTTGTGTGGGTGAAAGGACATGCGGGCCATCCTGAGAATGAACGGTGTGACCAGCTGGCTACCTATGCGGCAGACCACGGTCCATGGGAAATTGATCAGGTGGAAAACGGTTAAAGGGAGGAATGCCTATGACTCCTAGAAGAATCAAAATTATTGCGGTGATTTTTGGCCTTATCTGTCTGGGTATGTTCAGCACGCTCAGCCTGAGGTGTTACTTGATCAGCCGTTATCATGCCAGCCGGGGCGATGAGGCTGCCGGTGCGCAGGTGGAAATTGTGGCGGATGGCATCCAGGGCGGGGATTCTTTGATGTCTTCGTCAGAGACGGAAGATAACAGCCTGCCGAATGAGATGGAACCGGGCGGCGCTGTGGCCGGAGCCGCGCAGGTGCTGACACCGGAAGAGGCCGGGACAGAAGGGAAGAATGAATCCCGGCAAGGAGGGACACAAGAGGAAGATCTGGCAAAGAGAGAGACTGCCTCTGATGAGGAAACGGATACCTTTGTCGTGATTGAGACTGAGGAGGTGTCGGTGTCACTGTCTGGCGGGGACAGGGAGGAATGGGCTGATTCGTCTTTTTCCAGTCAGGAAACGTATATAAAATATCTGGGCGAGATTGCGGTGGAGGTGGAGATGATTTACGCGAAAGCAGAGGGTGCGTCAGCTGCGGAAACCCAGGAGGCGGAGAATTACGCTTACCGTCTGTGGGATGATGAACTGAACCGGATCTATCCAGTATTGAGGGATAGTCTGTCAGATGAGGAGGCAGAGGAACTGAAAATGGAAGAGCGACAGTGGATCAAGGACCGGGATGCCAAAGCCCAGAAGGATTCCGCTTCCGCCACATCGGAAACCGGCCGTCAGCTGGCCTATACCCGTTCTCTGACAGAGACAACCAGAGAGCGGACCTATGAGCTGGCGTTCAGATATTTTTCTGCTCAAGACCAGCCGTAAAGGGGATTCTTTTCATTTACAATTGGCCGATTTGTGTTATAATAAGTAGGAAAGACCAGAGGATATTTCTGTCGTTAAAAAGAGTGAAATACGAGGTAGCGAATATGGAAAAAGCAAAAAGAGTCCTGCTGAAGCTGAGCGGAGAGGCGCTGGCCGGTGATAAGAAGATGGGCTTTGACGAGACGGTATGCCGGGAGGTGGCCAGACAGGTGGAACTGTCAGCAAGGGAAGGCATACAGATTGGTGTTGTAATCGGAGGCGGAAATTTTTGGCGCGGCCGTACCAGTGAAGCAATAGACCGGACGAAAGCAGATCAGATCGGCATGCTTGCTACAGTTATGAATGCCATCTACGTGTCGGAGATTTTCCGTTCCGCAGGGATGAAAACTCAGATTTTTACTCCTTTTGCCTGCGGTGCCATGACAGAACTTTTTTCAAAGGACCGGGCAGAGGAATGCTTTGCGGAAGGCCGGATCGTGTTTTTTGCCGGTGGGACAGGACATCCCTATTTTTCCACCGATACCGGCGTTGTGCTGCGGGCGATTGAGATGGAGGCAGATATGATCCTGCTGGCGAAGTCTATAGATGGTGTGTACGACAGTGATCCCAGAGTAAACCCCGGGGCGAAAAAATATGACAGGGTTTCCATTCAGGAAGTGATCGATAGGCAGCTGGCGGTGGTGGACCTGACAGCGTCTATCATGTGTATGGAGAATCGTATGCCGATGGCAGTTTTTGGACTGGATGAAAGGGACAGCATTGTGAACGCCATGAAGGGAAAGATAACAGGCACTGTAGTGACTGTATGACAGGGAAGGTCCCCGGAAGGGAAGAATAGAAAGAGCGGAGGATTGAAAAGAATGGAAGAAAAATTACTGGAATTTGAAGAAAAGATGGAGAAGAGCCTGAATGCGCTGGTTCAGGAATATCGGGGTATACGGGCAGGACGCGCCAATCCCCATGTGCTTGACAGGATCAGAGTGGATTACTATGGCGCTCCCACACCTATTCAGCAGATGGCGAATGTGTCTGTTCCTGAAGCGAGAATGATTCTCATTCAGCCTTGGGACAAGACATCGATGAAGGCAATCGAGAAGGCGATTCTGACATCGGATCTGGGCATCAATCCCAGCAATGACGGGACTGCGATCCGCCTGATCTTTCCGGAGCTGACAGAGGACCGCAGAAAAGAACTGGCGAAGGACGTTAAGAAGAAAGGCGATAATGCGAAGGTGGCTGTAAGAAATATCCGCCGGGATGCCATGGACACCATTAAGAAGGCTCAGAAGGCCGGTGAGATTTCCGAGGATGAGCAGAAGATCGCGGAAGAGGATATGCAGAAAACCACTGACAAATATATTGCCAAAATTGATAAAGAGATTGAGGAAAAGACGAAAGAGATTCTGACGGTTTAAGAAGTAGCTTTTCAGGGGGACTGTTTGATGACGGTAGCGGCTGTCATGGAGACGGCCCCCCCTTTTATCAGACGGAGGAAGACTCGAGGGCGAGTGTTAAACAGATGGGAGAAAACAGATGGATGAGTTAAAAATTCCCGCCCATGTGGCGATTATACTGGACGGCAATGGCCGCTGGGCAAAGAAAAGAGGACTGCCTCGGAATATGGGGCATGTGGAAGGGTGTAAGGTGGTGGAACAAACGGTGGAGGATGCAGCCCGGCTGGGGATACAGTATCTGACCGTATATGGGTTTTCCACAGAAAACTGGAAGCGGGACGCAGAGGAAGTAGGCGCCTTGATGCAGCTTTTCCGCTATTATATGAAGCGGCTTCTGAATATTGCGAAAAAGAACAATGTGCGGGTAAAGATGATCGGTGAGCGGAGCAGGTTTGCAGACGACATTATTGCGGGCATTAACCGGCTGGAGGATGAGACCAGGGAGAATACAGGCCTTACTTTTGTAATTGCTGTCAATTATGGCAGCCGGGACGAGATTGTCCGGGCCGCGCAGAAAATGCTGAAAGACTGCCGGGAGGGGCAGCTGTCCCCGGAGACTCTGAATGAGCAGGTCTTTTCTTCCTATCTGGACACTGCGGGGATTCCTGATCCGGATCTGCTGATTCGTACCAGCGGAGAACAGCGTCTGTCCAATTATCTGCTGTGGCAGCTGGCTTACACAGAATTTTATTTTACGGATGTCCTTTGGCCGGATTTTAATAAAGATGAGCTGGTGAAGGCCATCGAAAAATATAACCAGAGAGACAGACGTTTTGGAGGCGTAAAATAGCATGTTTTGGATTAGATTGCGCAGCGGCATCATATTAGTAGTATTAGCGGTGATTTTTATCGTTGCGGGAGGAACCTGGCTGTGGGGGTGCCTGACGGTGATTTCTATGATCGGTCTGTATGAACTGTACCGGGTAGTGAAGATCCATAAGACGCCTCTGGGTGCCGTGGGATATATTTCAGCGTTCTGTTATAGCCTGGGCCTTCTGTTCTCCTCTGAATCCGATCGGATGCCGGTTTCTTTTTTCTGTCTGTTTTTAATTCTATTTCTGGCAGTTTATGTATTTTCTTTTCCAAGATATCGGACAGAGCAGGCGGTGCTGGCTTTTTTCGGTCTGTTTTATGTGAATGTGATGCTGATGTATATCTATCTGACCCGAATGCTGGATCGCGGCTATCTGGTGTGGCTGATATTTTTAAGTTCCTGGGGCTGCGATACCTGCGCCTACTGTGCCGGTATGCTTTTCGGGAAACATAAGATGGCCCCGGTCCTCAGCCCGAAAAAATCAGTGGAAGGTGCTGTGGGCGGCGTGTTGGGGGCTGTTCTGTTGGGAGCTGTTTATGGCGGTATCTTTGCCGCGCAGATGCCTCTTCAGAATGATGTGCTGGGATGTGCCGTTATCTGTCTGGTAGGCGCTGTGATCTCTCAGATTGGAGATCTGGCAGCTTCCGCCATCAAGCGCAATCACGATGTGAAGGATTACGGGACATTGATACCTGGCCACGGAGGTATTCTGGATCGGTTCGACAGCGTGATTTTTGTGGCGCCGGCTATCTATTTTACGATTTTATGCGTCCAGCATGGAAGTGAGATCTTCCCGCTGCTGCTTCGTTAAAAGCATAAGAGAAAGGCAGAGAAAAACAGATGAAACATATCGTCATTTTAGGGTCAACCGGTTCTATTGGAACACAGACCCTGGAGATTGTACGCTATCATAAAGACATTCAGCCAGTGGCTTTGGCGGCCGGCAGGAACATTACGCTGCTGGAAGCACAGGCAAGAGAGTTTCTGCCCCGGCTGGTCTGTGTCTGGGATGAAAAGAAGGCAGAAGAACTGGCGCTCAGCCTCCGGGATACGCCGGTGAAGGTGGTGTCCGGTATGGAAGGGCTGCTGGAAGCGGCAGTCATGGAGGAGGCGGATATGGTGGTTACCGCTGTGGTGGGTATGATTGGCATTCGTCCCACGATCGCGGCGATCCGGGCCGGAAAGGATATTGCTCTGGCCAATAAGGAGACCCTGGTGACAGCCGGCCATCTGATTATGCCGATGGCAAAGGAAAAAGGGGTGAAAATCTATCCTGTAGACAGTGAGCACAGTGCGATTTTTCAGTCTCTTAAGGGCGAAGACCCTTTACGGATATCCAGGATTCTGCTGACTGCGTCCGGCGGACCTTTCCGCGGATGGACCAGGGAACAGATGAAAAATGTGAAAGTGGAGGATGCTCTGAAACATCCCAACTGGTCCATGGGAAAAAAGATTACCATCGATTCTGCTACGATGGTGAACAAGGGGCTGGAGGTGATGGAAGCCAGGTGGCTGTTTGATGTGGATTTTGACAGAATTGAGGTGGTGATTCAGCCTCAGAGCGTGATCCATTCTATGGTGGAATTTGTGGACGGCGGGATTATCGCCCAGCTGGGTACGCCGGACATGAAACTGCCCATCCAGTATGCCCTGTATGAAAAAGAACGGAGAGATTTGCCCGGTTCCCGGTTAGACTTCGCAGCATTGGGCAAAATAACCTTTGAGGCGCCTGATCCGGAAAATTTCAAAGGCCTTGCGCTGGCTTATCAGGCAGGAAGGGCCGGCGGATCGGTTCCTACTGTTTTTAATGCGGCTAATGAGTGGGCTGTGAGCCGGTTCCTGGATCACAAAACCGGATTTTTAGATATTACAGATATGATAGAAGAAGCTATGGCTGCCCATCATAAGATTCCTCATCCTTCAGTGGAGGAAATCCTGGACAGCGAGGCAGCAACTTATGAATTATTAGAAAGCAGGTGGAATGATTGAATATCCTTTTGCCGATTCTGGTATTTGGGATGATTATCTTTGTACATGAGCTGGGACATTTTCTTCTGGCTAAGAAAAACGGCATCGGCGTACTGGAATTTTCCCTGGGATTCGGACCGAAGCTGATCAGCTTCAAAAAAGGGGAAACTACCTATGCCATTAAGTGCATCCCCTTCGGCGGCTCCTGCATGATGATGGATGAACTGGCGGAGGAAGAGGATGTGATTCCGGAGAAAAGCTTCCGGAATAAATCAGTGTGGGCCAGAATCGCGGTGATCGCCGCCGGGCCGGTCTTTAATTTCCTGCTGGCCTTTGTGCTGGCGGTGATTGTCATCGGAACGGTGGGGATCGACCGGCCGGTGCTCAACGGCGTGGTGGACGGCTTCCCTGCCCAGGAAGCCGGCATGCAGGCGGGAGACCGAATCACGGAGATTAATGGAAAGAAAATCGTCATATACCGGGATGTCAGCCTGTATCTGGCGCTTCATCCCCAGGAAGATCTGCTGGTGACATACGAACGGGACGGTCAGGAGCATCAGGTATCTCTGACGCCGAAATATAATGATGAGACCGGAACCTATATGATGGGGATCCAGGTGTCGGGGCTGCGGGATAAGACTTCAGTCGGAGAGACACTGATGTACAGCGCTTATGAGGTGAAGTACTGGATCGATTATACGATAACGTCTCTGCGGATGCTGGTGCAGGGACAGATCGGCATGGAGTCTATGACGGGGCCGGTGGGTTTGGTGAGCACGATGTCGGATATGGTGGAGGAGAGCAGTCAGGACGGTATGCTGTATGTGTTCCTGAATCTCTTTAATTTCTCCATCCTTCTCAGCGCCAACCTGGGTGTGGTGAACCTGCTGCCTTTGCCGGCACTGGACGGCGGACGTATTTTCTTCTTTCTCATAGAACTGATCCGGGGCAAGCCCATTGATCCGGAGAAAGAGGGTATGGTTCATATGGCGGGCATGGCCCTTCTCATGGTGCTGATGGTGGTGGTTCTGTATCAGGATATTGTCAGAATGCTGTGAAAATGAGAATGAGCACATGTGCAGTGCAAAAAACAGCCCGCAGGTGCCGCAGAGAGAATACTGCCGGGATACCGCGGGATGGAAACGGGGGAGATGTGATGATGAATCGAATGAATACAAGAGAGGTGCGGATCGGGAACCGGGTGATCGGCGGCGGAAATCCGGTTCTGATCCAGTCCATGTGCAATACAAAAACGGAGGATGTCCGGGCGACTGTGGAACAGATCAGGCGTCTGACGGATGTGGGCTGTGAGATTATCCGGGTGGCGGTGCCCACGATGGAGGCGGCCCGGGCGCTGGAGGAGATCAAAAATCAGATCCAGATCCCGCTGGTGGCAGACATTCATTTCGACTATAAGCTGGCCATCGCCGCCATGGAGCATGGGGCAGATAAAATCCGGATCAATCCGGGGAATATCGGCAGTGAAGAGCGGATAAATGCGGTGGTGGAGAAGGCGAAAAGCCTGCGTATTCCCATCCGGGTGGGGGTCAACAGCGGCTCCCTGGAAAAGCGGTTTATCGAGAAATATGGCCATGTGACGGCAGAAGGGCTGGTGGAAAGCGCCCTGGAGAAGACTGCTATGATTGAAAAGATGGGGTATGATAACCTGGTGATCAGCATCAAATCCTCGGATGTGATGATGTGTGTCAGAGCTCATGAACTGATTGCCCAAAAGACACGGTATCCTCTCCATGTGGGCATCACAGAGGCGGGGACGCTGTACAGCGGAAATATCAAATCCTCTGTAGGTCTGGGCATTATCCTCTATCAGGGCATCGGCGACACCATCCGGGTTTCCCTGACAGGGGACCCGGCGGAAGAGGTGAAGACGGCGAAGAAGATTCTGAAAACCCTGGGGCTGCGCAAAGGGGGTATCGAGGTGGTATCCTGTCCTACCTGCGGCAGGACGAAGATCGATCTGATCGGCCTGGCCAATCAGGTGGAAACGCTGGCAGCAGGTTATGATGAGCTGGATATTAAGCTGGCGGTGATGGGCTGTGTGGTAAACGGCCCGGGAGAGGCCAGGGAGGCAGATCTGGGAATCGCCGGCGGCGACGGCGTGGGTATCCTGATCAAAAAGGGAGAGACAGTGCGGAAGATGCCGGAGGCAGAACTGCTGCCGGCGCTGAAGGCGGAACTGGATCAGCTGGCGGGACGGAAGGACTGAAGGGCGGTTACATATGTCGAAGAAGTTTATGGAAGTGATTCCGGACCTTCAGGTGGGAGATGACCTGAGGGAGATTCTGAATCTGGTGGAAGTGGAAAAGGTGGTGCTGTCGAAAGACAGAACCACCCTTCGTATTTACATTTTGTCTCAGAGACTGATTCCGAAAAAGAATATCTATGTATTGGAAGCCAACATCAAGAAGCAGATGTTTCCCAATAAGGAGATCGTGGTCAGGATTATGGAGAAATACCAGCTGTCCAGCCAGTATACGCCCCAGACTCTGATGGACGTTTACAGGGACAGCATCCTGCTGGAGCTGAAGCACTACAGTATGCTGGATTACCAGATGTTTCGCAAGGCCCGCCTGGAGTTTCCGGAGCCGGATCTGCTGCAGATGACGGTGACCGAGGGGCTGGTGCAGCATGAGCGGAGCCGGGAGCTGAAGCGGGTGCTGGAAAAGGTGTTTAACGAGCGCTGCGGCTTCGGCATCGAAGTGCAGTTCCTCTACCAGCAGCCGGAAAAGAAGAAAGAGGAAGCCCAGGAACTGCTGCCGGCGGCAGGGGATTATGAGCCCCTTCCCTGGAGTGAAGCGCCCCGCCCGGTACAGCCTGCCCAGCCGGCTGCCGAGAAGAAAGAAAAGGAAAAGCCCAGGGCAAAGGAAGAAAAGGAAAAAAAGGGAGCCGGAGAGGAAAAAGGCCGCAGAAAATGGTCCGGGGAGAAGAAAAGCGGCTTCTACCGGTCGAAAAAGTCGGATAATCCGGACGTCCTCTACGGCAGAGATTTTAATGACCCGCCCATCAAGCTGGCTGATGTCCAGGGCGAGATGGGTGAGATCGTGATTACCGGCCAGGTAATCCAGCTGGAAGAGCGGGAGCTGCGGACCGGGAATTTCATGGTGATATTTGATGTCTATGACGGCACCGATTCCATCGCGGTTAAAATGTTCATCAAGGCAGAACGGATCGATGGAATCCGGGAGTTTCTGAAAAAGGGCGTCAGCCTCAGCATAAAGGGGCTGACCACCCTGGACCGGTTCGACCATGAGCTGTCCGTCTCCTCTGTGGTGGGCATTAAAAAAGCCCAGTTTACCCCCGGCAGCCACCGGATGGATCACAGTGAGAAAAAACGGGTGGAGCTCCACTGCCATACGAAGATGAGTGAGATGGACGCGGTAGGCGGTGTGGAGGACATCCTGAACCGGGCAAAGGAATGGGGGCATACAGCGCTGGCCATCACAGACCACGGAGTGGTGCAGGGCTTTACAGAGGCTTACCACACGGTGGGGGACAAGGATCCTTTTAAGGTGATCTACGGGATGGAAGGCTATCTGGTGGATGACAAAAAGGAGATGGTGGTCCGCTCCCGGGGACAGAGCCTGCGGGACACCTATGTGGTATTTGACCTGGAGACCACCGGCCTGACGCCTGTCCACCATGAGATCATCGAGATCGGTGCGGTGAAGGTGCAGGACGGTGAGATCATCGACCGGTTTTCCACCTTTGTCAATCCCAGGGTGCCCATCTCCTTCGAGATCGAGAACCTGACAGGAATCAATGATTCCATGGTGGCGGAGGCGCCGGGGGTTGAAAACATTCTTCCACAGTTTCTTGAATTCTGCCGGGACTGTGCAGTGGTGGCCCACAACGCGGATTTCGACGTGGGATTTGTGGCTCATAAAGCCCAGAACCTGGGGCTGGAATTTTCGCCCACTGTGGTAGATACTGTCAGTCTGGCCCGTATGCTTCTTCCCGGTTTGAAACGGTTTAAGCTGGACACCATCGCCCGCCATCTGAACATTTCCCTGGAAAACCATCACAGGGCTGTGGACGATGCGGAGTGTACGGCGTATATTTTCCTGGAGTTTGTTAAGATGCTGGCGGAGCGGGGGGTGGAAAACCTGGATCAGCTGAATGAGACCGGCCAGCCGGATCCGGAGCTGATCAAGAAGCTGCCGATGTATCATGTGATTATCCTGGCGAAAAATGATACGGGACGGGTCAATCTCTACCGCCTGGTGTCAGAATCTCATATTACCTACTATGCCCGCCGGCCCAGAATTCCCAAGACACTGCTGGAGCAGTACCGGGAAGGGCTGATTATCGGCTCTGCCTGCGAGGCGGGAGAACTGTTCCAGGCAGTGCGCGGCGGGGCGGAGGACGCGGAAATCTCCCGGTTGGTGAAGTTTTACGACTACCTGGAGATACAGCCCATCGGCAATAACCAGTTCATGCTGCGGGACGAGAAATATGGCCTGAATTCCGAGGAGGATCTGCGGGACCTGAACCGGAAGATCGTTGCCCTGGGTGAACAGTTTCACAAGCCGGTGGTGGCTACCGGAGACGTTCACTTTATCGACCCGGAGGATGAGATTTACCGGCGGATTATCCTGGCGGGAAAGGGGTTCTCCGACGCGGATGAACAGCCGCCTCTGTATCTGCGCACTACGGAAGAGATGCTGGAGGAGTTCCAGTATCTGGGCAGCGAGAAGGCGGAAGAAGTGGTGATCACCAATACCAACCTGATTGCCGACCAGTGCGAGAAGATCGCGCCGGTGCGGCCGGACAAGTGTCCGCCGGTGATTCCGGACTCAGACAAAACTCTGCGGAAGATCTGCTATGACACTGCCCATGAAAAATATGGGGAAACTCTGCCGGATATCGTAGTAGAACGGCTGGAGAGGGAACTGACCTCCATTATCGGCAACGGCTTTGCGGTTATGTACATCATCGCCCAGAAGCTGGTGCACAAATCCAATGAGGACGGCTACCTGGTAGGATCCCGCGGGTCGGTGGGTTCCTCTTTTGTGGCCACAATGGCGGGAATTACCGAGGTAAATCCCCTGCCGCCCCATTACTACTGCTCCTCCTGCCATTATTATGACTTTGATTCGGAGGAAGTGAAACAGTTTTCCGGCATGGGCGGCTGCGATATGCCGGACCGGATCTGTCCGGTCTGCGGGGAAAAGCTGAAAAAGGACGGCTTTGACATTCCTTTCGAGACCTTCCTGGGATTTAAGGGCAATAAGGAGCCGGATATTGACCTGAACTTCTCAGGAGAATACCAGAGCCAGGCCCATGATTATACGGAGGTGATCTTCGGCAAAGGGCATACTTTCCGGGCCGGGACTATCGGTACCCTGGCGGATAAAACCGCCTTCGGCTATGTGAAGAATTACTTTGAGGAAAAGGGGATTCAGAAGCGGAAATGTGAAATCAACCGGATTGTCCAGGGCTGTGTGGGGGTTAAACGCACCACCGGACAGCATCCCGGAGGTATCATTGTCATGCCCCACGGGGAGGAGATCTATTCCTTTACCCCGATTCAGCGGCCGGCCAATGATATGACAACGAAAACGGTAACCACCCATTTTGATTACCATTCCATTGACCACAACCTGCTGAAGCTGGATATACTGGGCCATGATGATCCTACCATGATCCGTATGCTGGAGGATATCACCGGCCTGGACGCAAAGACCATCCCCCTGGATTCCCCGGAGGTGATGAGCCTGTTCCAGAATACCAGCGCCCTGGGCATTACTCCGGATGATATCGGCGGCTGTCAGCTGGGGGCTCTGGGTGTGCCGGAGTTCGGCACCGATTTTGCCATGCAGATGCTGATGGATACTAAGCCAAAATATTTCTCCGATCTGGTGCGGATCGCCGGCCTGGCCCACGGCACCGATGTGTGGCTGGGCAATGCCCAGACCCTGATCCTGGATGGGACGGCTACCATTCAGACAGCCATCTGTACCCGGGATGATATTATGATTTATCTGATTAATAAAGGGCTGGATTCAGAGCTGTCCTTCACCATCATGGAGAGCGTCCGGAAGGGCAAGGGGCTGAAGCCGGAGTGGGAGGAAGCCATGAAGGGGGCGGATGTGCCCGACTGGTACATTGAATCCTGTAAAAAGATTAAATATATGTTCCCCAAGGCCCACGCGGCGGCCTATGTCATGATGGCATGGCGGATCGCCTACTGCAAGATCTTTTATCCGCTGGCATACTACGCTGCCTTTTTCAGCATCCGGGCATCCGGCTTTTCCTATGAACTGATGTGCCAGGGCAGGGATAAGCTGGAGCGGAACCTGGAAAACTATAAGCGGAACCAGGATAAGCTGACGAAAAAGGAGCAGGATTCCATGCGGGATATGCGGATCGTCCAGGAGATGTATGCCAGAGGCTATGAATTTATGCCCATTGATATTTATCGGGCCCAGGCCAGCCGGTTTCAGGTGATTGACGGGAAGATCATGCCCTCCCTGAGCAGTATTGACGGTCTGGGAGACAAGGCGGCAGAGGCAGTCGTGGAAGCGGCCAGACAGGGAAAATTTCTGTCAAAAGAAGATTTCTGGCAGCGGACTAAGGTGCCCAAGTCTGTCATCGATCTGATGTCAGATATGGGCATGTTTGGGGATCTGCCAAATACGAACCAGATTTCTTTGTTTGATTTTGATCTGGAGTAAGGCTGGATATGGGATAAGATCCGGGATAAAAGGAGGAGATGGGATGGGAATTACATTATACTGCCGGGAGGCAGGCGAAGGGGAGCCGCTGGTGCTCCTTCACGGAAACGGAGAGGACGGCGGCTATTTTGAGAAACAGATGGAATATTTCCGTAAAAAGTACCGGGTGATTGCGGTGGACACCAGAGGACACGGCCGCTCCCCCAGAGGGAACCGGCCCTTTACCCTGGAACAGTTCGCTGACGACCTGAAGAATTTCCTGGATCAGAGAGGACTGAAAAAAATCTGCCTGCTGGGCTTCAGCGATGGAGGAAACATTGCCCTGATCTTTGCCCTGAAATATCCGGGGTATGTCCGGAAGCTGGTTCTCAACGGGGCCAATCTGAATCCCTTCGGCATGAAAATGTCGGTTTATATCCCGATCGGGGCAGCCTACGGGACAGTCTGGCTGCGGCGCCGGGTTTGCCGGAAGCAGGACAGCAGCCTGAAAAAGAAGGAAGAGCTGCTGGCGCTGATGATCCGTCAGCCTCACATCCCGGCGGCGGCACTGAAAAAGCTGTCCATGCCTGTGCTGGTCATCGCCGGAACCAGGGATATGATCCGGGAGGCCCACACCCGCCAGATTGCCGCAGGACTGCCGGAAGGGCAGCTCTGCCTGCTGAAGGGAGATCATTTTATCGCGGCGAAAAACAGTAAGGCGTTTAATCGGGCTGTGGGGGCGTTTCTGGAGGGGTGAAGGGCGGCCAGCCGCAGACGAAAAAGCGACCCGGACGGCTGCGGCAGGCGCGGACAGGGGATGCCGCAAACGGGCTTCCGCCTGCGCCGAGCTAAGCCCTAAGACGCGCTAAGCTCATCGGCTGAGGGCCTCTTCGCTAAGCGCTTTCTAAGGGCTGGATCTCGTCTCCGGCTCAAAACAGCCCTGAACTGTTTGCGGCATCCCCTGTCCGCGCCTGCCTCAGCC
>CAJFOT010000113.1 GCA_904397815.1 Candidatus Paralachnospira sangeri
AAGTAGCAATCACTCATTTTTGTAAGAGTAATTGCCACTTTTCTTTTCACGCTTTTCAAAGTGGAAATAAACTTTTCACTTCAGTCAATTTTTTCTTTTGCCACTTCCGCCAGTTTTGTGAAGCCTGCAGCGTCGTTGACAGCCATCTCAGCCAGCATCTTTCTGTTTACTTCCACGCCGGCCAGCTTTAATCCATACATAAATTTGCTGTATGATAAACCGTTCATTCTGGCAGCAGCATTGATCCGGGCAATCCACAGCTGTCTGAACTGTCTCTTCTTCTGCTTTCTGCCCGCATAGGATGTAGCCAGCGCTCTCATCACAGACTGCTTTGCCACACGATACTGTTTGGATCTGGCTCCTCTATAACCTTTTGCGAGTTTTAATACTCTGTTATGTTTTTTCTTTGCGTTCATTCCGCCTTTTACTCTTGCCATTACAGTCTTCCTCCTTTATTCTATCCTGAGCAATTATAAGTAAGGTAAAATTTTCTTCATAACCTTTGCGTTTGTGTGATCGGTCATGATTGCTTTTCTGAGATTTCTCTTTCTCTTTGTAGACTTCTTGGTCAAGATATGGCTCTTGTAAGCTTTCATTCTCTTTAATTTACCTGTACCTGTCTTTTTAAAACGCTTAGCAGCTGCTCTGCTGGTCTTCATTTTTGGCATAACTGATGTCCTCCTTATACTCTATCTTCTAACGTTTTTCAGTTAAAAACATTACCAGGCTTCTGCCTTCTACCTTGGATGGCTTCTCTACCACAGCGATATCCTTCAGCTTTTCCGCAAAATCATCAAGGATATGTTTTGAATTTGCCATGTGACTCATCTCACGTCCGCGGAAACGCAGGGTTACTTTTACTTTGTTCCCCTTGGTCAGGAATTTTCTGGCCGCGCCGATCTTTGTGTTCAGATCATTTTCCTCAATATTGGGAGACAGACGAACTTCTTTGATTTCAATGGTTTTCTGCTTCTTTTTTGCTTCCTTTTCTTTCCGGGCCTGTTCATATCGATACTTGCCGTAATCAATAATCTTACATACAGGCGGCTTTGCGTTCGGAGCAATCTTTACCAGATCCAGCTCTGCTTCCGCAGCCAGTTTCAAGGCTTCCTTCGCAGACATAATTCCCAGCTGTTCACCATCGGAACCAACCAGACGAATTTCTTTGTCCCTAATTTGTTCGTTAATCATTAAATCGCTAATTGTCGTGCACCCCCATCAAATATTAGCATACTGTGGCAATCAAAGATTTCCGGTTGCAGTAATAAAAAGTCCCGCTTGCGGAACATTCATATTTATAGGAAACGTCGTTTCCTGTTAAATATAAAAAGGTGGATAGTCAGACTATCCACCTTTGCTTATCTCTGTAAACCAGCCTCCTGCCTAACAGTCGGCAATGTTTCAAAAAAGCATAAACCCGAGTCACCATACGTGCTAAGGTGAGAGTGGATACTCTACTTTTGCTTGCTTTCGCAACATTTGTATAATAGCATTGATTTCCGTACCTGTCAAGCATTATTTTGTAATCCGTCCGGCCGCTATAGGCCGCCGGGCTCTGCTTTTAATGGAAGAGAAATTCTTCTGCACACTACCGCAGTTTAAATGTGGCGCACTCTGTCTGATTTGCAGTGGTCGCACCGTTGCCTGCGATTCCGATGTTCTCTGCGCGACAGACTTTTTTCTCATTGTACGCGCAGTTGATCGCCTCACACTGCACTTCCAGATGGGTATTGGGGCTCTGGTAAGAGTTTTTAAAAGAATCCCCGGATTTCTCGTCAAAGCTTCCGCAGCAGGTACAGTCGGAAGTCTTTGCGTCTTTTCCCTCTACAGTAATCTGATTTTTACAGCAGCACAGATCCGCATTGTGCAGACATGTGGTCACACTGCATCCTAACTTTGTCATAGTAAGACACCTCCTTCAGATATTTTACAAAGGTAGTATGGCAGCAAAACCGGAAAAATATACTCATTCCTTACCCGGGGCAGCATGAAAGCCTTTGAAAGCCTGAATCAGCCGCCGCTGTCCCCGCCGGGATGGCTCTTTCCCATTGTCTGGACAGTCCTCTTTATTCTGATGGGTATCGCTTCCTATCTGGTATATACCTCCGGCAGATCCCACCGGGCCAGACGTTCCGCCCTGGACCTGTACGGCGCCCAGCTGATCGCAAATTTTTTCTGGCCGGTCTTATTCTTCAATATGCTGATCCCCTATCTTTTGTGGGTAACCTTCGCCGGCTACCTGAACCTGGGGGTTTATCTGCTGAATTGATGTGAACCGGCAGGTTATGACAGTTCGGCCCCTCAGATCTTGCTGAAATGTATAAAAAAGAAATGGCCCGGAAAGAAAAAACGGTCCGGGCCAGTATCCGTCGGAAACTTTCCGCCTCTTCTCCATCCAGGGAAGAAGTCCGTTCCCACAGATCATTACTTCTGTTCTATATGTGTCTCTCTGATCACCTTATCAGCGATTTCTTTCTGAATCTCCTGGATGAATTCATCCAGGTTTTTCTGTCCTTCGTCTCCCTCGAAGCGGCTTCTGACTGAGATCACGCCGCTTTCTTCCTCTTTCTGGCCCAGCACCAGCATGTAGGGGATCTTCTGCATCTGCGCTTCCCGGATCTTATAGCCGATTTTTTCGGAGCGGGTATCCAGCTCGGAACGGATGCCTGCTTCTTCCAGCTTCTTGTTGACCGCCTCTGCGTAATCCATAAATTTATCGGAAATCGGCAGCACCTTTACCTGTACCGGAGCCAGCCAGGTGGGGAAAGCGCCGGCGAAATGCTCGATCAGAATACCGATAAAACGCTCAATGGAGCCGAACGCCACTCTGTGGATCATAATCGGACGATGCTTCTCTCCGTCTGCGCCGTTATATTCCAGCTCGAACCGCTGAGGCAGCTGGAAATCCAGCTGGATGGTACCGCACTGCCAGGTTCTGCCGATGGCGTCTACCAGATGGAAGTCGATCTTCGGGCCGTAGAAGGCGCCGTCTCCCTCATTGACCACATAGTCCAGGCCCAGAGCGTCCAGGGCGCTGCGCAGTCCCTCTGTCGCCATCTCCCAGTCCTCATCGCTTCCCATGCTGTCCTCCGGCCTGGTGGACAATTCCACATGATATTTGAAGCCGAACAGCTTATATACCTGGTCGATCAGTTTTGCCACACCCATGATCTCATCCTTGATCTGCTCAGGCGTCATGAAGATATGGGCATCATCCTGGGTAAAGCAGCGCACGCGCATCAGGCCGTGAAGCTGGCCGGATTTCTCGTGGCGGTGCACCAGGCCCAGCTCGCCCATCCGCAGAGGCAGATCCCGGTAGGAACGGGGCTGGGACGCATATACCAGCACACCGCCGGGACAGTTCATCGGTTTAATGGCATAATCCTGTCCGTCGATGACGGTGGTGTACATATTAGCCTGATAGTGATCCCAGTGACCGGAAGTTTCCCACAGGCTCCTGTTCAGAATAACAGGTGTGGAAATCTCCACATAGCCTGCCTTTTTATGGATCTCGCGCCAGTAATCCAGCAGGGTATTCTTCAGCACCATACCCTTTGGCAGGAAGAAAGGAAAGCCCGGGCCGGCCTCATGCATCATAAACAGGCCCAGCTCCCTGCCCAGTTTTCTGTGATCCCGCTTCTTTGCCTCTTCCAGCATAGTCAGATACGCGTCCAGATCCTCTTTCTTCGGAAACGCTGTCGCATAGAGACGGGTCAGCATTTTATTATGCTCGTCCCCTCTCCAGTAAGCGCCGGCGATACTGGTCAGCTTAAAGGCCTTTCCCACTTCCTTTGTGCTCCGCAGATGGGGACCGGCACACAGATCGGTAAATTCTCCCTGGGAATAGAAACTGATGACAGCATCTTCCGGCAGATCCCGGATCAGCTCCACCTTATAAGGCTCATCCTTTTCCTTCATCAGGGCCAGCGCTTCCTCTCTGGGCAGCTCAAACCGGTTGATCGGCAGATTCTCCTTGATGATCTTCTTCATCTCCGCCTCGATTTTTTCCATATCCTCTGCCGCAATCGGTGTCTCAAAATCTATATCGTAATAAAAGCCATCTGCGATAGACGGACCGATCGCCAGTTTCGCACCGGGATAGAGGCGCTTTACCGCCTGAGCCATCACATGGCTGGCAGTATGGCGCAGAGTGGACAGCCCTCCCTCATCTTTAGCCGTCAGAATATTCAGGGCACAGTCCTCCTTCAGCACTGTACGCAGATCTACTGTCTCACCGTTTACCTCGCCGGCACAGGCCACCCTGGCCAATCCTTCGCTGATGTCAGACGCAATGTCAATCACTGACATCGGCTGGCTGTACTCTTTTACAGAGCCATCTTTCAATGTGATCTTCATCATTTTCCTCCTTTTACTTTACAGAAACAAAGAGTTCCGCCTGCGGAGCATTTTTATTTAACAGGGAAAGAGTTTCTTGTTAAATAAAAAATCCCTTCTGCGCCATATCCATGTATGGCACAAAAGGGACGAATTCTTCTGCATACGATGACGCAGCGCTGATCCGCGGTTCCACCCAGATTCCACTTTATTTCACCCGCAGTGTGTGAAATATATGGCACTTTACGCGGTAACGGCGCAGGCCGGGCCGGATTGGGGCCGCTCAGAGGCGGTTTTCAGATATTCTCTGTGCCAGGGCTTCCACCATCTCCCCGTTCTCTGGAGCACCGGAAAATAACCTACTCTTCTCATCAACGCTTTATCCAATATAGAACTTCCTTACGGAAATTTCTTTGTCCAGCGACAAAACTGTCACTGTAATTATAGCATGGATAAGGGGTTTGTCAACCGCCAAATTTTACAGTTTTGTCCTCTGGCTGCTCTGCTGGTAAAACTGTTCTGCCTTTTCCTTTACCGTCTCATAGAAAGCCTGGCTGTATGCCCGGAATTTCAGCGCATATTCCTTCACCTGGGGCATTACCTTTTCTTCCATCAGCCTGGAGGATTCCTGAAATCCTTTCTTCAGAGCATCCATCGACACATCATAGGCTCTGCCCAGCCCGGAGAAGGTTTTCTCCAGCAGATCCGCCATCGGCTCTGACAGCAGATTGGCCACGCAGATGGTCAGTACCGCCGTGGAGATCAGGGCGGTCAGGCCCACGCCCAGCACTGCTGCCATGCCTGTGGCAATGCCGGATACCACTGCCGCCGCCATGCAGACGATAATATACACCGCCGCCATCGTCAGGAACACAGCGCCCACAACCTTTATGATTTTAACCGCTTTTTCCCAGGTAATTTTCCCGGCAGCCGCGTTTTTTGTCGCATTGTCCGCATCCATTCCCGCGCAGACGCTGACAGTCAGCAGCTCCAGGGTCATATTCTCAGGCAAAGAAGTCAGGCTTCCCTCCTGATAGGCGATCCAGGTAGCCAGGGACTGGAAGCATTTCAGTTTGCTGTCCAGCCACATGTCTGTCACAAATACCTTTACCGATTCTTCATCGGCCGCTCCCTCCAGCAGATTGGAGAACTGCTCGCAGCCATAAAGGATGGCGCCGGACTTCTCAATGCCTTCAGCCAGCCGCTTATTCAGCTCCTCCAGATCTTCCTCTGTCACAGAGCCTCTGGGCGGAATCTTCAGATTCTCACCGCTGATCTTTTCTGTGTCGTATTTCCATTCTGATACAGCCAGATCGTTCATATTCTGCAGGCTCTGACCGTCAACGGCATCGACCGCAATCAGCACATTCAGCTTGCACCAGTATTCCTCTTCGACGGACATATCCTCCATGCGGCTGTCAATCTGACTCATAATCCACTGATTAATATCGGTCTCCATCGCCTCTTCGCATTTGGCATGATAGCCATCCACCACGCTGCCGATCTTCTCAGCAGTTTCTTTGGCGGCATCAGGCGATGTCCCGGGAAACCGTTCCTGATAGAAGCGGACCATACAGTCGATCACGCCTTCCTCCTCATTATGAGACTGAAGCAGCTCCTCCAGAATCTCCTTCACTTTATCCATTTCCTCTTTCGGAATCTTCATAAAATCTTCTGCCATATCTTTACTTCCTTTCTCCGCTGCCGGGCCGCCGGCATCTCCGGCAGACTGCCTGCCGAAAACAGCGGTGTCAGCCTGGCGCAGCCAAAACAGTCGTCGTTAAGTTGTATTAAATATAGCATTTTCAATTTATTCTGTCAACTATTTGTTGTAATTATTGTTGTAATTTTGTTGCATTTTTATGATATCCCTGTTGGCTGCAGTCAGAATCTCCTCCATCAGCCGCTTCCGCATGGACCTGTCATAAGGGTGGAGGAAGACCCTTTCTGCCGCCTCAGCCCGCCACCGATATCCGCGGGCATCCTCTGTCAGATCTTCGAACCGCAGCACAACCGGCGGATTGTCGTCTTTTTTGGTGACAGCTCCGTTGTCGAACCGGTTATTCCGCAGCGCCAGCCAGTACCGGGCAGTCTCCGCCATATTGGTTTCCCCGAAAGTTTTCACATAAGACACCTGTTCCAGCAGTTTCTCCAGAAACAGCTGGCTGCCGATGGGATTCAGATACCCATCCCTGTACAGTTCTCCCAGTGTTTCCTCCACCAGATTCTCAATATCCGCTCCGGTATAGAACTTATTTTCCATCCCTGACGCCAGATCGAATACCTGATCGCCGAACCCGGACAGTTCTTCCCGGATGAACCTTTCCTGAAACAGCCCCGGAGTCCGGCAGGCTTCCCTGCGGATGATCTGGCGGAGAATCTGGACACATTCTTCATGGAGCGGCAGAAAAGTATAAAACTTTTTCGAGATTCTCCCGGCCCTGATCAGTTCTCTGGGCAGATGCTCGATCCGGTTGGCCGTGGCGAACACCAGACACTGTCTGTTGTTTTCCTGCATCCAGTTCAGCAGTCTGGCCAGACAGCGGTTGCCAACGCCTCCGTCCGCCTCGCCGCTGCCCTGGGTGCCGCCCAGCTCTTTCTCAATTTCATCGATCCAGACCACGCAGGGGGCGATGGCCTCCGCCAGCTTCAGCGCCCGGTTCAGATTGGCCTCAGACTCTCCCACATGACTTCCCAGAATCATGCTCAGATGGAGCTGGATCAGCGGCAGCCCCAGTTCGCCGGCTGCCTTCCTGGCCAGCAGAGATTTCCCCGATCCCGGCAGTCCGGCTACCAGTATCCCTTTTGGAAAATGCATTCCTCTCGCCCTGGCCTGTTTGGGATTTTCCAGATATTTTTTCTGTTCTCTGATCCACTCCAGGATCCCCTCCAGACCGCCTACCGGCTGGTCTGTGACTTTAACGAAGGATATTCCCCCGTCCTTCTCCACCATCATTTCTTTTTCCCGGACAATCAGCTGCTGAAAATACCTGCTGATTTCCTCTGACAGCTCCGGGTCCGCCGGATCGCCGCCCTCTGCCGTCACCCGCCCGAAACGGGAATATCCCATGGACAGGATCGAACGCACCTGCCGCTCATTCAGCCCCCGGAACCCGGCTGCAAAAGCGTCCGGCACAGGTCCTTTCTGATATTCAGCGATCAGTTCCCGTATCTCGCAGATCCCGATCATGGGAACATCAATCAGCTCAATATATGCTTCCAGCCCTCTGGGTATCAGCTTCCGGGGAGAGGAAATCAGCAGGTTGGCGATCTGGACGGGATTCTGCTCATGGGCATTGATAAAATCCCGGATATAGGTATCCCGGCTGTAGGAATCGCTGTAAAGGAGATGGAAATCCCTGCAGAAATAATAGAAAGGGCCGGAATATCCATCCATCCGGCAGGCTCTGGGATTCAGCGTGCCAGGATTGGTATACTGAACAATATTCCCTTTATTACCCCGGTCCTCCCTGGAATACAGAGCCTGACGGAACGTATCCACTTCCTCATAAAAGGTCTTTCCATCCTCTGTACGCTGCCGGTACAGATCAAAGCATCCGGCATGATCAAATATTTTTTCTATCATATCCCGATCCTCTGTCACCAGGAAAATAACCGGCATAGTATCCTTTGCCAGGGAAATTCTCCTGATCACATCCTCGAGCACAGGACGTTCCTCTAAAGCCATCTGTCTCATTCCTCCATCCAAATCAGCCGTCTCATTCTCAGATCCCACACTCCGGTCCGGCTGTCCGCTGTCTCAAAGCCCATCAGACGGCGGGAGCAGCTGACTGCTGTGATCTGTCCGGCCAGCTCCCGGGACATCCCGGTTTCCTGCGCCAGCCTGTCTGTATCCAGACACTCCGGTACCTCAGCCAGATGAAACGCCAGGCCAGGATCATTGGTCCTGACCTGACCGTCTGGCGCTGCCAGAAGCCAGCTGTCTCCCTGCAGCACCGCCACAGCGGCCAGCTCCCCTTCCTCTCCGGGGATTTCCAGGGCAGAATACTGTCTGAGACGGCAGTCGGCATCTGTCCCCAGGATCCCGGTTCTTGCGTCAAAGGAAAAGTCCGCCATATCTCCGCCCCGCATGGGATGACCGTCTGCAATCAGACGGCCCTGCCTGTCTGTGCAGGCATAGCTGTTTCCCTGCACCCGGACTCTGTGCCCCCATCTGACGAAGTCTCCTCCACAGTCCAGATACCACAGCCACCCGCCCGGCGCCAGCCTTCTGGCCGCGGTTTTGGCCGTCCCCTCCAGGATGATCTCCGCCGGCATACTGCCGCTGTTCTCTATTTTTATCCACTGCAGAGTACCGGAAAGAGCACATTCCCCTTCCGGCAGCTTTGCCAGCGGCAGCCGGCAATTCTCCCCGTTCAGATCTGTGCGCCGTCTCCCGTCCCTTTCAGAGCGGCTGTCAGTCCGTCCTGCCGTTCCCGGCGCCCGGCGCCTCAGCCACTCTGCGGCGGCAGCCGGCGATTCCAGTTCCGCATCCGCCAGCGCATGACAGAGCAGGAGAATACGCAGCTGCTTCCTGTACCATTTCCGATCCGTCTTAGAAGAAGAATCCCTCTTTTCATCACCTGACGCCAGCAGTCTGCTGATCTCGCCGGCTGCCTGTCCGTAACGCGCCTCGCTGACCAGACTGTCAAACAGCTGCACATCCCTTTCTTCCCCTCGCAGCAGTTTCCCGATCTCTTTGACGGTCTGGCGAAACCGGATATCACCGTGACTGCCTGTCCCATTATCCTGCGCCTGCTTCTCCATCCACTGCCGGCATGTCCCGTTTTCAATAGCCCGGACCAACTCCTGGAAAGAGAAATATTTCCGGTAACTTTTCAGATTATTAATTCGAAAGCCGTTGAACTGCATTTTTTCCTCCTAATATGCCGGCACCATCATTTTTCAGATGCTCCAGATATCGCCGGTGTCGGGCCGGACTGCCCAGCCTCCCTCTCTTTCTTCTGCCTGAAATGAAATATTTCGGCATCTGCAGTACCATTCCAGCAGAAAGGAAGGGATATCTGCCGCAATTTTCACCGCTTCTCTGTCCTCTGCCGCATCCAGATCTGACAAGGCTCTTGACACACAGGAAAAACAATCCGGATCCCCGGTCAGCGCCAACTGTCTTCTTTCCTTTCCATGATGCTTTTCACCCAGAATCTTTCCGCAGATCTGATAAATTCCCTGATACCAGGAAGGATATTCTATCTTCTGATATAAAAAACGATCCGGAGCATACAGGAAATTATTTTCCCGGTAAGTCACCGGATGATGATAGTATCTCTGGGGACGTCCGTAACCGGCAAGCCCGCTGCCGAAAGAAACCGCTGTCACATCTGTGGGAGACAGCATGATCTGGGTCTCTCTCTCCAGCACCTGAACCACACTCCAGTGTCCCTTCAGCCGGCCGCAATGCTCCCATGCCACACGGATTCTGGGGAAAAAGATCACCTGCGTACTGCCCAGAAAAGGTTCCAGCACACCTTCCAGATGTCCTGCGTATTCCAGCCAGGCTTCCGCCTCCAGACGGGCCTCAGGCACACTGACCAGAAGCACTGTTCCCCGGTCAGCGCCAAAGGAATATCCTCCCTGAACATGATCAAAAAAAGAACAGAGCTGCCGGACAAAGAATCCCTCCGGCTCACTGCCTTCCCTTCCCCTGACCACATATTCTCCGTCAGAAAAAAGTGAAAAAGCCCGGCCCCCGCTGAGGAACTGGGCGCAGAGCATGGTCCCCTGCCAGTCCGCGGCAATCACATTGGGATTTCCGCCATCTGTCCGGGCCATGGCCCTTTCCCAGTATTCTGATTCCAGATATTCCCGGTACCGGTCAGAGCTGATACATATCATCCCCATGACAGCCGTTTTCCTCCTCTCTCATTCCCGCTCCATTCAGAAGCTCCCGGATCTCATCAGCCGGCAGATCCGGCAGCGTCCTCTTCCTGCTCCGAACCGCCCTGGACAGCCTCCATCCGCAGGCCAGCAGCGAGGCTGCCGTCACGAACCCCGCGGCCAGACGCACCCAGGCAGAACCGACACTCAGGCACAGGACAGCTGCCAGCACAGCCACTGCCAGATACACAGCTGCCCCTGTGCCGCCGGACTTCCCGGCCGGTATTCTCCGGTCTGTTTTCCTGTTCTCTCTTTCCAAAGAAGGATGCACACCAGATCTGTACACAGCTGTGCTGTCTCCTGCGTCTTCCGCCTGTTTTTTCAGCGGTTCTTCTGGCAGACCGGTGCAGTAGAATACATTTTCTCCTGTGCAGGCCCTGCGCAGCGCCTGCGTCAGTCCGGCATCTTCGTCCTCTGTCCAGTCCGCTTCTTCGGCGCCGTCTCTTCTGTCCCGATAATCGGAAAATGATGCCATCTCACCATCCGGACTGTTCTTCGGCTCTTCCCACCGGGGTATCACATATTCCTCTATCGCGGATCTGAATGCCTGCAGCCGCGGAAATTTCCCATCCTTTGGCAGATCCTCCGTTTTCCAGATAAATCCCACAAACCCCTGAACCGGCCTCATACCCTCATCCTCAAAAGAGGCCGGATATATATCACGAAAATACCCCGCAATTCCCGCCGCCGCATAGCCATCCGCCGCAATCACGGCGCGCCGCAGACAGTGGGTTTCCCGCATTTCTTCCGGCGAACCGGTACAGCGCTGTATCAGCGCTTTCCAATGATAAATCTGATCATCCTCCATATCCACAGGTCTGACCAGAAATTTCTGCCTGTAATCTGTGTAACGGGTTCTGCCATGTACGATGACCGCCGCCTTATTCATCATTTATCCTTTCCTTTCTGTCCGGCTCAGACCCTGGCCTGCGGCCGGACAGTCTCCATTCTGCACGTTTTAATTTCCGGAAGAGCTGTCACCGCCATAATCAGCCGGCCTTTCAGCACCCGATCCAGCCGCCTGTCTGTCTCCAGCTGCACCCGGACAATTCCCCTGGCACTTTCCACCTGCATCACTCTGCAGCGGATCTCCTGACCTGTCAGCCGGGCATTTCTCTCGAAAACCTGCAAAATCCGCTTCTCCAGCCTGCTGCCGGACACCGCCGTTTTCAGCCCGGACAGCCACAGTATATACTGGCAGGCACAGTGCCTTTTCCGCTGCCGCACAACAATCCGTCCCAGCTGTATTCCCTCACAGGAAACATTCATAAAAGATGATCTGACCGCAGCCGCAGCCCCGGTAAATCCGGTACAGCCTGACACCGCCCGGTTTTCTTTCACCGCCGCAGCCATCACCTGCTGAAGCAGCTGTTCTCCCTGGTCCGGCGGATATATCTTCAGCCGGTCTCTGAACACATTGGCCCTCTGCCATTTTCCTCTGATCTCCTTTTCCCTTTCAGAAAACGGAATCAGTTCAGCTTCCATGTCATATTCCGATGCCTGAGGCTGCTGCCAGTAACGCGCTTCCCATCTGGGCAGAACCCAGCGGCGGACCACTGCACAGAAGCTTTCCAGAGAGGGAAAACCATCTACCAGAATGACTGGCATCTCTTCCCGTTTCCAGGACAGACCAAAGAAACCGCAGACTGGCCTGCCGCCCTCATCCTCATAACACCGGCCTGCCTCCTTCAGCATATCATTAAGATATCCGGTCACGCCCAGGACGATATGTTTCTGCGACGCAATAACCACACACCGGAACCGGTGCGTCTGCCGCAGTTCCTCCGCCTCTCTGGTGGTCTGGAGAATCATGGTCCGGAAGCCATAAAGCTCCGCCGGCGTAAAATCCGCCGGATACTGAAACATCTTTCCCGGAAAATCACAGTATTTTGTTCTGCAGTGAATCAGTGCCGCGCCGTTTTTTACCGTCATCCTTTTTCTGCTCCTCTTTCCGGCTGTCCATTTTTCTCCGGCATCAAAAGACCGTTCTCAATCAGGCTGTCCCATGGGATCTGCTCTCCATTGCAGAAAAGCGCCATATTCTGAAGAGAGCCCTTCATCCGTCTCAGATCCTCCTCCAGACAGCGGTAATCTGCTGCCATACGGCGGATATCCTCCTCTGCGGCCGGACGGTCGGACCTGGGCGTCAGCAGCTGCCAGATCCGGTGGTAACGCTTGTGGGATTCCTCCCGCTTCTGATAGCGGCGCGCCGCCTCCTCCATCTGTTCCAGCTCCTGCCGGCGCTGTCTCAGTGCCGCAGCCTGCCTGAGAAACGTCAGATAGCAGAAGGGCTTCTCGATATTTCTCGGTTCCAGCTTTCCGCCTCTGCTGATATCTCTGCCCAACGTCACAGGACACACAGACACCAGCCGGGTCTGCCCCTGCGGCGCCGGATAAAAAAGAATCGGAAATTCCTCCTTCAGAATATCCACCAGGAAATCCTCTCTGCGCTTATCCGGTTCCACCAGGTCATATTTTGTAATAATCACACAGACCGGCGGCAGCGGGCGGTCCTCCCCTGTCTGCCGGTCTGCGGCAGCCCGGTTCAGCAGGAAATTCAACTCCATTCCGCCTCCGTCACAGTGAATGGCATTAAGAATCCCCGCCTTCGTCTCATGGTTGAAATGGGAACCGTCCACACAGAGAAACAGGCAGTCTGTCCCGCTCAGATACTCCATCAGCCGGACATTATCCGGATTATCCTCATCCTCCTCCAGCAGATTTCCCGGATAATCAATCCACTGAATCTCATCAATGGTCTTTAAATTGTATTTCAGCACAAATGTGTACGCTTCAATTCTGTCACTGGGCGCAGGAAAACGCTCGTTCAGCGGCAGCCTGGTATCTCCGATCCGCTTGCACTGCCTGTTAAACTGGGCAAAATGATACTTCGGCGCCAGCGTAAAGCCATAGATTCCTTTCATCATCTGGTGAAAAGTTCCATACATAAAGGTTGTTTTCCCCGAAAGGGTATTGGCGCAAATCAATATTCTGCTCATGGTTTCTGTATGGTCCTACCTCCTGTATTCTCCTTCCGGCCGCTATGAAACAGCCGGTCCAGCAAAGTCCTCTGTCCCACAGACCTTCCTGTATCAGCTTTTTTGTCTTTCTTTTTCCGTCTTTCTTCCTCTGACAGAAAAAGGCCATAGGCCATCAGACGTTCAAACGCTTCCTGCTGCCGATCATAATTGGCTATGCCCGCGCTGATACAGCGGGGTTCCAGGATAATATTCGGATTTCCCTCAGCCATCTTCTCCAATGGCCAAAGGAGTGCATCAATCTGTTCTTTCCAGCTGCATGGCAGTCCCGCAGCAGCAGCCAGATCAAATCTGGACACCAGCGGCAGAATCATCAGCTGTTTTCCCTCCGCATCCCCGTACTGGTACAGATAAGCAAACATGTCATACATCTGCTCCTCGCAGAAATCCTCCGCAAAAATAGACGGAGCATCCAAAAAAAGCACAATCACATTTGCCTGCCGCAGCCGGATCTTCAGCCGGATCAGCTCCGGATCCCGGTCATCCGGTCTGGATATCAGTTCCCCGGGAATATCGGTACACTGAAAAATAAATGTCTGCCGTTCCCCATTGTCCCCTGTCTGACAGAACTCATAAAATTCCTCTGTCAGTTTCTCATTTGAGGGAGGATAACTCATGCGGTTCGTCAGCGCCTCCCAGGCAGCCGTCAGCCGCTGCTGTGCCTGCGGATTCAGGCAGCGCACACGGCCTCTTCCCCCGGCCTGCCATGTCATACCGCAGACAGACACCCAGAACGTCGTCTTGCCCACGCCCTTATTTCCATATAATAAAATTTTCATTGGTTATACGGAAGCTGCCCGATCTCATGATTAAACGCCTGAATCTCACTGTCGCACCGTTCCAGTTCATTTTCAAGCAGCTGTTTCTGACAGAGCAGATCCTTTCTTTTTTCTTCCCATTTCGCCTTCTCCTCATACAGTTTCAGCTTATAGTGGGCAGAATCCAGTTCCCGATTCATATACCGCTTCAAAATTTCATAAAATTTCCCCGGCTCTCCTTCCGATGTCAAAACCTGGCGGATGGTGTCCGCCACCATCAGTCCTGTTTTTTTCAGCTTCTTTCCATATTTTGCATCTCCATAGGCCTTCAGGTCCGTCTCATAAATCTGATGCCCTTCTCTGCCCTGGTTCATAACCGCCTTCAGCTGCTTCGTCCGGATCGCCCTCCGGATCGTCTCTTCGCTTTTAGGCGCTACCTTTGGGTAGTGGAGATTCAGATACTCTACTGCTTCCGCCACAGAATATACCCTGTCCTTCCGGCCGTTTTCCTTCGTATAATCATACAAAATTTTTTCCATCACTTCGTCTCCTTTACTCCTGCCGGACAATCACCTGATCCGGCATGGATGCCAGCGCCTCTGCGGCCTGCTCCGGCTCCCGTCCCATCCAGTCTAAAAACAAAAAAGCTGCCGGAACCGTCATGCCTCTTTGTTCCACTAATTCTTCCACTGTGAAACCCTTCAGGGGTTCTCCGGGCAGCCTGCCGGTCTGAAACCACTGCTCCAGCAGTTCCCTCGTCTCTGGTTCCATTCTGTCAATCTTTTCCGCGGTCCGGGCCGCTTCATATTCGCTGTAGCCCAGATCCCTCAGTCTCCTGATCCATTCTCTCTCCAATTTTCAATTCCTCTTTGTCATAATTCACCCAGTACCAGACAGGCAAAATTTCTGGCATCATATTCCACCGGCTGTCTGTAATACCCCTCCAGATCCGCTGATGCCCTGATATATCCGCCTTTCAGATTCTGTCTCCACCGATCCGCCGCAGCCTCTCCAACCGGAATATTCAGCCTTCCCTCGGCCGCTCTCCACTGCATCATATGCCTTATTTCATGGACAGCTGCCAGGGCACATTTTCTCAGAATGCTTTCATGATCCTCCATGAGAAAGTAACTGTTCAGATAGATAACCCCTTCCTCCAGATCACATTTTCCCATGCAGGAAGCCGCTTCTGTTTCGGAAAAAATCGCTTCGGAATCTGTAATAATCACATCGCAGTCCGACATTTCCCACAGATCCAGCATCCGGTAGGAGAAATCCTCCATCAGTGCCATCCGTCTCTGAGGGCTCAGACCTGCCAGTGTCTCTCCTGCCGAAGAGCCGAAAAAAGCTTCTGCCGTTTCCCTGGACCGTTCCACCAGAGCAGTTTCCTCTTCCGATAAAGAAAACTCCGCTGTTCTCTGTTCCATTCCCAGAAATTCACTCAGCTTTTCATAAATCCAGTCAAATCTGCGCCGGATCTCACTTCTTACTTCCGCCGCGACCTGCACCAACGCACTGATCAAAACCAGCCTCCTGACCGGCTTTCGCCTTAATTAATACATTAATTATAACACATCATTTATATTTTTCAACATTTTGTCGCAATTATATGTTTTCTATTTCCTCCCGGTTATCTCCCGATACCGGCGCAGATTTTTTCTTTTATCGCGGCGAGAATGATATATGGTATAGACAACACAGAAAAACAGCAGTGCCGCAGCAATTCCGATAGCAGCTCCGGCAGAGTCAATAAACACATCCAGGAAATCCGGCGTTCTCCCCTCCACCAGCACCTGATGAAATTCATCTGTAAACGCATAAATGACACAGAAGATCAGGCTGACCGCCATCCGCAGCAGCATTCCCAGCGGAAATGTAAATAACACCAGCATCGTACTAAAACTGAGCATACAGTAAATCCCCATGTGGGCCATTTTACGGAAACACAGCTCCAGAACAGAATACTGGTGAGCTGTCAGGGCCATTACCAGATCTCTGCCGGTAAAACGGTATACAACCTCACAGAACATTCGGGTAACCGCATCGCTGATCTCATGAGATTCAATTCCTGTATCCGCAGAAAAACGGAAAATTAAAATCATCCAGAATATCGTGAATCCGATGGCCAATACTCTTAATACTTTCAAATCGTCCTCCTCTCACATTCACACTGATCACTTTTTCGGACATTCTTTTGTTTACTTACTTTATCCCATTTCAAGAAAGAAATCAATATCCGGTTTCTTTTGTCCCGGAAATGAAGTATAATCTATTCATATCCTATACATTTCTCAAAAGGAGTATATATGCGTTTGCTATCTAAGTGTCCCAAATGGATTGTCAATCTGTATCTGTTTCTTATGCTTGGCGTTTTCCCCCTGTATTATCAGAATAAATATTATAATATGGGAGATGCCAAATATGCCTTTTTCAAATATGCCGCTCTGGGAATGTTCCTGCTGCTGGGGGCGGTTTTGCTGGCGGGCTTCTGCCTGCGGCAGACGGCTGTTTCCCGGCTGAACCTTTCCTTCACCGATCTGGCTGTACTGGCTTACATAGCCGCAGCTGTAATTTCCTGGATATTATCCCCTTACAGGACGGACGCCTGGCTTGGCTCCGATGAATGGTACATGGGGCTTTTTTCACAGCTTCTTTTCACTGGCATTTATTTCGCCGTATCCAGGTTTGGAACGATCCGTGAGTGGCCGGCCTGGGTGGCCGGCGCCGGCGGAGGACTGACCTTTCTTCTGGCGTATCTCCACAGATTCCGCATTGATCCCCTGGGACTGTATGAGGGAATATCCGACTATTATCAGGTGCTCTTTCTCGGCACCATCGGACAGGCTACCTGGTATTCCAGCTACATCTGCGTTGTACTTCCGGTGATGATGGGCATCTATATGACCTGTCCTTACGGCCGGTCACTGCCGGGTCGACTGAAACAGCTGGCAGTCGGCGGATTCATTTTTCTGGGCTTTGCCACGTCTGTTACCCAGAACAGCGACAGCGTTTATATCGGACTGGGTCTGGCTCTTTTATTTCTTCTGTGGTTCGCCCTGGAAAACGGCCGAACATGGCGGCGTTATCTGGAAATTCTTCTGCTGGGATGCGGCGCGGCCAAATTAACCGGTCTGCTCCAGACTGCTTTTCCCGAGCGGGTTCCTGATCTGGAGCCTCTTTCCATTTTTATTACCCAGAGTTCCCTGGGATGGATCCTTCTCACTGTCCTGCTGCTGATCTATGCCCTCACGCTGGCAGCCGGCTGTTGCCTCAGTCTGCGGCAGCCGTCAGCTTCCGGAACCTGTTTTCCCATCCGCACTCTGGTTCGCCGTTTTCGGCTTATCTTTTATGTTTTGATTGCTGCCTCTGTACTGGCGCTGCCGGTTCTGATGTGGATGGCTACCACAGGCCGCATATCTGTCAGTACCGGTCTCTGGCAGCAGACCGGTTATCTGATATTCGACGAGGCCTGGGGCAGCGGTCGGGGTAAAACATGGCGCTATGCGGTGAAAATCCTGAACGAATTTCCCCTTACCATGAAATTGTTCGGCTGCGGTCCTGACGCCATGACCTTCTATTCCGAAGCCTTGCATGCAAAAGAAATTGAAGCGATGTGGGGCGGACTCAGCCTGACCAACGCCCACAATGAATGGCTGACTGCTCTGATCGACTATGGCTTTATTGGCTTCGCTGCCTACCTTGTCATTTTTCTCTCATCCCTGGCATGCATCATCAGAAGCTGGCGCCGCTGCCCGGTGCTGCTGGCTTTCGGTGCGGCCATTGTGGCTTATATGGGACATAATTTTTTCTGTTATCAGCAGGCAGTGTGTACGCCTCTGATTTTTATCGCCATGGCTGCAGCGCAGCGTCTCAGCCGGGATGCCGGCGCAGCCGGAACACAGACCCAAAATCCATAGCCATTTTCTCCTGCCTGTGTTATAATAACAATGGCATATTTTCTATTGCAATTGGAGGGACACAAATATGACAAATAAAGAAATGACCGCTGAACAGCTTCTGATACAGGCGGAAGGTCTGATGCAGGATGTCCATAACTTTGAATGTCAGTTAATGGTATCCGTTACCCTTTTAGGCAAGGATCAGCGCATTATCGAAAACCAGTTAAGCAATCATTCTGTCATTTTTCAGGACAAAGCCAAAGTCGAGATCGCAACCCGTTTCTACGGCATGGACCTGGCTCAGACATCCTACTGGGTGACAGAAGGAGAACATTATTATGAATATTCCAGCGACAGCCAGGGATGGAAGCGAAACGAATACAGGCAGGGGAATTTTCTGAGTTATCTGGAATCCTTCTATATGCTCCTGAATTTCCCGTCCTTTTTCAGAGATAAAAAATCCTTTGAGATAATCGGTACTGACACAGTCAATGGACGCAGCTGCATCGCCCTGAGGGGAATCATACCGGGCGAATTCAGCAAGCCGGTCCTCAGTCTGGTCGCCAGCATGACCCTGCTGAGTATCCTGACCGATGATGAATCATTTTATGAAGACATGCCTGATATTCCGATTCATGCTTATCTGGATGAAGAAACCGGCCATGTAGTCAAGCTGGTATTCAGTCTGAAAGAAGCGGAAGAAAAAATACTGGACAATGCTTACGGCCCCGACCAGCCCCGGCCGATGGCCGGTATCTGGGGTGCCGTATCCACACTGGTCTACCAAAATTATGGACAGGCACCAGATTTCCGGATTCCGGACGAAGTGCTGAAAAATTATGTGGATATCAGCCCGCAGAATCCGGCTGAGGAAACACACAGTCATTCGCATGACGATGGCAGCTGCGAATGCGGCTGTCACAACCATTAAAACAGAATTCAGGTCCGTTTTTCGGCATCAGGCTTTTCTCAAAAATATGCCCTGTCCTGAAAAACGGACCTTCCTTTATTTTTTCTCTATCGCGTCTTCCGTCTGTCTGATTTTTCCTTCTTTCATCAGCCTTCCCACCGCACGTTTAAAAGCATTTTTGCTGAGGCCGAATTCTTTCTGGATCACCAGAGGGGCTGTTCTATCGGTAAAAGGCATGACGCCGCCCCGTTCTTCCAAATATTTCATAATCAGTTCCGCATCTGCATCCATCTGAAGATAGGCTTTATCCCGCAGGGTCAGATTTAGTTTTCCATCAGGACGGACGCTGAGGATTCTGGCATGTACGATATCTCCTGCTTTTTTGTTCTGGAAAAATTCCTGCCGGGGAATCATGCCATGATATTTATTTTCCACTGCCACCAGCGCGCCCAGCTCCGGTTTTACCTCATAAATCGTACCGGTTACGTACTGCCCCTTCTGAAACAGCCCTTCCGGCGCAGGTTCCAGAAGGTTGTATACCTTCATCGTTGCGCAGAGCCGGTCGCTTTTATCAATATACAATGTGACCAGACACAGATCACCTGTATGGATTTTATGGGTTTGCTCTTTAAATGGAAGAAATAAATCTTTATCAAGGCCCCAGTCCAGGAAAGCGCCGATGGTGCTCAGCTGTGCTACCCGCAGCAGCGCCAGCCCGCCCAGTTCCAGCTTGGCTTTCTGAGTGGTAGCTACCAGTCTGTCCTCTGAATCCTTGTAGATAAAAACTTCCAGTGTATCGCCTTTTTTATACCCCTGATTCAGATATTTTTTGGGGAGAAGCACCTCTTCCCTGCTGTCATCCGGCCCCAAATAAGCACCATGCTCTGTGGTCCGTTTCCATATCAGCTGCTGTGTTTTTCCTAACTCTATTTTCACTTTTTTTCTCCTTCGTTTTGATCTGTCATTCTTCTGCTTCTACCACCGCATAAGGATTTCCTTTTTCATCTGCCAGCACCACCCAGTACACTCCTTCTTCTTCCAGCACAGAAGGATAAATCTGATCGCCCATGACTGCCGCTGTTTTATACTCTACCTGCAGTCTGCGGCAGCGGAAATCTTCCGGCAGGTACTCCCAGGCCATCAGCGGATAACAGCTGTTATTGACATGATGATTGGTGTCGATCTCATGCCGTCTTACCGGAAAAGAGGGCAAAGATATAAATGTACGGTCCCTGGGTATTTTGATCTTTCTGTCACGGTATTCCATATCCAGCCGGGTCTCCTGGCCATAGGCCGCCACATCTTCAGGATTGGCCTTCACCGGATGGCCGGTATCGGTATTTACATAAACCCAGACAGAATTGGCTTTCACCGCATAATCTCCCTGGCTGTCTTTTATAAAAAAATTTCTCAGGCCGAAAAATCCTCTGAAATCATACGGAAACGTACCGATCTCTATCTCCTCGCCAAAATCCGGATATCGGGTCACCTCAATCTGCCAGGAATTCAGCAGCCATGCCCGATGCTTCTCCTTGAGCGCGTCAATACCGATATGCACCGCCTCTGACTGGAAAGTGCTGCAATCCTGAAAATAATTAATGATGCTGTACATCGTCAGCTTTTCATCATTTCCGATCTCACTGTAACGTACTCTGCCGCGAAATGTATACATATTTCATCCTTTCTTCATCTGTACGAGACGCGCTCACAAGTCTCGGCGCAAGATCCGGGGAGGGTTCTTTCATCTGATAAAATCTCCCGGAACACTCTCATAACATTTTTATAAAATATTTTTTCAATTTCGGATTCAGAAAAACCGGCCCTGCCCATTGCCTCAGCCAGCTGCTGCATCATGGAGCAGTCTCTGATTTCCACCTCACAGTCTATCCCGTCAAAATCTGTTCCCAGACCTACGCAGTCCATTCCCCCCACATTGGTCATATACCGGATCTGCGCCACCATATCCTCTGTTTTGCTCAGAGACAGGGTCTTTCCCCCGGCTGCGTCCAGAAACCGGCTGTAGAAATTAATACCGGCCACACCGCCCCGATCCGCCAGACACCTGATCATATCATCCGTCAGGTTTCTCGGATGGGGCGCCAACACCCGGGCATTGGAATGACTGGCAATAAACGGCTGGGCGGTGTGACGGGCCACATCCCAAAAGCCATCGTCAGAAAGGTGGGAAACATCTATGATGATACCCAGCCGTTCCATTTCTTCCAGAAATGCAATGCCCTGATCTTTCAGTCCTCTGCCTCCTGAATGCCCTGCTTCCTGTCCTCCGCCGGACAGCTGCGGATAAGCCAGTTCATTTTCAAAATTCCATGTCAGAGTCAGCATCCGCACTCCCAGACGGTAAAAGGTACGCAGCAGGCTGACATTTCCCCGGCACAGCCCGCCGCCTTCGACAGACAGCATGGCAGACAGTTTTCCTTCGGCCCAATTTTTCTCGATCTGATCCGCCGCGGTCACCGGCCGGATCAGATCCTGATTTTTTTCCATCTCCTGCCAGAACAGATCCGCCTGTTCCAGCCCCGATTCCAGAGGATCTTTCTCATCCGCATCAGAAAATATGGCAAAAGTCTGTACCATATATCCCCCTGCCTTCATCTTCTCCAAATCGATATGGCATCTGCTGCGCCGCAGTTCTGCGTCCTTTCCCATCCGCCTTAACAGCTGGAGCATCGACAATGTGTCGCAGTGCATATCCGCCACTCTTACAGCCCCCATCTCTTTTCCTCCTCCATCCTTTTGATCCGGCCGCCGCGCCGCCCTGCCGCGCCCTGTATGCCTGCTTCTTACAAAAGAGGCGCAAAGACACGCAGCACCATCTGGAACAATCCTTTCCAGAAACCCGGCGTACAGTCCCGCTCTGTAATCTGCCGGCTTTTTTCCTGGGTTTCCAGAAAATCCCTCTTCACCTGTGCCACCACAGGCGACTCGAAGAAGTAGGTGCCGCATTCAAAATGCAGATACAGGCTTCGGTAATCCGTGTTAATGGTTCCCACTGTAGCAATTTTATCGTCGGAAACAAAACATTTGCCGTGGACGAAGCCCGGCGTATATTCATAGATTTTCACCCCATAGCGGATTAAGCCCTCATAATAGGACTGCGTCAGCAGAAAGACAGCCTTTTTGTCCGGGATTCCCGGCGTGATGATCCGTACATCCACCTGCCGCTTGGCCGCCAGCGTCAGCGCCGTGACCATATCATGATCCACAATCAGATAAGGGGTAAAAATATAAACATATTTCTGTGCCTGATTAATAATATTCAGGTATACATTCTCACCTGTCGTCTCATTGTCCAGAGGGGTATCCCCATAGGGCTGAATATACCCGGTTCCGTCAAAGGGCTCCGGATGCCAGACACGGGGACGGAACCGCTCATAATTATAATCCTCCGGCCGAAAAGCGTTCCACATATCCAGGAACATCACCGTATAATTCCAGACCGCCTCCCCCTTCAGCATGAATCCATTGTCCTTCCAATGACCATATTTCACGATCGTATTGATATATTCATCTGCCAGATTGATGCCGCCGCTGAAGGCGGTATGGCCGTCAATCACCATAATCTTTCTGTGATCCCGGTTATTCATCACAACGGAAAAAATCGGCACAAAGGGATTAAAGGCAAAGGAGCGGATTCCCATCTCTTCCAGCTCCCAGTGATAATCGCTGGGAAGGCTGGTGGGCAGGCAGCCGATATCATCATAAATCAGACGCACATCCACCCCTTCCTTTACCTTTTCTTTCAGGATATCCAGAATCCCCTTCCACATATTATCATTGGCGATAATGAAATATTCCATAAAGATAAAGTGTTCTGCCTTTTTCAGTTCTTCCAGCATCACCGGATAAACATCGTCTCCCAGAGGATAATAAACTGCCTCTGTGTTTTTGTACACCGGATAGCCGGTATAATTCAGATATTTGCATTGTCCCGCCACATAAGCGTCTTTTTCCTCTATCTCTCTTAAAATCTCAGGACTCTGAATCAGCAGACCTTTTGATTTTCTGGCAGCCATATCCAGCTTTCTCCGCATCTTCCTGGCCGGACGCTTTGTCCCCAGAGTCAGATACAGCAGGCCGCCCAGCAGCGGCAGCGCCATTACTGCCATAATCCATGGGATCTTCAGATCCGGGTTCTGATCCTTGCTGACAATCACCAGAACCACTACCACGCTGAGCACAGAGAAAAATATAGTGATCGGCACCGAATAATTGGCCAGTTCCCAGAACAGGATAATATACCAGGCAAACTGGAGCACCAGACAGGTACCGAAAATCACGATACGATTCATAAAAAGCTTCAGTATCTTCACAAAATGCCTCCTTCGTAACAGCAGTGACAACAATCACTGTGTTAATCATAATATATCCTGAGAAAAGACGCAAGACCAGGCCCGTCAAAAAATAGGGGTCTGGTCTTAATTTCAGTGCATATTATATTTACTTGAAATCCGCAGTCTGGACATCGCTCTGGCCAATGCCGCCTGAGTCTGATGGTATTCCTGAATGCTCTGCTTCTGCCGCAGCTGTTCTTCCGCCCTCTCCATGGCCAGCTGGGCACGCTTCACATCGATATCCTCCGGCCGCTCTGCCGTATCCGCCAGCACTGTCACCCGGTTATTGGCAATCTGGACGAAACCCACACCCACAGCCGCCTCGATCCAGCTTCCCTCCTCTGTCTGGAGCCGCAGATCCCCGGCGGTAATGGCAATTACCATATTTTCATGATGGGCCAGGATGCCGATCTCCCCGTCCACAGCCGGTATAATCAGCTGGATACATTTTCCGTCATAAAAAATCTTATCACTGGCGATTACCCGCAGTGTAAACGTACTGCCCATAAGATGATCACTCCTCTGACCGGCGTCAGCTTTCTGCCTTCGCCTTTTCCGCTACTTCATCGATGGTTCCTACATTAAAGAAGGCCCATTCCGGATACTGATCCATCTCGCCGCTGATAATCATCTGAAAGCCCCGGATCGTTTCCGAAAGAGGGACGTATTTCCCTGGGACACCGGTAAAATTCTCCGCCACATGGAAGGGCTGTGAAAGAAATCTCTGGATCTTTCTGGCCCGGTAGACAATCTTCTGATCCTCCTCAGAAAGTTCTTCCATACCCAGAATAGCGATGATATCCTGAAGTTCCTTATATTTCTGTAGAATCTCCTGCACCTTCCTGGCCGTCTCATAATGTTCCTGACCGACAATATCCACTTCCAGAATCCGGGAAGTAGACTCCAGCGGGTCCACTGCCGGATAAATACCCTGTTCCACAATCTTTCTGGACAGCACCGTCGTCGCGTCCAGATGTGCAAAAGTTGTAGAAGGCGCCGGATCTGTCAGGTCATCGGCAGGGACATAAACTGCCTGCACTGATGTGACAGAGCCATTCTTTGTGGAAGCGATCCGCTCCTGCAGCTCACCCATCTCATTAGCCAGAGTAGGCTGGTAGCCCACCGCAGAAGGCATCCGCCCCAGCAGGGCAGAAACTTCAGATCCCGCCTGGACAAAACGGAAAATATTATCAATAAAAAGCAGCACATTCTGATGCTCTTTATCACGGAAATATTCCGCCATCGTCAGACCGGTCTCCGCCACCCGCATACGGGCTCCCGGCGGCTCATTCATCTGTCCGAACACCAGCGCTGTTTTGTCCAGCACGCCGGATTCCTTCATTTCGGTCCAGAGGTCATTTCCTTCCCTGGAACGCTCTCCGACACCGGTGAAAATGGAGTATCCGCCATGCTCTGTAGCAATGTTGGTAATCAGTTCCTGAATCAGCACTGTTTTCCCTACACCGGCACCGCCGAAAAGGCCGATCTTGCCGCCTTTGGCATAGGGGGCCAGCAGATCAATTACCTTAATACCGGTTTCCAGTACTTCTACCACCGGGCTCTGATCCTCGAAGGAAGGCGGTTCTCTGTGAATCACCCAGTGAGGTTCATTTTCCAGGGAAGGGCCGCCGTCGATAGCCTCTCCCAGAACGTTAAACAATCTGCCCAGCGTCTTGTCGCCCACCGGCACCTGAATACCGGCACCGCTGGCATAAACCTCCATATCCCTGCACAGTCCTTCACTGGCTGACAGGGTAATGCAGCGGACGGTTCTGTGCCCTACATGCTGGGCTACCTCCATCACACACTGCTTTCCATGATTATCTGCGTACAGGGCCTCTTTTAAATAAGGAAGATCCTGACTGTCAAATTCTACATCGATGACAGGCCCCAGCACCTGTACGATTTTTCCTTTTTTCAGCTGGATGCCGCCTGCATCCTCATTTACTGTCTGCTTCATCGGCTTGAGGCGCCTCCTTTCTTCCGCTTCTGGGCCTTAGCGCCGCTGATCACCTCAGTAATCTCCTGAGTGATCGCTGCCTGTCTTACCCGGTTATACTCTATCTCCAGACTTTTCAGCATCTCTCTGGCGTTTCTGGTAGCTGCCTCCATCGCCATCATCCTGGAGTTTTGCTCACTGGAGAAAGACTCTACCAGCGCGCCATATATAAATCCTGTCACATAATTAGGAACAATGCTGTCGATCACTGCGTCCGGCGTAGGGAAGAGAACCATATCCTGCATCGGCACATTAGCCGGCAGATGCCCCTCATAGCGGTGCCGTTCCAGCGGCAGCAGCTTGGTCATCACAGCCTCCATATGGATGGAATTGGTCATTTTCGTATAAATCACATAAATCTCATCCAGTTCCTGGCAATCATACAGCTCCAGCAGCTTTTCAGAGATGATTCTGGCTCTGTTCATCGTCGGATTCTGAGCCGTATAGTGAAAATGGGTGTCAACATGCATACCCTTTTTCTGAAAATAATGAACGCCTACCTGTCCTACCACAAACAACGTATCATTGCCGCCGCCCTGATTCATTTCCTGCTCCGCCAGCTTCATCACATTGTGGTTATAAGCTCCTGCCAGCCCCTTATCACCGGTGATTACCAGATAGCCTGTTTTTTTCTGCGCCGGGGTTCTGTCCGGACTGGGATCAATATAGCGATGCTGGATATCAGGGAAATGGCGGGCGATTCGCTCCAGCACAGACTGGAGGGTATAAAAATAAGGTTCTGTGTCCTCCAGCCTTTTTTTCACTCTTTTCAATTTGGAAGAAGAAATCATATACATTGCGTTAGTGATTTTCATCGTATCCTGGATACTCTTCATTCTGCTCTGTATTTCTCTCGCTCCTGCCATATCCTGTCACCTTACTTATTATGAAAATCTGCCGCTTCATTCTGATCCGGCAGCACTGCCTGAACATATTCCCTTGCCACAGCCAGAACCCGCTCTGTCAGTTCATCTGTCAGTTCTTTCTTTTCCTCTATCTCCCGGCCGATCTCAGGATGGGATGTCTCAAAATAGTCCAGCATCCCTTTCTGGAATTCCTTCATCTTCGGCCGTTCTACATTCAGCATCACCTTGTGGGTAGCCGCCAGCAGCGTGATCACCTGCTCATGCATACTCATGGGATTGCACAGAGGCTGCTTCAGCAGTTCCATCAGTCCGTTTCCATACTGGAGCTGCTCTTTGGTAGAAGCGTCCAGATCAGAACTGAACTGGGTGAACACCTCCATCTCGCGGAACTGGGCCAGATCGATACGGATGCTGCCCGATGCCTTCTTCATCGCCTTTGTCTGCGCCGCTCCGCCTACACGGGAAACTGACAGACCGACATTTACCGCAGGCCGCATACCGGCGAAGAACAGGTCGCTCTCCAGGAAAATCTGACCGTCAGTAATGGAAATCACATTGGTAGGAATATATGCAGACACATCTCCCTCCTGGGTTTCAATAATAGGAAGGGCTGTGATTGACCCGCCTCCCAGCTCATCGCTCAGCCGGCTGGAACGCTCCAGCAGACGAGAATGAAGATAAAATACATCGCCGGGATAAGCCTCACGCCCGGGAGAGCGCTCCAGCAGCAGGGACAGCGCCCGGTAAGCCACTGCATGCTTCGACAGATCATCATAGACAATCAGCACATCTTTTCCCTGATACATGAAATATTCCGCCAGCGCTGTGCCGGAATAGGGAGCCACATACTGGAGGGATGCCGGGTCACTGGCTGTCGCTGACAGAACAATCGTATAATCCATGGCATTATGAGTCCGCAACGTATTGACGATCTTCGCCACAGTTGATGCCTTCTGTCCGATAGCCACATAGATACAGATCACATCCTTCCCCTTCTGGTTCAGGATGGCATCCACCGCAATGGAAGTTTTTCCTGTCTGCCGGTCACCGATAATCAGCTCTCTCTGCCCCCGGCCAATAGGGAACATAGAGTCAATAGCCAGAATGCCCGTTTCCAGCGGCACGCTGACAGACTTTCTGTCTACGATACCAGGCGCCTCATGTTCAATCGGACGGTATTCACTGCTTTCGATCTCACCTCTTCCGTCAATGGGCGCCCCCAGAGCATCTATAATTCTGCCGAGAAAAGCATCTCCTACCGGTACTCCGGCCATTTTGCCGGTGCGCACCACCCGGGATCCCTCCCGGATTTCGCTGTCCCGGCCAAAAAGAATGCATCCGGTTTCTTCCCGCCGGATATCCTGCACCATGGCTTTTACTCCATTGTCAAAAAGAAGGATCTCTCCATACATGGCATGGTGAATCCCTTCTACGATAGCAATTCCGTCACCCACCCAGGTTACAAATCCCACTTCCTGACTGGATGCTGTCTCGCCCTGAAAATCCTCTATCCTGCCTCTGAGGATGGGGATGATATCTTTCATTTCTGTGGCTTTCTCACGGCCGGACCCGGAGAACATCTGCTGTTTCAGCTGTCTTAACTGTCCTCTGGCACTGAAGTCAAACTCCATGCTGTCAGCCCGGAGAATAAATCCGCTGATCAGACCGGGCTCTTCCTCCATGACCAGATTCACACTGCCGCAGCCGGTTTTTCTCCGGAGAAATTCTTTCATCTGCTGTACCTGTTCTTCCGAGGGAGCCGTCACATACAGCAAAACCGCGTTCAAGGTTTCCTGCTTAATTTCCTCTTGCTTCATTCGAACCACCTGCTTCTGATAAAAATGCGTCATAGATCATCTGATCCTCTGCCGGGCTGTTCTTTTCCTTCAGGATTTTCTCCGCGGCGTCTACGGCCAGAGAAGCAATCTCTGACTCCATCTCTTTCAATGCTTTTTTCTTTTCCTCATCAATGGCCGCCTGCGCTTTCGCAATCATCTGTCCCGCCTGGGCACCGGCTTCGTCCACAATACGCTGATATTCCGCCTGACCGTCCGCTTTCGCCTGATCCAGAATTTTAACAGACGTTTCCTTCGCCTCACTGAGGGATTTTTCATACTGTGCCTTCATATCCAGCGCTTTCTTCTCCGCTTCACCGGCAGAAGCAAACTGGCTGTCAATCAGCGCTTTTCGCTGTTCCATCACCTGGATCACACGGCCGAATAAAAACTTTTTCATTAATAAATAAAGCACCAGAAGGTTCACCACTGTCCACAGGATGTTCCAGAAATCAATTCTCAGCACTTTATTTCACCTGCCTTTCTCTGTCATCAGCCTAAGAATAAGATAATTAACAGCGCAATTACGAAACCATAGATAGCGGTTGCCTCCGCCAGGGCGCAGCCCAGCAGCAGGGACTTGCTGATTTTACTCTCCGCCTCAGGCTGTCTGGCGATTGCGTCCACCGCCTTTGCCGTAGCGATTCCGATGCCGATACCTGCTCCAATACCTGTCAATACTGCGATACCTGCTCCAAATGCGATTAATGTAGACATAATGTAATTTCTCCTTTTCTTTCAGATTTTCCGGGAAACAGCCTCTATAGCCCGGCCTTCCCATTATTTAGTCATCGATAGATTCTTTAATAAAAAGTGATGTCAGAAACACAAACACATAAGCCTGAATAAATCCGTCAAAAATATCAAAATAAAGGCTGAAGGGAATGGGGATGATCGCCGGTATGATCATCTTAATCAGCTCCATAACAACAAACGCTCCCAGCACATTGCCGAACAGACGCATGCATAATGATAAGGGACGGATAAAAAGCTCCAGAATATTAATCGGGGTAACAATCGCCACCGGTTCCGTGAAGCTTTTCAGCCATTTTTTAACACCTTTCTCGTGTACACCTGCATACTCAATCAGCACAATACTCATCAGTGCCAGAGCCGCAGTCACATTCAAATCCTTCGTGGGGGATTTAAAGCCAAACAGGCCGATAATATTGGCAATACCGATATAAATCACCACCGTACACAGATAGGGAATATACCTTCTGCCCTTTCCACCTAAAATGCTGTCGAAAAAATTGTACAGAAAACTGACGCCGGCTTCCAGCAGCAGCTGTTTTTTCCCCGGGGACTCTACCTTCAGGTTTCTCGCCAGCAGGATGGCCAGCAGAACCATAACCGCCATAATGATCCATGTCACCACAACAGATTCAAATATTTCGATTCCGCCGAATACAGGTATGGTAAACACAGTCTCACAATTCAGCTCTTCCATGAGTCTTTCAGCCAAATTTTCCATCTTCTGTCTCCCTTCCTTCCTCGTAGTATTCTTTATGTCAGAAAATATCTTAAGTTCATTTATTTTACTTGTCAACAAAATAAAAGAAAGAGCATTTCTTCTGCCCTTTCTTTTGTTTTTTGTTTATTTTTTCTATAGTTTTATGAAATATTCATGACTTTTTATATATTTTTTATCTTGTATATTTTTCAATACAAATGAAATCTATCCCTGAGTCAGTTTCTTTATCAACAGTGCAAAAAAAAATCTTGTGAAAATAGTAAGAAATTTATGTGTTTTCACTCTGAGGGCTGCGCAACCCGGCAGGTATCAGCAGCCGCAGCAGAACGCTGTATCCGGACAGCCCTGTCCCTTAACGCCTTTGTTCCCGGCCTGAATAAATTCTAAGCAGCCAGGCGAACCTTTTTCCGTTCGGGTCGCCTGGCGCAAGCCCCCCCTGAACAAAAATATGTCGTTACCTCTCGTCCTCAACCACCGGAACCGGGTCTTCATCCCAGACATCCAGGTTATGAATATATTTTTTCGTCTCCTTTGATATCACATTTGACAGCAGCAGTACGGCAATCAGATTTGGCACTGCCATCAGCGCGTTCAGAATGTCTGCGATATCCCAGACAATATCCAGCGCTACCACCGGCGCGATAGCCGCTACCGCTACATAGAGGACGCGGTAGGGAAGCAGCCCCTTCTTTCCCGCAAAGTACTCAACTGCTCTCTCCCCGTAATAAGCCCAGCCTAAAACAGTAGAAAAGGCAAAGCAGATAATACCGAGGGTCAGCACAACCGGTCCGAAGTAAGGGATCTGACCGAAGGCCAGTGTCGTCAGAACGCCGCCGTCAGAAATATCTCCCATGTTAATTGCCGGATTTTTCATAATCGTCGTTACCAGCACCAGTCCGGTCATCAGACAGACTACTACCGTATCCCAGAAAGTGCCTGTGGAGGATACCAGAGCCTGGCGCACAGGGTTTCTCGTCTGAGCCGCGGCAGCCGCAATCGGCGCAGATCCCATACCGGATTCATTGGAAAACAGACCTCTGGCGGTACCATAGCGCATGGCCGCCATAATGCCCGTACCCACCAGGCCGCCGGCAGCCGCTCCCGGCTGAAATGCCAGCCGGATAATGGTCTGAATAGCCGGTATAACAAAATCATAATTGATGCCCAGAATAATCAGACAGCCCGCCACATAAAAAATCGCCATAAAAGGCACCAGCTTTTCGCAGACATTCGCGATCGATTTGATGCCGCCGAAAATCACCACGCCAGTCAGCGCGGCCACAATCAGGCCGATGATCCAGCCCGGAATGCCGACATTCTCTTCCACAATATTCGCAATGGCGTTCACCTGAGTCGCGCAGCCGATACCGAAGGAAGCAACTCCCGCAAAGACTGCGAAAAGCATCCCCAGAACAACGCCCAGTTTTTTCCATTTCAATCCTCTGGAAAGAGCGTACATGGCGCCGCCCTGCATACGGCCGTCCTTTTTCTTCACCCTGTATTTCACGGCAATCAGAGACTCTGCGTATTTCGTGGCAATGCCGAACACGCCTGACAGCCAGCACCAGAGCACAGCGCCCGGTCCTCCCAGCGCCACAGCAGTGCCCACGCCCACGATATTTCCGGTTCCGATGGTCGCCGCCAGCGCAGTAGTCAGCGCACCGAAATTTGACACTTCACCCTCTGCGTCAGGATCCTTTGTCACAGAAAGCTTAATCCCTTTTGTAATAGAATACCGCTGGATAAAGCCCGTCTTAAAGGTCATAAAAATGTGGGTGCCCAAAAGCAGAATGATCAGCCACCACCCCCAGACTGCATCGTCAATTGCAGTAATCACATTCCCGATTGTTTCCATCATAAATGAGTTTCTCCTTTCCTGCCTCCCTTTTCTTCTGACAGTATTATACACCATCTGCTAAATTACGTAAAACAAAATTCGAAAATTTTTTCGCTAATTCCACATTTGTCGTATTTTTTCCTGTACTTTTTTGTCTCTGGAGATGGCAAAAAGGATAATGACGCATTTGATAATTCTCTGCCAGTAATAAGGAACCCCCACATATCCCATATAATTCTGCAGGATTCCCCACAGATAGGCGCCGGCCATCGCCCGCAGCACAGAAGCTTTTCCGCCGGAAATCCGGTTTCCGCCCAGCAGATTGCCGACGATGCCGTCATAGGCATAGCTGGACCCTGTCGTCATCGAGCCATAGCCCACTCTGGCTGTATAGACAACGCCGATAATGCCCGCCACCACGCCGACAATGCAGTAGTTGATAAAGATGATCTGTCTTACGTTAATCCCTGCTGCCCAGGCTGTGGACTCCCTGTATCCCGCTGCCAGCAGATATCTGCCGTAAAGTGTATTGTTCAGCAGAAACTGAAGCACCGCCGCCACAGCCAACAGAATCCATACATACAGCGGCACATACAAAAATTCACTCTGTGCCAGCGGCTGAAGAGCTGTCGTTCTCAGAATAAAACCTCCGCTGCCTACAATATAGGACAGCCCCTCAAAGCCAATCTGTGTTGCCAACGTCACATAAAAAGATGCAAGCCCCTTCACCCCTACAAACCAGCCGTTCACCATTCCCATCAGCAGCCCCGCCGCCACCGGCCCCACTACAGCCAGAGGGACGCTGCATCCTTTATACAGCAATAGCGCACAGGTCATATTGGCCACCGCGACAGCCGCGCCAATAGACAGGTCAAAATGGCCGGCTGCCATCACCAATGCCACACAGCCACTGACAGCAGCAACCGTAGCAATCTGATTTGCAATCAGCAAAAGATTCGAACTGGTAAAAAAACCGGGCGCATACAGCCACGCTGCTGCAATCCCCCCAAAAAGCACCAAAACAAAACGATATTCACGCACCACCCGGCGGTTAAAGCCATTTCTCATTATAAAACTGTTTTTCAAAAAACGATATATGCCCATGTTTTTCACCTGCCGTCTCTTTTCTCTGTATCCTCTCCGCGCTTCACTTTCCATAGCGCAGCAGACCCTGCGGGTCATAAACCTTATCGCAGATCTCCATCGCCTCCTGCTCCCGGTTCATGCAGTACAACACGGCGATTCCCCGCTGCCTGCATACATTCAGCAGCTGATACAGATAATTCTTTTCTACCTCGTCCGATGTCTCCAGCACTGTGCTGAGCACCAGCAGGCCCGGCCGGGCCGCCGCCCAGGACAGCAGAGGAAACATAATATTCCTCAGATGGTCTGTCTGCTGCAGTTCCATAATGGTCTGGTTCGTAGAAATACGCCAGGCATGGGCATTTTCATCCGCGATAAACCGAAGAATTCTCCAGTTCAGGAATCCCATCCTGGTATGATCCCGATAACTCCTGATCATCAGATTTTCATACACGGACAGATCAGGAAAGTTCAAATCATTTCCCTGGGCATAGCTCACACAGCCCACACCATATCTGGAAGGCATCTTCCATTTCCGGGCATCCATCCACCGGTTTTTTACCCAGAGGCGCCCCTCCATTGCACGTTCTCCCTCCATTGCCTCAAACAATGCCAGCGCAGTCTGGCTGTCCGCATAAACGCCCGCGATTTCACCCTTATGAATTTCCAGATCCAGATACAGCTGTGTCCCGGATACATGAAGCTGTTTCGCGCAGAAAACCAGGTCATTCCGCCTCGGCTTATGCAGTTCTATTGTGGGATTTTCTCTTTTTTTCATTAAAATGCTCTGAATCATCTGAGAATCGTAATCCTTCCTGTCCATCACGCCGGCCACTTTTCCTGCCGTAATGATTGCCATCCGGTCTGCGGCAGCCATCAGGTTGCTGACAGAGGTATCCATGTAAATGACGGAAATATCCATTTCCTTCAATTTTATCAGCCACAGTCGGAAGATGTCCAGCTCCTCCGTGGAAAATTCCCTCCCCACCTGATAAAAGATCACGATTTTGGCATGGTTGTATATCGCCCTGGCGATTTCCACCTGGCACCGTTCAAAAGAACTCATCTCCCCGATTCTGCTGTTCAGAGAAATCGGTATCTCATTTTCCTCCAGGAATTCCATCATCCGCCGCTGCAGCTTCCTGCGGCTGACAAAAAAATCCGGACCGGCGAAGGAGTGAATCCCGCCGATATTTTCCGCGACAGTCAGATTGGAAAACAGAGCGGATTCCTTCTGAATCAGGTAAATCCCCTTCTGACGGGCTTCCATCATATTTTTAAAGGAAACCTTCTGCCCGTCATACCAGAATGTTCCCGTGTCTGCCTGGTCCTGGCCGCTGAGCAGCTCGCACAGAGACAGCAGACTGCTGTCGTTCTTTCCCAGAATGCCAAGGGTTTCCATCTCAAACAGCGTCAGAGCCACATGGCGCAGAACCCGCTGATGGTTTTTCCGCTTGCATATATTGTACAGATACAGCAATTCCCTTTTCATCCTGTCACATCCTCTCCCTACATCCTGGGTACCATAACCTCCACCGTGGTCCCCACCCCCTCTGTGCTGAACACATGCAGCCCGTAGCCGTCGCCGAAGTAGTGATGAATCCGCTGATTCAGATTCGACAGAGTATTAGGCACCGCGCCGGCGCTTTCTTTTGCCATAGACCAGGGTTTGGGATGGTACAGTTCCTGCTGCAGCTTTTCCAGCGCTTCCGGCGGCATTCCCACGCCATCGTCTGTCACCACGATCAGCATCCGGCTCTGGGTGGCCGTCACCTTCAGACGGATCGTCCCCCCGCCCCGTTTTTTCTCCAGTCCATGCATAATCGCGTTTTCCACGATGGGGGAGAGGGTCAGAACCGGCAGGATACAGTCCCGCACATCCTCCTCATCATATTCCGCCTCGAAACGGTACAGATTGCCGAAGCGGTACCGCTGGATCAGCATATAGTTGTCCACATAGGACATTTCCTCCCGGAAGGTGGCCATCTCCCCCGTCCGGTTGATCCGGAACCGGAAGAGCATGGCCAGCGCTTCCACGATATCCACGATGTCCTGCCCGCCATAATCCAGGGCTTTCGCCCGTATGGTCTCCAGCGTATTATAGAAAAAATGAGGGCTGATCTGGTTCTGCAGCGCGTTAAATTCCGCCTGCATGTGAAGCATTTTGATCTTATAGGGATTATAGTCCTCCGCCACCAGCTCTTCCAGGGCATGGTCCAGCTCTTCCAGCGGCCGCATACAGTCTTCCAGGGTCACTTTCCTCGGCTCATCCCCTTCCAGCTTCATACGGATCCAGGACAGTCTCTGCCGGAATGCCCGGAAGAAAAACCAGGCCGTCGAGCACACGGCCAGCACCAGACAGAATGTCAGCAGCGCCAGAACCGTCCTGCCGGGCGGCCTGCCGTTCAGGGCCGCTCCCCACACAGAGACCAGCAGGATCAGACATACGGCCATCAGAAAAAAGAGATGGCCGGGAGCCCATTTTGAAAATTTTCCGTTCAACTAGACACCTCATTTCCGCTATTGCGCGTAATATTTCCGGTATTCCGCCGGCTTCACCCCGGTCGCCTTAAAAAACAGCCGGCTGAAATACTTTTCATCGATATATCCCACCTGCTCCGCCACCTTTTTCACCGGCAGATTAGTCGTTCTCAGCAGTTCCTTTGCCTTGCCGATCCGCACATTCTGCAGATAGGCGGTGAACTTTTCCCCGGTCTGCTCCTTAAATACAGCGCTGAAATAAATCGGATTCAGGGACACCACCTCAGCCGTCTCATTCAGGCCGATCGGCCTGGAATAATTTTCATTGACAAAGGCCTTCGCCGTTTTAATGACTTTGCTTTCACTTCGGTGAAAAAGTTCATCATAGTAGCGTATCCGCTCTGCCAGCCAGTCCTCCAGCTTCCGTATCACATGCTCCAGGCAGGAACAGTTGTCCAGCACTTCCTGGATGCCCTCCCCCGCCTCCGTCTCTACGGCGGTATCCGCCATTGAAATCAGTTCCGCCTCTGTCAGTTCCATAAACTGCTCCGCCATTGCGTAATAATAGCCGCCCTTTCCCTCCGGCACTCTGACAGTCTCAAATAAACGCTTCATCTCCATGACAGCAGCTTCCTCATCCAATTTCTGAAGAGCACCGAAATACCGCTCCATCATCTCTCCGTTCAGCAGCTTTTCCCCGTTCCAGTACTTCCGGCTTTCATACTCCAGTATCTTACCTGCCCCAAACTCGATCCTGCCATGGAGGGTAATCAGGGCGTGCAGAAAGGAAAGCGGCGCCTCCGCCAGGGTCTCCTGCCGGGAACCGATGCAGATGGTCGCCGTCAGATGACCTTCATATTTATAATTTTCTTCTTTGATATATATATTGTATCGCTTATGCAGGGTGTCCCACATCTCACTGGTAACATTGTGGCACAGAAGAATATATCCCTTATTTCCATCGGTAATATATTCCATATCCGCGCACAGGCTCTCTGCCCCCTGCATCACATACCGGCTCACGTCCCGGGTATATTTACTGACATCCTGAGCTGTGATGCCCTCCTGCCAGTCAAAATGATCGATTTTCACCACAATTCCCTGCACATACCGGTAGCTGCCGTCGAAGCAGTCCGGCGACGCGAGAAACTCCTCCGCCGCGTCTGTCATATCCAGCGCCCGGCTGACCGCCGACTGCAGCCAGCTCTTTTTTCTGACGGAACGGTTTTCCTCATCTATCCTCTGCCTGCGGGCTGTCTGCGTGATCTCCCGCGCCCCGCTTCCCTCCCGCCGCTTTTCCATCAGTTTCTCCAGCGCTTCCAGGAGCTCTGACTGGCGGATCGGCTTCAGCAGATACTCTGTCACGCCCAGCTTCAGCGCATGGTAGGCATATTCAAAATCCTGGTAACCGCTGATCATAATAAAGTCCATATCCGGATACCGCTCCTTCATCTGCCGCACCATGTCCAGGCCAGACAGCTCCGGCATACGGATATCACTGATAACCACATCGGGACGCAGCTGGCTGGCCAGCTCCAGGGCCTCTTCGCTGCTCTGTGTCGCCGCCACGATCTCCATCTCCGGGCTGGTGATGAAATGTCTCAGTAAATTCAGCACGCTCCGCTCATCATCCACCAATAAAATCTTTATCATCCGGTTCTTCCTCTCTGTTCAATCCTTCTATGCCTGCGCAAAGAAAACATATGTTTCAAAAGAGTATCATAACATATTTTCACCATAAAGAAAACAGCGCTTCCGCACTGTTTTCCCGTGGTATGTATGTAAAATTATAGAAACTTTCTGCCTTTCAGTCCTCTCCACTCGTCTGCGTGGGGTACTTTCTCAGTGCCGAAGAAATCCATGGCCTTCTCGATATAGGGATCCCAGAACCGCCATTCATGGCCCATGCCAGGCTCTTCTTCAAATTTAATATTCATATTTTTTTCCTGACACATCGCTTTAAACGCGGTGTAGTAGTCATAGAGAAAGTCTTCTGTTCCGATGCAGAAATACAGCTTCGGCAGCTTTCCCGCCTCATGGAGCGCAATCACCTGTCTCCAGCTGTTCTCCATGGAATCCTTATACGCCTGGATGCCTCCCGCGTTGTTCACGCCGTTCATCAGCCGGGCGGTATCTCCTCCCATCGCCTGGGTAAACATCTCCTCGTCCGACAGGCTGTCCAGATCCATGGGCGCATAGGAGAGAACCGCTCCGGCGCCGAAGATCTCCGGACAGTTCAGGGCAAATTTCAGGGCGCCGCCGCCGCCCATAGACAGGCCGGCCACAAAGTTGTCCTCCGGCTTATCCGATGCCGGCAGCCAGTTGTGCACCAGCGGAACCAGTTCCTCGGTAATCATCCGGAACATGTCAAATCCGGTGGCGAATCCGGGCCAGTCCCCATAGTTGGAGTTCAGGGCGCTGGGCATCACCACGATCAGCTCCCGCTCTCTGGAGTATACCTCCACCTTGCTCTTTCTCAGCCAGTCCGTATGATCCCCGTGAGTTCCATGGAGCAGCCAGAGAACTTTATACTTTTTTCCACTCTGAAAAAAATCCTTATTGTCCACTGCCCGGCTCCGGTCCGGCATGAAAATCGATACCTCCGTGTTTCCTCCCAGATACTGGCTCTCAAAATTCAAATCAATTAATGCCATCGTTCTTCTCCTCTCAGCCTCCCAGATAGGCTTTCTTCACATCCTCATTTTTCAGCAGATTCTGACAGGTATCTTCCATCACAATTTCCCCCGTCTGAAGCACATATCCCCGATCGGCAGTGTTCAGCGCGATCTTGGAGTTCTGTTCCACAAACATGATGGTTACCCCTTCGTCTCTGATTTTTTTGATCGCCTCAAAAATCTCCTGTACCACCAGGGGCGCCAGGCCCATGGATGGCTCATCCAGCAGCAGCAGCTTCGGATTGCTCAGCATCGCCCGGCCGATGGCCAGCATCTGCTGCTCCCCGCCTGACAGGGAGCCTCCCAGAGAGTTTTTCCGTTCCTCCAGACGGGGAAACAGTTTAAAAATATCCTCCTGAATTTTCTTCTCCACACTGGCCTTATCCTTAATCAGAAAAGCGCCCATCTGAAGATTCTGCACCACATTCAGCTTCGGGAAGATGCACCGTCCCTCCAGTACCTGCGCCATACCTGCGCCGGTGATCTTATGGCCCTTCCAGCCGGTGATATTTTTCCCGTCAAACAGGATTTCCCCTCTGACTCCTTTCGGATCTGTCAGTCCTGACAGGGTCTGAAGGGTCGTGGTTTTCCCCGCGCCGTTGGAACCGATCAGCGTGACCATCTCGCCTTCATCCACATGAAAGCTGACCCCTTTCAGCGCATGGATATTTCCGTAGTAATAATGCAGATCATGTACTTCCAGCAATGCCATAGTCAGTTACCTCCCAGATAAGCAGTGATCACCTCAGGATTATTCTGTACCTCTTCAGGCTTTCCCTCTGCCAGAAGAAATCCGTCATTCATCACATATACATAGTCAGAAATATTCATAATGACATCCATATCATGTTCAATAACCAGAACCGTAATCCCCATGGAGGCGATTTTTTTAATCAGATCATTCAGCACCACCTTCTCTGTGGCGTTCATGCCCGCTGCCGGTTCATCCAGCAGCAGCACCTTCGGTTCAGTACACAGCGCCCGGGCAATTTCCAGCAGGCGCTGCTCCCCGTAGGGCAGCTGACCGGCCCGCAGGTCTTTTTTATGCTCCAGGCCCACGATCTTCAGCTTTTCCAGCGCATCCGTCCTGGCCTTTTCCTCCTCCCGGCGCATCTTCGGCGTACCGAACAATGCGCTGAAAAAACCATAGTTGGTCCGGCAGTGCTTTCCGATCATGGCATTGTCCAGCACAGAAAGACTGTGGAACAGGTTAATATTCTGATAGGTCCTGGCAATTCCCTCTTCACAGAGCTTAAATCCCCGCCCGTTGGTAATATCCCGGCCTTCATAGTAGATTTTTCCTTCCGTCACATTCTGTACACCGCTGATACAGTTAAAAAATGTGGTTTTCCCCGCGCCGTTGGGACCGATCAGTCCGGTAATCTGTCCCTTGCGCACATGTATGGAGACATGGTTTACCGCCGAAATGCCGCCGAACTGTACCAGCACGTTTTCTGCCTTAATCATTTTTCTCCACTCCTTCCGCTGCTGTTTCCTTTTTCCCCATATTCAGTCTGGCAGCCAGTTTTCCTTCCAGCTTTTTCAGCGCGCCCATGCAGCCGCCGGGCAGGAATGCTATAAACAGAAGCACTACCCCGCCGAAGATAATATCTCTCCAGGCTGTGGCAGAAGCCAGCGCTTCATTGATAAACTGAAATACCACCGCGCCGATAACCGGCCCGAAAATCGTATTCACACCGCCGAAAATACACATAATCACGTAGTTGAAGGCATTGGACTGAATGTATGTATTGCTGACAACCAGCTCATTCAGATGGGCCGCGCAGGCGCCGGCGAAGCCTACATAAAAGGTGCTGATCGCAAACGCCATTACTTTATATTTCCGCACATTGATTCCCATGCCGTCAGCAGAACGGGTGTTATCCCGGCAGGCCATAAAAGCCCGGCCGATTTTAGATTTTACAATCATATGCTTCGCCAGCAGGGCGATCACCACGCATACCAGAATAAAATAATAGGTATACCGGTAATTGGAATTCAGATTAATGCCGAAAATGCTCAGAGGCTCTACCTTCAGTCCGCGGTAAGGCTCCAGAAAACTGATATTGCAGATCAGCTGGTAGATAAAGTTTGCGAAAGCGATGGAAGCCAGCGCCAGAAACTGGAATTTCAGTTTGGAACAGGGAAGGGCTACCAGTGCTCCTGCCGCCGCCGCCACAACTGCCGCAATGAGCATGGAAGCCACAACCGGAATGCCGGTATACGTGGTCAGCAGCGTCGTCACATAAGCACCGATGGCGTAATATGCAATATGCCCGAAGGAAATCATGCCTGCATAACCGAATAAAATATCCAGGCCGGAGGCTGCCACGATATAAATCCCTACGAAGGAAAAGAAATACAGCCGGTAACTGTTGGTGATCAGCAGCGGCAGAATCACCGCCGCAAGCCCCACGATCAGCAGAATGATCCGGTTCAGTTTTTTTATGGACAGATTCTCTCTCATATGCTACCTCCCTCTGCTTATACGTCGCGGACTGCCTGCTCGTTAAACAGACCGGTGGGACGGACTGCCAGAATCAGGAAAAGGATCAGATAAGCGATCATACTCTTCCATGTAGAATTCACATAACCGCCTACCAGCGACTCAATCAGACCGATGATAATGCCGCCCACCATCGCGCCGTAAATATTCCCCATGCCGCCTGCCACAGAGCTGGCAAAACCCATCTGCGAGAGATTTGCGCCCAGCAGGAGGGTGACGCCGTAAATCGGTCCCAGCATCATACCGCACATCGCCGCTACCACAGAAGCCAGCCCCCATGTCAGACCGTTGCTCTTTACTACATCAATGCCGCAGGCTTCTGCCGCTTTGCTGTGCATCGCACAGGCCTGCATACCGATGCCGGTTTTGGTTTTGGTCATAAATAAATGTACCAGCAGCATGGAAATCAACGCCAGAAACAGACACATAATTCTTTCCGGCTGCAGATGGGCGCCTAAAATATTTACTGTAGAAATATTGAAAATAGAAGGGAACCGTTTCGCGTTAGAACCGAATATCAACGCCTCCCCTCCATTGATAACCCTGGAGAGGCCGAAGGTAATCAGCAGCATATAAACGCCGGTTACGCCCCGCTTCTGATATTTGGCCACCAGCCCTTTCTGAATCAGCACGCCGAAGGCAAACATAATCACAACGGTTAAAATCAAAGCTACCCCATAAGGCAGTCCGCATACACCGAAAAAGGTGTATCCCAGAAAGGCAGACAGCGTAATCAGCTCACCCTGCGCCAGATTCATAATGCCGGACGCCCGGTAGATCACACTGTATCCCAGACCGATCAGACCATAAATACTTCCCATGATCAGTCCGACTATAATAAGAGATTTAAGCATTCTGAACTCCTCCTGTTTGAAACAAATGAACTTTTCTCCGGTTTCGGAACATATAAAAGCGGCGCCCGTCTGACGGGCAAATCAGTCCGGGCCGCCGCCTCTATAGATCCTTACTGTTTATTTTTCTCTTCCGGTCGCGGATTTGTACGCGTCATATCCGCCGTCCGTCAGCCAGTTGTCGAAATTCTTGGAACCGCCGTCCACATAGATGGTTCTCATGAATTCGTGGCAGGGCTCACGATCGCCTTGGGTAAAGTCTACCGGTCCCATACAGAGGCTGATGTCATTGATTCCCAGCATCGCTTCTATAATCGCGTCAGAATCATGGTTTGTGCCGGCCCGCTTCGCTGCCTCCAGCAGCAGATAGCAGCTGTCATAACATCTGTATGTAATACCAACGGTCGGCAGAGAACCTGTCTTTTCCTGGAACTTCTCCAGGAATGTGATAACTTCCTCTCTGGCTCCTGCTTCCTGGGCAGCTTCGATAGTTTTGTAGGTTGTGTAAGCTACGCAGCCCATCAAATACTGGGAATTTGCTTCACCAATCTGATCTACATGAGAAGTCATCCATTCGTCTTTGTTCATCACAATGCCGTTATATCCATACTCACGAAGCTGTTTCACAAAGTTTACACCTGCGCCTGAGCATACAACATACACCACATCCGGATTGGAATCTACAATTTTCAGGCACTGCGCGCTGTAATCGGTATCACTTTCTGTACCGGTCTCCACCGCTACCACATTCAGCCCTGCTTCTTCCAGCGCCGGCTCCATACTCTCCCAGTTGGCGATGGAAGCTTCGTCCTGGCCGTAGAATACCGCTATATTTTCATACTGCAGTTCCTGCATCGTCTCGATGAACTGCGGAATACTGTAATCGGCGTTAAACGCGCCTCTGACAGAATACTTCTGATCATCTGTAACCAGAGAGCCGGATGTTCCCATGAATACATTGGCGATTCCCGCGTCCTCCAGATAAGGAAGAGCAGCCACTACGTCAGATGACTGGAAGGAACCGATGACCGCGTCCACATTCTGTCCGATCAGGTACTGCGCCGCCGTCACAGCTGTCTCCGGATTGTTGGTGGTATCATAATAAATAAAGTTAACTTCTTCGCCATTCACAGTGCCGCCGATATCTTCCACAGCAATCTCAAAGGCAACCTTCATCTCCTCACCAATGGTCGCCGCATTGCCGCTCATCCACTGATATACGCCGATGTTGAAAGCACCTTCCTGGGTGGTACCTTCTTCTCCCTCAGCCGCCGCCTGGGTATCACCGGAAGCAGCCGTTGTTTCTGCAGCCGCGCCGGTATCATCGGCAGCCGCTGTGGTCTCTCCGCTTCCGCCGCCGGAGCAGGCTGTCAGTGAGAATGTCATTGCGAGAGCAAGCACCAGAGCTAAAATTCTTTTTTGTCTCATTTGTCCAATTTCCTCCTTTTTTTGCCCGTGTTTATTGTATGACTTTATTATATTCATCTTTACTCAAATCAACAAGGTAGCCATTTTCAACAATCAGGGGGACAAATTCAAGATTGGGTTGATTAAAATAGTCAGATGTTTTACGATAGCCATAACAGCGCCGGCTGCTTCATACGCCGGTCCGGACGCCGATGCTGTACACTTACTGTCTGTTTGCGGCAGCGGCGCTGTTCATTTTAATCTTTTATGTTACGCAGAAAGGGGAAACTGATCCAATGGCATTTGTAGAATTGAATTATGGTTCTTATAACCTGGGCATGGACAGCAGCGTGTCTGTTTTTCTTCCAGAGAAGCGGCTTCAAAAGCCGGTATCCCAGCCCGACCGGAAATATCCGGTGCTCTATCTGCTCCACGGACATTCCGACGACCACACTGCCTATGTGCGCAAGGGTATCACGGAGATCCTGGTGCGGGATCTGGATCTGATCGTGGTAATGCCCAACGGCCACAGAAGCTTCTATACCAATGCAAAGCAGGGCCATTTATATGAAAACTTTATTACGCAGGAACTTCCTGTCGTAATCGAAAACTATTTTCCCGCCTCCTCCAGCCGGGAGGACCGCTTTATCGCCGGCCTCTCCATGGGCGGATATGGCGCCCTGAAGCTGGCGCTCAACCATCCTGACCTGTACGCCGCTGCCGCCAGCATGTCCGGCGCCGTATCGCCCAGGATGACGGAAAATGAAAAAACAAAGGGGATGTTCGCAGTGCCTGATATGTTTCAGAATCTGGAAAATATATTCGGTTCGGAAGAGGACTACAAAAACAGCGGCAGCGACCTGATGTACATGGCCAGAAAGGTAGATGAATCTGAAGGCCCCAAGCCCCGGATCTTCCAGTGCTGCGGCACCGAAGACCCGCTGATCGACGACAACCGGGCACTGCGGGATGTGTTCCAGAACGAGCTGAAAAATATTCCATATGAATATAAAGAATCGCCGGGGATCCATAACTGGTTTTACTGGAATCAGGCACTGGTGGATATTCTGGAGTTTTTGGGATTTGCGGTGGATAGAAATGTAGTGCTGTAAGGCAGGGGCGTATAGCTTTTTATTCACAGTGCAGGCGGGAGGGACGAACCGCCGGAGGGGGAGAACGGGGTTTGGGGCAGCGTGACCGGACAGGGCCTCCCCTGATTCGTCTCCGCAGGGACAGGGGGTATGGAACGCAGCGCAGGCAGTATCCAGGCACAGACAGGCGCAGAGGGCGGCGGGCGGAGGATTTCTGCCATGTGACATGCATGTGGAGGCCTGTTATAAATTCTTAGCGGGCAGGCAGGCCGTTTTCCAGACAGAACCAGGCGCACAACGCCTGGTTCTGAGATTTTCGCGAAGAAAAAGTATCAGACTTTTTCTGAGTGTAAAATCGGTTCTGGAAAACGGCCTGTCTGGCCGCTTAGAATTTATTCAGGCCGGGAACAAAGCATGTCACATGACAGAACCCTCCGCCCGCCGCCCTCTGCGCCTGTCTGTGCCGTCCGGACCGCATTCTGTACCTCTGCGGTGACAATCCGGGGAGGCATGTCCCGAGGCGGCGTTCCCCGGTTTGCTTTTCCGTCCGGGTGGGTGACAGCCCTCCTGAACGAAAATAGTCATCAGCGCTTGATGTCGTAACTCATGTTCATCAGATTCCGTATGGTCTGCACATCGTCTGTGATATTGGCATCGCCGTGGATGGTGTGTTTGATGGCGCTGCTGGCTACGGCGAAGTTGACCATGTCCATGGGACGGTATTTGTGGATCATCGCGTAGATCAGGCCGCTGGCGAAGGCATCGCCGCCGCCCACGCGGTCCAGGATGTTGAAGGTGAACAGACGGCTCTCGAAGGTATGACCCTCATACCACATAAACGCTTTCAGGCTGTTCTCGCTGCCGCTGTGGGCATAGCGGATATGGCGGGCGATACATTTCAGATTGGGGTATCTGCGCACAAAGGCCTGGAAAATCTCATCCTGCTGCTCGTAGGAAGGCTGAAGGGGCACGCCGTCCTTATAGTCTCCCTTTCTGTGGTCGTCCTCGTCTCTCCACAGATGATAGGGCTCGATGCCCAGCAGCACATCCACATAGGGCAGACATTCCGTACAGAAATCCCGGGCCTCTTCCCATGTCCAGAGGGCGCTGCGGAAGTTTCCGTCGAAGCTGACTGTCAGACCCAGCTCCTTCGCCGTCTTCAGGCTGTCCATCACCAGCTTCCGGCAGTTATCGCTGAGCGCCGGCGTAATGCCGCTCAGATGAAGCCAGTCGAATTCCTGCAGCAGGGCATGGAGATCCACATGGCTGTAATCATATTCAGAAAAGGCGCTGTGCATCCGGTCATAGATTACCTTGCTGGCCCGGATTCCATAGCCGTTTTCCAGATAATATGTACCCATCCGGTTGGTAGGCGTGTCCTCGGGATTGCTCAGGATCACCGGCGTACAGTGCACATCGTTGCTCCGCAGCATTCTGATCGCGCTCTTGCCGATGCTGTTGTTGGGCACGACGCTGAAAAAGGTGCTGTCTACCCCCAGATTGGCCAGAGCCAGGGCAATATTCGCCTCGCTGCCGCCATAGCTGGCCTCAAAGCTGCTGGCCATCCTGATTTTTTCATAATTCGGCGGGCTCAGACGAAGCATAATCTCTCCAATGGTAAAAAATTTCTGAGGGCTGTCATTGTTCTGCAATAAAGGATTAAAATGTTCCATATCTGCTCCTTAACTGGTTTTGTTGTTTGTGACCGGCTATGGAATCTCATCGGGTACAGAATATTCTTTCACTTTCCCCGTCCATATCCAACTTGTATATAAAAAGATAAATTTATTATAACATTTTAACAATTGAAAATAAAGTCATTTATATATCTTTTCCTGCCGGCAACAGTTCAGCAAAAACAGACAGCCAGTTTTATTTCTGCCACCGCACCGCCGCAATCGCATCCTCCAGCGCCCTCAGGTTTTTCGGGACAGGCAGGGAGGCTTCCAGTATTCCCTTCTCCGTCAGCCGCTGAAACAGTTCCAGCACCACCGGCGGCTCCAGATTTGTATGCCTGAGAGCCTCATGATCGGCAAATACCTGCTCCGGCGTCCCGCTGGTCAGAATCTTCCCCTCATGAAAGAGGAGAACCTCATCCGCCCACTCATAGGCATAGTTCACATCGTGGGTGGCCATCAGCACTGTGATGCCGTTCTCCGTCATCTGATCCACGATATGGTTGACCATCGTGGTATGCTTCGGGTCCAGGGCCGCGGCAGGCTCATCCAGAATGATGATATCCGGATGCATGACCAGAATATCCGCGATGGACACCTGCTTTTTCTGCCCGCCGCTCAGGGCGTGGGTCGGCCTGTGGCGGAATGGCGTAATCTCCAGATAGTCGATCACCGCCTCCACCTCTTTCTTTGCCTCCTCCTCCGGCACCCCCAGATTCAGTATCCCGAAGGATATCTCCTGGTAGACGCTGGCGGAAAAAAGCTGGTTGTCCGGATCCTGGAAGACAATGCCCACCTTGCTTCTCAGATCCAGCAGCCCCTTTTTATCATAGTTCACCTCCCGGCCGCCCACATACAGCTTTCCCTTCTGAGGCCGGCAGATTCCGACGCAGCAGAGAAAAAATGTCGATTTTCCGCTGCCGTTGGCCCCCATAAAGGCCACTTTCTGTCCCTTTCCGATTTCCAGGGAGAGGCCGTTGAGGGCATAGGTCTGATTATCATCGTAAGAGTAAAATAAATCCTCTGCTTTTAAAATCGTTTCATCTGTCATATCAGCCATCTCCTCCATACCGCAAATAAAAATAGAACTGTGTCGAATGCCGCAATCCAGCAGATCACTTTTTTCTTCGGCGGCCTGCTCTCTGAAAGCACCCGTATCCTGCCGTCATAGCACCGGGCCTCCATGGCATCATACAGACGGTTGGAGCGCCCTACGGCCCGAACCATCAGCACAGACCCCAGCATCCCAAAGGATTTCAGGGCAGTTTTGTAATCCTTATTGCCCAGACGGCAGTCCTGGGAGATGGAAATGGAAGAGGCCACATGGAGCAGCACAAAAATGAATCGGTAAATCAGCAGCATCAGTTCAATCATCAGAGCCGGCACATGAAGTTTCCGCAGCACCTCCAGAATATCCGGCATCGGCGTGGTAAAGGATAAAAAATAAAGACAGGATACCGCGCCCAGCGCCGTCAGGATCAGCTGCACCGCATAGTGGAAAGAATCTGTGCTGGAAGTGATATACCAGCCGCCCACCGGAATCGCAAACAAATCCAGTGGTGTCCTGGACACCTGAAACATGATGGCGATAGTACTCAGCAGCAGAAAAGCCAGAGGCGCAGTCAGATATTTGATATAACGAGAGGCAGGGATTCCGCCCTTGTAAACAGTCAGAATCCCTGTTGCCGCCAGAACAATGCAGGCTACCGAAATTGAACGGCTCATAACGCAGATGCACAGTGTAATCACCGCAAAAGCAAATTTCTCGCCGGCATTTTCATAGCGGAGTTTTGAATTGTAGCAAAGCTTATCAATTGTAATCATGGGCGGGTACCTGCTCAGAAGTCTGGGTTTCCTTCATCCACTTTTTCCGTTCTACAAAACGGCCCATGAAAAAGGCGATAATGCCTACGCCGATCCCGGTCTGGAGACAGAACAGGAGGCTCTCCACCTCTCCCGGCAGCTCACCGCCCAGAATCTGTTCCAGCACAGGAGTCGCCCAGGGCTCATAGGAAGAATCCACCTCTTCCACCACAGTGCTGCCCGCGTCATCCGAGCCGCCGAATTCTGCGTCCGGCCGCAGAAACAGAGGCAAAAATGCGATCAAAAGTACCACAGCGACTGCCAGAATCACATATTTTTTCATTTATTTTGCCTCCTTTAAAAATCCGATTGCTTTCAGCTCCGGCTTTGCGTAGCTTTCCAGTCCCATCACAATCACCACGGTAAGGATCCCCTCGATAATCGCCAGGGGGATCTGGGTGGGGGCAAATACTGCCAGGAACTTCACCAAAGCGCCGCCAATGGTAGTATCAGCATGATGAGCCAGGGCCATCTGACAGGCAGTCACGCAATATGTAAAAAAATCACCCAGGGCAGCTGCCAGGAATACGGATACCTTCCGATTTACATTGGCCTTCTTACAGACGGTATAAATCCCGTAAGAGACAAAGGGACCCGCAATCGCCATCGAAAAGGTATTTGCGCCAATGGTGGTCAGTCCGCCATGTCCCAGAAGAAGCGCCTGGAAAAGCAGGACGATCAGCCCCAGTATGGAAACCGCGGAGGGCCCGAATAAAATCGCGCCAAGCCCTGTCCCCGTCATATGAGAACAGCTCCCCGATACAGAGGGGATTTTCAGCGATGAAATCACAAATACAAAAGCGCCCGACATCGCCAACAGGGTGATCAGATTTCTGTGCTCTGCCAGCTTTTTCTTAATCGACATAAATCCCGCAATAATAAACGGAACGCACAGCACACCCCAGGCGATACAGTAGCCCCCCGGCAGATACCCCTCCATGATGTGCATGGCATTTGCGGCGGGTCCGATGCCGAAGCTCAGGGCAAACACAGCGGCCAGCATAATAATTCTTTTTTGACGTTTGCTCATTTTTCCTTCTCCCTTCAGATGTAGATTTAACGAAAAAAATCGCCTGACGGATTCTCCGGCAGACGATACTGGAAGAACAAGCGGTGATAGGGCTGTAATCGAATTGAAACCGCTATGAGCCAACCTGTTCTTACACCAGGCTATCTCTCGTAACCCGTGTAAATTTCGTGTACAAAGCAGGTTTTCTGACTCGGATTTCCTCACTGTATTTTGCCTTCCCAGTCTCCCAGTGGCCTTCGTAAATACAGCTCCTTCCTTACAGCGGCGTGACCGTGTGAGCTTTTCACTCAGCTTCCCTGCCGCCCTTTTCAGGACAGCGCTCTTTGTACATTCAATTCTCTAGTAATTGTATCACGTCTCTGATAAATGTCAATCTTTTGGGATATGCCAAAAAAGAATACACAAATGTTTCCTTATTTTTTGCTAATGAGAAATAATTTCTTTAAGACTTTCGAGGCTGTCAGCTATGTAATCCGCCCCGGCAGCCTCCAGCTCCTCCCGGCTTCCATAGCCGTACAGAACACCGGCGGAATCCAGCCCGTTCTTTTTGGCCCCGATGATATCATGCTCCCTGTCTCCCACCATCAGCGCATGGCTCTTATCTGTGACTCCCGCAGCTTCCAGCACATAGGCAATCACCTCCGCCTTATCCGTCCTGGTTTCATCCAGGCCGGAACCTCCGACATAGGCAAAATACTCCGCCAGATGATAATGCTCCATAATCTGTCTGGCAAAGGGCTCCGGTTTTGACGTGGCCACCAAAAGCATCCTTCCGCTGTCCCGCAGGCCCTCCAAAAATTCCTCCATCCCGTCATACACCCGGTTTTCCCAGATTCCTTTCTCCTGGAAATACTCCCGGTAGTATCGGATCGCCTGTCTGGCCTCCTCTTCGGAAAAGCCGCAGAACCGCTGAAAAGATTCCAGCAGCGGCGGCCCGATAAACCGGTACAAGCTGGTTCTGTCCGGCACATCAGCCCCCGATTTTTCCAGCGCATAGGCCACTGAATTGGTGATTCCGACACCCGGGTCTGTCAGAGTCCCGTCCAGATCGAATAAAACTGTCTGATATTTCACTGTTATTTCCTCCTTACACCTCATATGATCCTGTTCCTTCCGCCCGGCGCCTCTCTCCGGCCAGCCGCCGGACATTTCGCAGGCTGTCTCACTGCCTGCCGCGGGCAGAACGGACAGAGATATAAAGGCCGGCCGCCATCATCATGATTGCGATCACCTGTATCACAGCGACAATATAGTCTGAAACAGAGCCAATAAGCGCCAGAGCACAGGCATTCATCAGCAGCCCCACTGTCAGCAGTGAAGAAAATCCTTTTTTCGTTTTATTGTAAACCATGTTACCTTTCCTTTCCCTCAGTTCTTCTATAATATTGCGGATTCTGATACTTTCATTGATACACCCTGCAATAAAAGCGCCGATCAGACATACCGCAGCATAGCCCATCGGCTGTCCCTGGATACCCACCCAGACCTCCATCAGAAGGCACAGTGTCTCCAGGGCCACCACCCCATGCAGCATCCGGCGGATCTTCGTGTAATGCTCAATGGTGGAATCCACATCGGTATACAGCTCAAAGGGGCCGTCGGCAGCCGGCCTGCGCAGAATGATCCAGTAACCCCACAGCTGAACAATCTCCACACCGGCATCCTCCATGAATTCCCGGTAATCATCGCTGACATGGTACAGCCTGCTGCCAAAATCCACCTGGTAAATATACTGTCCCGGCTCACATCTCTCAAACTGGTAAAACCCGGCAAAAAACCGTTTCATCGCCCAGCCCTTTTCTACCATCTGATTCAGCCATTCGGTCTCACTGTCTTTGTCCAGATACAATCGAAACTTAATCATCTCCCAAACCCTCCATTAACTGTCCGTTTTCCAGCAGTTCCTTCAGCCGGGCCATCTCAGCGGCAAACACTTCTCGCCCCTCCCCAGTGATCACATACTCCTTCTTTTTCCGCGACTCTGTGTCCACACTGTAGATCTGAATCCATCCCCGCTTCTGCAGGGTCTGGATTGCCCCGTACAATGTCCCGGGCCCCAGGGCCACACGCCCGTCCGTCAGCTGCTCCACCTCCTGGATAATGCCGTAGCCGTGATTCGGCCGCCTCAGCGCCAGGAGAATATAGAAAAAAGCCTCCGTCAGCGGACTGTCTCTGTCTGTCATAACATCACACCTCCCCTTCCTACCATACCGGGACATCTGCATTTCACCCTCCCCGCAAACGGATATGCAGCAATTATGTTACAGGTTTCGTTTCGTCTCCCGATATATCATGTTACGATATATCGTACTTATAATATATCGCGCCACGATATATTTGTCAAGAGTTTTCCTGAATACCATGATTCCTTTGCGTTCTGAAGATGTATTCGCAAAAATATACTGCCAATATTAAGATTAACAGAATTTTCAAATATTTTTCATACTTGCAATATAATTATTAAGCATTTAAAGATATGCTATATTTATGTTAAATAACAAAATTTTACATTTTGTTGACAAGGAGGGGAGGCCATTGAACACAAAACAGCATATGGAGATATTTGTATATTTTAGTAATCTGTGTTTTTAAAGAAAGAATGAGGTAACGATCGGAATTGCAAACCCAACTTGTGTTCAGGCCGCTGAAAACAATCAGCAAATGAACAATTATATCGAAAACTATTTAACAAGTGAAATTGAAAAAAGTGTCGATGAAAATGGAGACGCAACCATTAGAGTTACGAATTCCGAATATGGTATCAACGATATATTGGTCTTAGAAAATGATAGCAAAAACATTCTGCTTAATGGAGAGATTGCTGGATGCTTTACTTCAACAGGCAATACTGATCCATACCTCTTCATGAATCCTACGGCACCTTCAAACGCCTCCGAAAATTGGACTTATCGTGGGACAACCGATTATACGATAACATCTACCGGGGCAACAGCTGTAGCTACAGTTCTTGGGATTTTGTCTTTGCTTCTGAGTCCCGCCATAGCGGAGCAAATCCTGGGGGCAGTTTAGCTACCATTATAGCAACCGGAACTCCCGGCGGTACCCTGACAATCAGTACATGGGACAGAACAATCGCTTCTCAGTATTATGTTAAATCAAGTATAAAATTTACTACCGCTACAGGAGAAGTATGGGGGCCCGTTGAAACTATTCATACGCTTTAAGGAGAAACGCGATAATGACTGACGATATTTGCCGCTCTATCATTATAATTATATGCTTTATGATTGTTATAGCCGTTATCTGGGTGAAAGAATTCAAAACTGCCAAAAGAAAAGGCGCCAAGATAAGAAGGCAACCTGCATTTATGCTATTATGGATGTTTCTCCTGGGGTGTTATATGTTGTACCGTTTGATAAGCGCCTGAATCATTGTATCTGTTTATATTGCAGCAAGAAAGACAGATGTTGAATATTGAAATCATTCATACATTTTTGGAAAGGAAATCATCATGCAAGACGCTATTCGTGGCTCTGTCATTGTAATAATCGGTTATACCATTGCCACAATCATTGGTCTGGTAAAAAGCGCAAGAAAGGCAAAGAAAAATGGTACCAGTCTGAAAAAATCAACAGCTTTGTTCATAATATTATGGATGGCTTTCTGGGCTGGCTTTATGGTGTACCATTTCCTGACGAATCCTGTCGTCCAGTGACATGCAAACGGAACATATGCTGTCCGCTGCAGTCATACGTAAAAAAGACTTCCGGAAATTTTTCTCCGGAAGTCTTTTCCATTTCGGCCTGTCAATTATTCGATGATGGAAACAACACGTCCTGATCCTACTGTACATCCACCCTCACAGTATCAGAACGGCATATTAAAATAACTATTTTGAAAACAAAGCATCATTTCTGGAAAGAAGATATACGCAATATTGATTCATACTGATTCCTTCTCTCTGAGAATGCTCTGCCAGTGATCTGTGCAGGCTTCGCGGTATCCTCAATTTAAACTGTCCGGAATAATTTTCCAGACTGTCTGGCTCATGAATCTCCACTCCTTCTTCAAGTGCTGCCTCAAGCCATGCTTTTTTTGCATCCAACGCATTTGCTATCGCACTTTCCACCGTCTCACCGCAGGTAATACAGCCGGGCAAATCCGGATAGGAAACCACGAATCCGCCTTCATCCTTATCCTCAACAATTTCCATACGATAGGACATCGCCATATAATCATCCAGCGTCTTCATCATTATTCGCCTCACTTTCCACTATCTGCCTTACCATTTCTACATATACTTTTTTGATCGGTTCATGCCTCGGTATTGTGATTGGCATGAAATCCCAGATTGTAATTAATATATTGCAAAAACCCCAGAAACCGAAGTTTCTGGGGCTAATTTCAAATATATATTCTGATAACAGACTATAATTATTCAATGATCGTAGCAACACGGCCTGATCCTACTGTACGTCCGCCTTCACGAATAGCGAATGTAAGACCCTGCTCCATAGCGATGGGGTGAATCAGCTCGATTGTCATTTCTACGTTATCACCAGGCATGCACATTTCTGTGCCTTCAGGCAGGTTGCAAACGCCGGTAACGTCAGTTGTTCTGAAGTAGAACTGAGGTCTGTAGTTGTTGAAGAAAGGTGTATGACGGCCACCCTCGTCCTTGGTCAGTACGTAAACCTGTGCTGTGAATTTTGTATGGCAGGTTACAGAACCGGGTTTTGCCAGTACCTGTCCTCTTTCGATCTCGTTTCTCTGCACACCACGCAGCAGAGCGCCGATGTTGTCACCAGCCTGGCCTTCATCCAGTAATTTGTGGAACATTTCGATACCGGTGCAGACAACCTTACGGTTTTCTTCTTTCAGACCAACGATTTCAACTTCATCAGATACGTGAATGGTACCTCTCTCTACTCTACCAGTTGCAACAGTACCACGGCCTGTGATGGAGAATACGTCCTCGACAGGCATCAGGAACGGCTTATCTGTATCACGTACCGGATCAGGGATATAAGAGTCAACTGCCTCAAACAGCTCGATGATCTTGTCTCCCCAAGGTCCCATGGGATCTTCCAGAGCCTTTAACGCTGAACCACGGATAATCGGGGTGTCATCTCCCGGGAAGCCGTACTCATCCAACAGCTCTCTGATTTCCATCTCTACTAACTCCAGCAGCTCTTCGTCGTCTACCATGTCGCATTTGTTCATGAATACAACAACGTAAGGAACGCCTACCTGGCGAGCCAGCAGGATGTGCTCTCTTGTCTGAGCCATAACGCCGTCGGTAGCAGCAACAACCAGGATTGCGCCGTCCATCTGAGCCGCGCCGGTGATCATGTTCTTTACATAGTCAGCATGGCCGGGGCAGTCTACGTGAGCGTAATGTCTGTTGGGTGTCTCATACTCAACGTGTGCGGTAGAGATTGTGATACCACGCTCTCTTTCTTCGGGAGCCTTGTCAATCTGATCGAAAGCCACTTCCTCACCTAAACCATATCTTCTGTTCAGAGTTAAGGTAATAGCAGCTGTTAATGTTGTTTTACCATGGTCTACGTGGCCGATTGTACCAATGTTACAATGGGGTTTGGTTCTTTCAAATTTAGCTTTAGCCATTATAAAATGTCCTCCTTGATTTGTACCCGGTGCGGGTTATAATTCGTTTTAATATTATCAAAAATAAACAGCCAGCTGGTATTATTATATGGTATAATACCGAGTTTTTCAAGCATTATTTCTGTTTTGCGGCAATAACTTTTTCCTGTACGGACTTGGGCGCCTGCTCATATTTGCTGAAGAACATGGAGTAGGAACCACGGCCCTGTGTTTTGGAACGAAGGTCTGTCGCATAGCCGAACATTTCTGCCAGCGGAACATAGCCGGTAATCAGCTTGGAGCCGTTTACATCCTCAAAACTCTCGATCCGTCCGCGCCGGGAGTTGATATCGCCGATAACGTCGCCCATATACTCTTCCGGTGTGGTAACTTCAACCTTCATAATCGGCTCTAACAGAACAGCGTTGCCTTTTGCCATCGCATCCTTGAACGCCATGGAACCGGCAATCTTAAACGCCATCTCACTGGAGTCGACTTCGTGATAGGAACCGTCGTACACATCAGCTTTCACGCCCAGTACCGGGAAACCGCCCAGGATACCGGATTTCGCAGCCTCTTCGATACCTGCGCCTACTGCCGGGATATACTCCTTCGGGATTGCGCCGCCGACTACGCTGGAAACGAATTCAAATGTCTGCTCACCATTGGGGTCCATAGGTGTAAACCGAACCTTACAGTGACCATACTGTCCGCGTCCGCCTGACTGCTTCGCATACTTGCTGTCCACTTCCACAGGCTTGGTAAAGGTTTCCTTATAAGCAACCTGAGGCGCGCCTACATTTGCCTCTACCTTGAACTCACGAAGCATACGGTCTACGATAATCTCCAGATGAAGCTCGCCCATACCTGCGATAATTGTCTGTCCTGTCTCCGGGTTGGTGGACACACGGAAGGTGGGGTCTTCTTCTGCCAGCTTCGCCAGCGCTTCGCCCATCTTGTCCTGGCCGGCTTTTGTCTTAGGCTCGATCGCCACCTCGATAACCGGTTCAGGGAATTCCATGGACTCCAGGATAACCGGGTGCTGCTCATCACAGATCGTATCGCCTGTGGTGGTAACTTTCAGGCCTACCGCTGCGGCAATATCGCCGGAGTAAACCTTATCCAGCTCCATTCTCTTATTAGCATGCATCTGCAGGATACGTCCCACACGCTCTTTCTTTCCTTTTGTTGCATTCAGTACATAAGAACCGGAGTTCAGTGTACCGGAATACACACGGAAGAATGCCAGTTTTCCTACGAAGGGATCAGCCATGATCTTAAATGCCAGCGCAGAGAAAGGCTCGTCATCAGAAGAATGTCTTTCCACTTCGTTGCCGTCCAGATCCACGCCTTTGATAGCAGGAATGTCTGTAGGAGCAGGCATATACTCTAAAACTGCATCCAGAAGTTTCTGAACACCTTTGTTTCTGTAAGCGGAACCGCAGCATACCGGGATGATCTCAACAGAGATGGTTGCTTTTCTCAGAGCTTTTTTCAGGTCCTCTGCAGAAGGTTCTTCACCATCCAAGTACTGCATCATCAGATCATCATCTGTCTCGCAGATCGCTTCGATCATGTTGGTTCTGTACTCCTCAGCCTGTTCCTTCATATCTTCCGGAACATCCACTACGGAGATATCATCACCCTTGTCATCATTATAAATATAGGCCTTCATCTCAAACAGGTCGATCAGGCCCTTGAAATCATCTTCCTTTCCGATCGGAAGCTGAATCGGCACCGCGTTATGCCCCAGTCTGGTCTTAATCATGCTTACCGCATTGTAGAAATCCGCGCCCATGATGTCCATCTTGTTGATGAACGCCATACGGGGAACGTTATACTTGTCAGCCTGTCTCCATACGTTTTCAGACTGAGGCTCAACACCGCCCTTTGCGCAAAATACGCCGATGGCGCTGTCCAGCACACGCAGGGAACGTTCTACTTCTACAGTAAAGTCAACGTGTCCTGGTGTATCGATGATGTTAATACGATGCTCCAGAGCACCTTTTTTCGGTTTTGTCTCTTCTTCCAGAGTCCAGTGGCATGTGGTCGCAGCCGAAGTGATTGTGATACCGCGCTCCTGCTCCTGTTCCATCCAGTCCATGGTAGCAGTTCCCTCGTGGGTATCGCCAATCTTATAGTTAACACCGGTATAATACAGGATACGCTCTGTCAGCGTGGTTTTACCCGCGTCGATATGAGCCATAATACCGATGTTTCTGGTTCTCTCTAATGGATATTCTCTTCCAGCCAACGGATTTTCCTCCTTATGCTATACGAACAGAATGTTTCGGTCGATTAAAATCTGTAATGAGCGAACGCTTTATTAGCCTCAGCCATCTTATGCATATCTTCTTTTCTCTTCACAGCTGAGCCAGTGTTGTTTGCCGCATCCAGAATCTCATTCGCAAGCCTTTCTTCCTGTGTTTTCTCGCCTCTTTTGCGGGAAAACATCGTCAGCCAGCGAAGGGCCAGCGCCTGCCGTCTGTCCGGTTTTACCTCGATGGGTACCTGATAGGTAGCGCCGCCGATACGTTTTGCCTTTACTTCCAGCACAGGCATCAGATTATTCATCGCTTCCTCGAATACTTCCAGGGCAGGTTTTCCGGATTTCTCCTCCACTCTGCTGAAAGCCCCGTATACGATCTTCTGCGCAACACCCTTTTTACCGTCTAACATGATGTTGTTGATCAGCTTGGTCACAACCTTGTTATTGTAAAGCGGGTCTGCTAATACGTCTCTTTTTCCAGTAACTCCTTTACGTGACACGTTACTTCCCTCCTTAATACCGCCTGCCGGTTCATCCGGTTCAGGCTTGTTAATTCATCGGTACTCACATTTGTCCGCGCCCTTTCAGGCGCATGTGTTCGTGCAGGTCAGGTGGATATTTAAAACTAATCGGTTCAAATATGCTTCATTCCGGCACTTAAACAAATCTCAGTATACCTTATTTTTTCGGTCTCTTAGCGCCGTACTTAGAACGAGCCTGTCTTCTGTTGGCAACACCTGCGGTATCAAGTGTACCTCTGACAATGTGATATCTGGTACCAGGCAGGTCCTTTACTCTGCCGCCTCTGATCAGAACAACGCTGTGCTCCTGCAGATTGTGGCCTTCGCCGGGGATATAGCTGGTTACCTCGATACCGTTAGAGAGACGAACTCTGGCAATTTTTCTAAGTGCTGAGTTAGGCTTCTTAGGAGTAGCTGTTTTCACTGCTGTGCACACACCTCTCTTCTGAGGAGCAGCTTCGTTTGTGGATCTCTTTCTTAAAGAGTTGTAGCCCTTTAACAGAGCGGGAGCAGTGCTTTTCTTCTCAACAGTCTGTCTTCCTTTTCTCACTAACTGATTGAATGTAGGCATATTTTTCACCTCCTGTGATTCTGTATTTTGTGCCTTATCATAATGGGCGCAGTAAACAGTCCGTTTATCACGCACACTGTTTAATTATATCAGGTAAAAATCTCTTGTCAAGCGGTTTTCATTGATACATCGGCGATTTTCCGAGGTTTCACTGTGATTTTACAGTTTTTTTACCATATCTGCTCAGCAGGAAAACTGAGACTGATACAGTTCCCAGTAGATTCCCTTTTTCTTCATCAGTTCCTCATGTCTGCCCTGCTCAGCGATCCGGCCGTCCCGGATCACCAGGATGTGGTCGGCGTTTCTGATAGTAGAAAGACGATGAGCAATGACAAAACAGGTCTTTCCCTCCATCAGCTTCAGCATGGCTCTCTGGATCTGCTTTTCTGTCCGGGTATCCACATTGGAGGTAGCCTCATCCAGAATCAGGATCTGGCCTGACGACAGCATAGCCCTGGCGATGCACAGCAGCTGTTTCTGCCCCTTGGACAGATTCAGGCCGTCCTCTGTCAGCATCGTGTCATAGCCCTGGGGCATCTTCATGATCTCCTCATGAATCCCCACAGCCCTGGCTGCTTCCTCCACTTCCCACTCCTCCGCCTTTCCCCGTCCGTAGGCAATATTCTCCTGCACAGTCCCCTGGAAAAGCCAGCTGTCCTGAAGCACCATGGCGAACCGTTTCCGCAGCTCTGTCCTCCGGTACAGGCGGATGTCCTTTCCATCCAGAAGAATCTGTCCCTGCTGAGGATCATAAAACCGCATCAGCAGGTTAATAATCGTAGTCTTTCCCGCTCCGGTAGGCCCTACGATGGCTGTCACCTGCCCCGGCTCCGCCCGGAAACAGAAATCCTTCAGCACCGGCTGCTCCGGCTGATAGCCGAAATCCACATGGAGAAAATCCACCTGCCCGGCAACGGTCTCCGGCCGGCCCGCCTCCTGCAGATCCCGCTCCGGCTCCTCATCCAGCAGATGAAAGATCCGCTCCGCCGCCGCCATGTATGACTGGAACTCGCTGATCATATTGGCAGCCTCATTGATCGGTCCGGAAAACTTTCTGGAATACAGAATAAAAGAAGAGATGTTTCCCAATGTAATCCTTCCGCGCAGAAACAAAAGGGCGCCGAACATACTGATCAGTGTGATAGATACATTGTTCATCAGATTCACAGAAGGCCCCATCATCGCCGCCATATATTCCGCCTCGTAGGCCGCGTCTGCGGCGGCCCGGTTCACGCCGCGGAACTTCTCCATCGTATTCTCTTCCTGACAGTATATCTTCAGTGTATCCATACCTGTCAGATTTTCTTCCGCAAAGCTGTTTAATTCTCCGTTTTTTCTGGACCGCACCCGAAACAGAGGCTTCACCACCCGGGCGCGCCGCCGGGTGATCCGGATGGTCAGCGGTATGGTAATGCAGAAAACCAGTACCAGCGGCGGCGAAATCGCCAGCATCATCACCAGCGCTCCCACCACGGAAATCACACTGGAGCAAATAGTCACCACATCTGTGGAGAGGGATGTATTCAGCAGGTCGATGTCATAGGAAATCCGGCTGATAATATCCCCCGCGGGATGGGTGTCAAAATAGTAAGCCGGCAGCGTCATCAGCTTCTCGAACACATCCTGGCGCATCCGCGTAATGACACTGCGGGAAATGCGCAGCATCAGCACTGACAGACCGAAGGTCAGGATAAAGGACAGAACATAACAGACCGCCATCAGCCCCGCGTACCCCAGCGCCCGGGGGATATCCACGTGCCCTGCTCCCGCGCTGACGCAGTCGATAGCCATGCCGGAGTACCGGGGGCCCAGCAGGGCAGCCACATTTCCTCCCAGAGACAGAATCACTGCCAGCAGGATGCCCGGCCACACCGGTTTTATATAGGAAAGAATCCGTCTCATAAAGTCCCCTCCCCCATCTGTATCTCATACATTTCCTGATAAAGCAGACAGGTACGGAGGAGCTGTTCATGGGTTCCCAGCCCCGCTTCCTTCCCCTCATCCAGCACCAGGATCTGTTCTGCGTGCATAATCGAGCTGATCCGCTGGGCGATCATAATCACGGTACATTGCCCGTCCCTGCCTGCCAGCGCCGCCCGGAACCGGGCATCTGTGGCGTAGTCCAGAGCGCTGGAGGAATCATCCAGAATCAGGATCTCCGGCCGCCCGGCCAGGGCTCTGGCCAGCATGATCCGCTGCTTCTGGCCGCCGCTCAGGTTGGCGCCCCGGATATTCAGCAGCTCTCCCATCCCCTTTTCCATGGCAAAGTCCTCTGCCTGGGCCACCCGGAGCGCTTCATGTATCTCGCTGTCCTCCAGCTGCCGCCCCAGACGGATATTGCCCTCCATCGTATCCTGAAAAAGAAAATCCTTCTGCAGCGCCGCGCCGAACCTTGCCCGCAGCTCATGCTCTCCCATCTCCCGGATATCGGTTCCATCGATGAGAATCCGTCCGCTGTCCGGAAAAAAGAACCGGATCAGCAGATTCACCACTGTCGTCTTTCCCGCTCCGGTAGGGCCGATGATACCCAGGGTCTCGCCCCGCTTCACAGTGAAGCTGATATGGGACAGATCCGGTGATCCCTTTCCCTTCCTGTATGAGAAGGTGACATCCTCAAAGACAATATGTGTCTCCCCTCTGTCCTTCTCCCCAGATGGACTTTCCGTATTTTCCCTGTCCGCCTCATAACACTTTGCCCTGTTCCGGCTCCCTCCAAAATCCGGGGGCTGTAAAAACAGCACCGACTGAATCCGGCTGGCGGAGGCAGAGGCCTTTGCGTAGCTTCTGAAAAATCGGGACAGAAACAGCATCCCATTCAGGATCAGTGTCATATAGGAAAGCATGGCAATCAGTTCTCCGGCCATCGTATCCCCGCTGTTCACCCGAAAGGCTCCCAGCACCACTGCCAGCACCATGCCCAGATTGAGACAAAGATTCATCCCCGGATTCAGCACCGCTGTCGTCTGGCCGGCCTGCTGATCTTTTCTGGCAGCCGCGTCGTTCACCTCCCAGAACCGCCGGTTTTCCTCCTCTTCTTTTCCGAAGGCCTTTACCACCCGAATCCCTGCGATGTCATCCCGCACCACCCGGACGATATCATCCGCCAGGCGCTGGGCCTGGAGGAAAAGAGGCTGGGACAGGCGGTATACCGTCACCAGCAGCAGAACCATAAATGGCAGCAGCGCCACAATCGCGAGAGCCAGCACCGGATCCAGCACAAAGCTCATGATCAGGCCGCCCACTGTCAGGATCGGCGCCCGCACCCCCATCCGCATCATCATATTGATAAACTGGTGAATATTATAAGAATCGGAAGTCACCCTCGAAATCATGGAAGGAAGTGTTATCTGCTGAAACTGGCTCTGAGAAATCTGCGTCATTTGCTGAAAGAGATCATCCCTCAGATCCTGGGTAATCCGCCGTGAGGCTCCCGACGCCAGCCGGTTGGCCCCGATATTCAGGCCGCAGGCTCCCAGGCTGGCCGTCAGCATCAGGCCGCCGAACAGCCAGATCCATGCCGGAACCTTCATCGGAATAATCTCATCCACCAGTTTGGACAGAATCCACGGAATCAGAAGTTCTGCCATAGAGCCTGTGAATTTTACAGTCATCGCCTGTATGATTTTCCATTTATATGGTTTTGCGTAGGCGAGAATCATTCTCATATCTGTCTCCCTCCCCTCATCTTCTTCTATTTTATACTATTTTCCCCTGTTAAAGCAACATATCCCTGGTATGAATCCCGCACAGACCACATTGTCCCCACCCCTGCCTATTGCTCTTTGTAATATAATGCAGGGGATTTCCCTGATTCGGTTAAAAAAATATCCCCCCGGGCGGCTTGCGGACATGTATGGGGCAGGGTATAATCAGGCTATCCAATTCCATTCAATACAACATGATTTATATGCAGGAGCTTTTCCGGCAGTCCCATCCTTTGAATTTGTCCGTTTTTCGATTTATACGGTGAAAAGGGCGTGCTGCCGGCAGATTTCCCCTGCAGGCAGGGAAGCCGTCAGAGGAGGAGTCACATTTGCATCAGCATTCACAGGAAGAAAACATGCGGCTGATCAACCGCCTGAACCGGATTATTCAAAATGCCTCGGACATTAAAGATATGCTGGAAAAAGGGTATGAAAACAAAGAGATCCTGACCCAGATCGCCGCGGTACGCACCGCCCTGAACAACCTGGGCAAGATCATCTTAAAAGAACATATGGAAGAATGTGTACTGGAAGGCATGTCGCTGAACCATGATGACAGCCAGGAAACAGAAGATCTTTTAAATGATCTGATGGATGCCATCCACAAATTCACAAAATAACATGAGACGCCGGAAATTCGGAAGCAACCGCGGACCGGCAGTCCCATGTTATTTTTTCACTGATGCGCAGAGTATTCTCCGTAGGCAATCATGGGACCGTCTTTCAGCACGTTCAGACTGACTGTCTGATACAAAACAATTCCATCACACAGTGCGGTGCAGGTCTCCATCTCCTGCCCGAAGAAATCCTTTACCACACCCAGAACCGCCCCTTTCCGGAACCTGTCTCCCGCATGGAACCGGGGATACCAGCACCCTGTTTCCGCAGCGTTGATATAATGAACATTTGCAATCTCCCGTGGGAAATATTCGATGACCTGTCCGCCGTCATCCAGCACGCCCAGAAAACGGAGGATATTCTTCACATCCTTCTGATCAGCCTCCGCCTCCGCTTCCGACCATCTGCCCACACATCCTCTCTCTATCAGAATACTGGGGATCCCGCAGCCTGCGGCATAATTATAGGAGCCGCCGGTCAGCAGTCCGGAGGCCACAATATAGCCGCTGTCCACCCGGCACGCCATCTGTCTGGAGACTGCTCCCGTCTCCCCCGGCGCTGCCGCCGCATAATAGGTATAAGGAATCAGTTCCTCATATCCGTCCCCGCAGTGGAGATCAATATAGTAATCCGCCTTTTTATGCAGTTCCTTCACCACCGCATCACAGATTTTCTCCGCCGCTGTGCCCTCAGGATTGCCGGGAAATTCCCGGTTCAGGTTTTTCCCGTCCTCATAAACCATACTCATTGTCCTGTGAGAAAATCCGCTTCTGTTCACCAGCGGCACCACAATCACATTTCCCCGGATATTGTGCGGTTCCAGCTCTTTCCCAATCCGGATCGCCGCCTCAATGCCCACATACTCCGCGTTATGAATCCCGCCGGTAACCAGAACCGTCTTTCCCGGCTTGCTGCCGCCCACTAATATCACCGGCATCTCATTCTCCACGCCGGGGACCGGCAGATACCCCGTCACCTTCTCCCCTCTCCCCACCGTGAGAGGGCCAACCTGTAATCGACTCATGAAAGCCTCCTGTCCGTCATCCTCTATTTCTCCTGATATCATATCACAACAGCAGTATCCTGAAAAGCCCTGACCGCAGACCACGCGTCACCGCTTTGATCACAGCTTCCACACATTTCGGTTTCGCTGTTACGATACTGATACACTGGTGCATATATGCCCTCCTGTTTGTTTTATGATACAATTATTATTTTGTTGACGCATTAGGCAGAATCATGAAAATAACAGCCAGGAGTCCGCTGCACGCAGCTGACAGCAGAAAAGTCATGTCGTTGATTCCTCCAGCAATCGGCGTGATCACATAGGATGGAATCAGAAAAGCTCCCGCCATCATAACGGTACTGATCAGCCCACCGGCAGCTCCCATCTTTACGGGGCCGATTTCCGGCAAAATAGCAGGAATGGACATAATCGTAGGTAAAAGCCCGCCCAGGCAGACAGCGCAAATCACAATCAATAGATTTCTCACTGCGGCAGAATCAGCCTTCCATCCCATATACAAAGCAACTCCGGCGACAACCGACAGTACTGCGCAAACAATCTTTGTATTTCTCTGTTTCCCAATCATCCCAGGCATCACAACGGAGCCGGTCAGGGCCACCAGAGAAAAAATAATAATCGTCATACTCGCCGCGCCGTCAGACACTCCCTTTGCCACAAGGCCAGGGCTCATCAGCGCAGATACTGACAGATTGACTCCCATATAAAGTGCGGCACCCACAGCGGCTACCCAGGTATATTTGCTTTTCAGCACATCACCTAAACCCACCTCGGGACCTGTTCCCGCCTCCGGAATTTCAGTTTTTTTCTCTTTCACAAATATCAGCCACAGAACTGTCAGAACCGCAAAAACAACACCTCCATAGAGGAAAGCAGTTGACACGTCAGGGGATAATCCTTTTCCGATCATCATTGCCAGAATCGTTCCGCCATTACCCGCCGCTACGACGATGCCGATGGCCAGACCCAGCTGTTCCGGAGAAAACCAGGCGCTCATCAGCTTTGCGTTATTAGAGTTTAATACCGTTCCGGCCACGCCCATCAGAACTGTAACCAGAAGCAGCGTTCCATAAGAGGGAACAAAAGCGCGGGCAACCGCCCCGACTGTCGTAATTACCAGCGCGGCAAACACTGTTTTTTTCACACCAATCCTGTCTCCCAGAGTGCCAGACAGGAAGCTGATAAAAACGCCTACCAGCATCGGAGCCGTCGCAATGGCAGCGTACTGCTGCTCTGTCATGGACAGCGCTTCTCCCGCAGGTGTCAGCGCCACTTTTCTGGTCGTGCGGTCAAACAGGCGGAAACCCAAACTGCCTTCCATATTGCTGATATGCTGGCTCATGGCGGTCTGGGTGATCTGACACTCATTTGCCGCTCTTGTAAAATTTAATGTTTCAGCCGCTTTCACAAAATATTCAATCCCATTAAGATCCATGGTGTTCTCCTTTCCGGATTACCGGCGCAGATATATATTCTCACTAAACTCATCCTTCGCCTTCGGCTCGGATTCGTTAAGTGTTCATATTATATCATTTTTTTTGGTAAAAGCTCTATATATTAATAAAAAATATAATAATATCATTTATTTTAATAAACAAGAAATTGGTCAGATTGACTTTTTTCTTTATGTTTGATACCATATTTTTATTATTTTTATCCAATACCTGACATCAATGGCCTAGAGCCATACCGACTCAGTGCGGCATTATTACGAAGGAGGAGGTTATCAAATGAACATAAAATCTACTGACCCGAAATCTGCGGGGAAAACTCCGGGATATGGAAACCATATCGTACAGTATTCTCCGGAATATTCTTTCTGCACCGGCTGTGTTTCCTGTACAATCATGTGCGGCCTGACCCATGAGGGCTTTACCGGGCGGGGAAACAGCCGTATCCAGGTGGATCTGGACGCCCGTTCCCTGGTTCACCATGTGCTGGCCTGTCAGCAGTGCGAGGATCATCCCTGCTATGAGGCCTGTCCCAAAAAGGACGAGACGATGTGTATCGATCCTGATACAGGAATCGTCTATATCAATGAAGAAAACTGCATCGGCTGCGGCAAGTGCCAGAAGAACTGTAGGTTCACCCCTTCCCGTATCTCTATGAAGAAACACAAAGACCGTAAAAAATGGAAAGCGGTAAAATGCGATCTCTGCCGGGGAAACCCGAAAGGCCCTCAGTGTATCAAATGGTGTCCGGTACGCTGTCTCGGCCTCAGCGAGGATTCAATCCTGCTGCCAGAGGGTGTCCGCCCCAATACCTGATTCTGTTGAGGGAAGATTAAAAGGAGGACAATGATTATGCCAAATTATAGTGTTGAGGATGTTTTGGGGAATCCGGCCAATACCCGGCAGCTGTACGGCTATTGCGGAAGGATCGCCCGTATTAATCTGACCACCGGAGAAATCTCCGAGCTGGATACTTATCAGTATGTGCCCAAATATGTGGGCGGACGTATGCTGATCCACCGGATTTTCTGGGACGAGGTTCGCCCCGGAACCGGAGCTTTCGACGAGGGAAATAAATTCATCTATATGAGCGGCCCCACCACCGGCACCGGGATTCCCGCCGGAGGCAGAAGCGCAGCCTGTGCCATCGGCGCCAGCGTGAATCCGGAGCAATTTACCTTCGGAAATATCGGCGGCTGGTTTGCCACCGAATTAAAATATGCCGGATACGATGGTTTTATCATAGAAGGAAAAGCCGCTGAGCCCTCTATCATTAAGATTGATGACGACAAAATCGAAATCCTTCCCGCCGGGCAAATGTGGGGCATGCGGGTACATCAGACACAACGGGCCCTGGAGGAGCAGTTCGGCCATGACTTTAAGTCTATGGTAATCGGCCCCGCGGGGGAAAATCTGGTGCGTATCGCCAGCATCACCTCCGCCAATGACTGCTGTCTGGCCAAAGGCGGCTTCGGCGCTGTCTGGGGCAGCAAGAATTTAAAAGCTGTCACGGTTCACGGCACCGGCGTTGTGGTTCCTGCCGACCTGAAAAAGATCGAGTACCTGCGAGTGAATATGAACAATCCCAGCATGTCCCCCTCTCCCATCCTGCATCTGGATAAGATCGGCGTACCCGGCGGAGAGTTTGACGTGAAGTATGACAGGGGGAACGTGGCCTGCAGCCCTGGCTGCAACCAGCGGTGCAACGCCCTTCTGATGAACGGCGTCAGCGCTTTTGAGGACCATCCGGTCAACCATGTGGAAAAATGCGTAAGTGTCAGCACCTTCAGCTGGATCGCGGACATTCCCAGTACCGTCGGAATGTTCTGGCCCTCTGAGAAAAATTATTGCGCGCCCTGTAAGCTGCTGGGGCGGGATTTCCCTGCGCCGGATCCATCCGATCCTTATTTTGAGGATCAGGGCAAGGTTCTTCTGCCCGATGTATACAATCTGTGGAAGCCAGATTATGAGAAAGGCACCATTATCAATGACCTCTGCAATGAATATGGCATTGATAAATGGGAGATTGACGTATGGCTCCAGACATGGCTGGCGATGTGCTCAAAAGAAGGGCTCTTTGAAGGCATGGATCTGGGCACCGGCATGGAAGTGGATGTGGAGAATGTTGAATTTATGAAAACCTTCATCACCAATCTCGTACACCGGACAGGATACTACGGAAATTTATTCGCCGAGGGTATGTCCAGGGCGATCCGGGAGATGGGCTACGAGAAATATAGCGATACAATTTACCATGGCCGCTTCTCTACTGAACTGGGCGGACAGAGAACCGATGTTCCTGTCAGTCTGGAGGGCGGCTGGGGACAAAGCGTCCACTGGCAGGGCAGAGGCTACGAGGGCAGCGTGGAAAAACCCACCTGGCTGGCAGCCAATATCATCCGTATGCAGTCCACCAGAGACGCCAATACGGTGGAGCATTTCCACAGCAAAATCGATTACCATCAGGAGGCCATGGCCGATCCCTACCACAGCCCGAAACTGATCGACTCGATCATCAATGTACAGAACAATGCGGAAATCAAAGATTCTGTTATGAGCTGCGAATGGCAGAGCCCCGATCCCTGGTGGCCCACCATGGAGGCGGAAATGTACGCCGCCGCGACCGGCTATCCGATGACAGCGGAGGAACTGTACGACGCGGCCTACCGTTCAAAATTGCTGATGCGGGCTATCCTGATCCGAAACCACGGACGGAACAGGCGGATGGAAATTGAACAGGTATGGCGGGTAATGTCGATTCCTGATTCATGGAATGAGGTAGCCGACTGGCAGCAGTGGAACGAAATGGTGGATCTGGTCTATGACGCCAGAGGCTTCGACCGGGAGACCGGATGGCCTTACCGGGAAACCTATGAGAAATATGGCTTAAAGGATGTGGCAGACGAGATGGAACAGCTGGGTCTCCTGCCCCAGCATCCCGAAACTCCCTGGCATGAATACGGCGAACCTCCCTATGTGCCTTTTGTGGAAAACCGGAAACGGGAGGCGGAAGCCAAATAAACAATCAGCCGGAGGAGGTATATGGAAAGTCCCGGACTTTCCATACGCCTTCTCCGGCTGTCCTCTTATTCAATATGCAGAATGCGCTAATGACGTGCATGGTTTTCTGAATGTGCTGTCCCGGAACTGATGTGGGCGCAGCCCGCACACCCGCCGCAGCCGCCGCAGCCGCTGCACGCGTTTCCGCTTTTACGGTCTTTCCGGATGCTTCTGACCGCCAGGACTACCAGCAGAACCACCGCCAGCCCTACCAGGAAGGTAGAAAGATTCATAATCATAAACACATCCCCTTTTCATGCTTGATGCTTATATTTATACAGCTTATGCCTTTGCCGTCCGTTTTACATTTACCTTCAGAGTCTCACTCTCTTTATAAGGCCTTACCAGGAGGTAAATGAATACGATCACCAGCGCGATCGCCACAACTGTTCCGATGCCGAAGCCGCCGCCTGTGAACAGGGTTCCCAGCTGGTATACACACAGGGATACCGCATATGCGAATACCGTCTGATATCCGATGGCGAACCAGGTCCACTTTGCGTTGTTCATCTCACGCTTGATGGCGCCGATGGCCGCGAAGCAGGGCGCGCACAGCAGGTTGAAGGTCAGGAAAGAATATGCCGCGGGAGCGGTAAAGCTTGCCGCCAGGGTTCCCCAGATCTCCACGCCGTCCTCTGCCACTTCCGCAAAGCCGTACAGGATACCGAAAGTACCTACCACATTTTCCTTTGCCACCAGGCCGGTGATCGCTGCCACAGCAGCTCTCCAGTTGCCCCAGCCCAGAGGGGCGAAAATCCACGCAATTGCGCTGCCGATGTTTGCCAGAATACCCTGGCTCAGATCATCTACCATGCCGAATCCGTTTTCGGTAAATCCGAAGCTGGAAGTGAACCAGATCACGATGGTAGACAGCAGGATCACAGTGCCGGCTTTTTTAATGAAGGACCAGCCTCTCTCCCACATGCTTCTCAATACATTGCCCACTGTCGGCCAGTGATATGCGGGAAGCTCCATAACGAAGGGCGCCGGATCTCCTGCAAACATCTTGGTTTTCTTTAAAATAATGCCGGAGCAGATAATTGCCGCGATTCCCACGAAGTAAGCGCTGGGCGCTACCCAGGAAGCACCGTCGAAGATCGCGCCTGCGATCAGGGCGATAATCGGCAGCTTTGCGCCGCAGGGGATGAAGGTTGTGGTCATAATCGTCATCTTGCGGTCACGGTCATTTTCAATGGTACGAGATGCCATAACACCGGGCACGCCGCAGCCGGTTCCGATCAGCATCGGGATAAAGGATTTGCCTGACAGACCGAATTTCCTGAAAATACGGTCCATAATAAAAGCGATACGTGCCATATAACCACAGGATTCCAGGAATGCCAGGAAAATGAACAGCACCAGCATCTGGGGTACAAAACCCAGAACCGCGCCTACACCCGCCACGATACCATCCAGGATCAGGCCCTGCAGCCATGCCGCACAGTTGATGCTTACCAGAAAGCTTTCTATAGCCGGCGGAATAATCTCGCCGAACAGCACGTCATTGGTCCAGTCTGTCACATAAGTACCTACGGTGGTAACAGAGATATAATATACAAACCACATCACCACCGCAAAAATCGGCAGCGCCGCCCACCGATTTGTCACAATCCGGTCAATCTTGTCGGAGGTGGTCATCTGGCCTTTCCGTTTTTTAGTATAGCATTTATCGATGACAGAGGCAATATAGGAATACCGCTCATTGGTGATAATACTCTCTGCGTCATCATCCATCGCCTCCTCGGCCTTTTTGATGATGCTCTCCACATCAGGAGCTGATTTCATCTGCGCCGCAATCTTGTCGTCTCTCTCGAACAGCTTGATCGCGTAGAACCGCTTCTGTTCAGCCGGGATGTCCGGGCCGATGTATTCTTCGATTTCTTCCAGCACAGATTCTACATTCTGATGGAATTTATGTACCGGGACAGACGCGTTTTTATTCTGCGCCGCCTGTACGGCCTTGTTGGCAGCCTCTGTGATTCCTGTTCCCTTCAGCGCGGAGATTTCCACCACCTCGCAGCCCAGGTCTTTGGACAGCTGTCTGGTATTAATCTGGTCGCCGTTCTTCTGAACCACGTCCATCATATTAATCGCCATCACCACCGGGATGCCCAGCTCCATCAGCTGTGTGGTCAGATACAGGTTGCGCTCCAGATTGGTTCCGTCCACAATGTTCAGAATCGCGTCGGGACGTTCCGCAATCAGATAATTTCTGGCCACAACCTCCTCTAAGGTATAGGGTGATAAAGAGTAGATGCCGGGTAAATCCATGATGACCACATCTTTATGACCTTTTAATCTGCCCTCTTTCTTCTCCACCGTAACGCCGGGCCAGTTTCCCACAAACTGGTTGGAACCGGTCAGGCCGTTAAACAGGGTGGTTTTGCCGCTGTTCGGGTTTCCGGCAAGCGCAATTTTAATCGCCATCTTACATATCCTCCTCTGATATAAAAAGTTAGAATATTCTAACTTTCTGTCTTAAAAAAACGCAGTAGCCATTCTGCTTTTTACTGAACCTCTACCATTTCAGCATCGGCTTTTCTTAAAGAAAGCTCATATCCCCGCACTGTCACTTCCACAGGGTCGCCCAGGGGTGCCACTTTTCTCACATAGACAGAAGTGCCTTTGGTAATCCCCATGTCCATAATTCTGCGTTTCACCGCTCCCTCGCCGTGAAGCTTCACGACAGAGACAGTCTGGCCGCATTTCACATCCTTTAATGTCTGCATTTGTTTTATCTCCTTTTATATCATTATTTTATTCGCCATCTCGCGGCTGATCGCCACACGGGAATCCTTTACGTTCACAATCACATTCCCGTTGATCTCAGACACAACCGTAACAGTGCCGCCGGGTACAAAGCCCAGGCTCTCCAGAAACCTCCTGGTTTCTTCCTTCCCCCCGACTTTTTTGATAGAATTCACTTCACCGGTATTTGCCATCGTTAAAGGCATCATAATCACTCCTTTGGCTTTTGCTGTTTCAGTAAGCATTTGCTAACCATACATTCAAAAAATAGTTAGCATTTTCTAACCTTCTACAGGTTACCACTAACTAACCTAAAAGTCAACCATTTTTTTAACTTTGTTTATATTTTTTTCATTTTTTCAGCCGGAAATATGGTATAATGTTTGCAAAGTGAGCATTATACCTGCGCATCCGCTGAAGGCCCCTGGCCGCACAAGCGGACATGGTATCATGTTCATTATAAAGCATGATACGAAAAGGAGCGTTTTTTTTGAAGATACATGAATCAGCGGAAAATTATCTGGAAACCATACTGATCCTGAGTCACCGGAAGCCTCATGTTCGGTCTATCGACATTGCCACTGAGCTGGATTTTTCCAAGCCAAGCGTCAGCGTAGCGATGAAGAATCTGCGGAATAACGGCTATATTCAGGTTGACCGGGAGGGCTACATTACCTTAACCGAATCCGGGCGCCAGATTGCCGAGATGATTTATGAGCGCCATACACTGCTGAGTACCTGGCTGATTGCCCTGGGGGTGGATGAGAAAACCGCAGCTGAAGATGCATGCAGAATCGAACATGTCATCAGCGCAGAAAGTTTCGAAGCGATTAAGCGCCACGCCGGAGAAAAGACCGGGGATTAAACCGCGGCGCACCGCTTTTCCAGAATTTCAGACAACGCGCAGCCGCTGCTGGTATGGCACCGCACAACCTCCACGTTGCTTCGCTTCGCCTCGTCCAGCGCGCACTTTACCATCTTATGGGACACAGTGTTCGTAAACAATACCAGCAGATCCGGCCTTCCGATCTTTTTGCCCAGCTCGGCGCTCATCTGGGTAAATACTTTCGCCTTGCAGTTGTAGCCCTTACAGATCTTTTTATACTGACATACCATGCGGTCATGTCCGCCCACAATTACAATACTCATACATCCTCCTTTATAGAATCGAATGTAGTTAGTGTTTTCTAACTATATGTAATTAGTCTACACTAACTTTAGTATTTTGTCCAGTCTTTTTTAACACAAAAGTTTCCGCTTCCCTGTTTAAAGAGATCCGGCGCTGCCTTTCCGTTCACACAGCCGGTGTCAAGACGCTGACCGCCATAAAGGGAGGAAGGCATTCAGCCATCCTCCCTTTATGGCGGTCAGCGCCGTCCGGATTTCCGGGGCCGCATGGAAAAGCAGCGTTTTTTAGAACTTCACCGTCTTCGGCTCTGCCGTAAAGGATGAGAATACGGCGGTAGCGTCCTTCAGATAAAATACCTGGGTGTTGCCGTCTCCCGGCTGATAGTTCGCTTTCAGGCTGGGATAGCCCTCCAGCATGTGCTCCTGCGCCGCGATCCTGTCGTCTTCCACAGCGGTCGCCGCGATCCGGATCCATGTACTCCCGTCAAATGCACAGATTTCAATCTTGGGATTTGCCATCATCTGTTTCGACACATCCTTCACCTTCCCGGTCTGAATGTACAGCTTGTCCTCAAACAGATCAACAGTTCCGAAAGGACGTACCCTGGGCTGATCCCCCTCCACGGTAGCCAGATAATAAGTACCGCACTTTTTCAAAAATTCATAAACTTCCTTCATAAAATACACCTCCTGAAATCAAAAATATTTGTCTTTTACGTTTTCCTCCTATATTATACCAGAAATCATCTGAAAATGGAAATATTCTGCCTGAACTGTTACACGTAATTCTATATACGCAGAATTTCACTGAAATCTTCCTTCAGTACCCGTCTCCCACCCAGATAATAGGCTAAGGCGACGAAAGCAAACACAGCCAGGCTGAAACCGGCGATCAGCAGCACCGGTATCTCAGGCCACACTTCGGCAGGATTCAGATAACTGGCATTTGCGGCAAAGATAACAAAGCAGACCGTCAGCGGAATGGTAATGACCACAGGCCGGCCGGCAATTACCAGCCCTTCGATAAAAAATATCTTTTTCAGGCCGCCGGGCGTAATGCCCACAGACATATATTGAGCGAACTCTCTCTTCCGCTGCCGCAGAAATCCCATCGTATAGGAAAAAACATTGGCGATGCCGATCACTGCCAGCAGGGCACAGAAAGCTCCTATCAATAATTTATAGCTGCTGATAATATCTGCGTTCGTATTGTGATCCTGAATACGGTTTTCACTTTCTGTCTCATAGGCAGGCTCCAGTAAGGAAACGGCCTCCTCCTGCAGCTGATTCAGTTCCTCCAGGTCTGCTCCCTCAGGAGCCAGCAGACGGATATAAAGATCTTCCTCTTCTCCGCCGATTTCAGATGATATGGTCTGCCACAGTGACAGCGGCATAAACTGAACCAGAGCGTAATCATCATATTCCTCCCGCAGTGCCGGTGTCTCCTGAGTAAAACCCAGCACCGGAATCTCCGTCAGCCCCGCTTCATCTTCCATTTCCATAGATATTGCAGAGAGAGAAGAATCCACATAGGGAACATATTCCCGATACCGGAATACACTGTGGATGCTGTCCCAGAACTGGTTCAGCACCACAGAACCGTCCAGTCCGGAAGAGATGCCGGCCGTCTCACAGTACCGGAGAAAGGAATCATTATCCATCACCACAACCGGGGCCTGAACCAGCCAGCTGTCTCCCTGCCGGCTGACCGCCTCACCTGCCACAGCCGCCGGACCTCCCAGAGCATCCAGCTCCTGGCTGACCGCCTCATCCGGAATCAGGCAGCTGCTTTCTGCTTTCTGGTAGACCACGCAGTCCTCCACACTGTCCAGTTCCTGCAGGGCCTCTGTCATGGTGAAATCGCCGATCTCTGTGTCTTTCACGGTTATCATCACATCCCAGGCATCCTGATAACGCTCCGTATATGTATATCGGGTACTCAGGTCTGTCAGCGCAAAAAAGCAGAGCATCATGGTAAATCCCAGAAAGGAAAAGACCAGAGACAGCGTAGAAGTGCGCAGGGATTTTTTCCGCGCCCGGAGCCCGTTTCCGGCCAGCTCGCCCTCGATGCCGAACAGAAACGCAAGAAGAGGCGAACTTTTCTTCCGTTTCAGACCCGCCTCCCCGGTTCCCCGGATCGCCTCCAGCGGCGTCATTCTGCTCAGCTTCCTGGCCGGCAGCCAGGCCGAGCACAGCACTGTCAAAGCCGCAGCCAGAAAAGCAGCCGCCGTGACGCCGGGATGACACTGAAAGGCCTGGCTGTTCCGTCCCGGAATGTCCGCTCCGATCGCATTCATCCCCTGCACCGCGCCATAAGAGAGGAGAATCCCCAGTATGCTGCCGATCACCACCGGAAGGGCACACAGAGCCGCCGCCTCCTGGACCAGGCAGAGCCGTATCTGCCCCGGCGTGGCGCCTATACTGGAAAAAATCCCGAACTGCCGCACCCGCTCATTCATGGTTACCTCAAAAGAATTTCTGATCACCAGGATCAGGGACACCGATACAGCTGCCAGAATCACCAGATAAAAGGTCAGCAGCAGCGGCGGGCTGTCATCCTCCGGGTCATGAATCAGATACTGAGACAGCAGCGTTTCATGATAGGTGACGGCATCCTTTCCCAGCCTCAGCTGGTCAGCGATCAGCGGCATTTCTTCATAGGTTCTTCCGACATCGCTGAAATAAACATCCACCACTGTCTCTCCCCGCTCTGACTGTTCCTCATTGATCTCCGCCCGCTCCACACCGGCGAAGTTCCTGACTGCCTCCAGATCATCCTCCCCGATCTCTCCTGTCAGCCGCCCATGCCAGCCGCCCTCTTCCAGCAGAATCTGATTCACATCGTAAACCCACAGATTATAAAACATACAGCACAGAAAGGACAGAAACAGGCTGGCAATCAGCGCTGCCGCCATCACAGACAGGCTGGCTGCCCGGTTTTGCCTGACCGACTCCCGTGAGTAATCTCTCCACATACCTGTCACCTCCGTTTCTGATCGCTGATGATCCGGCCGTCCTCTATGGTGATAATCCGACTGGCTTCCAGCGCAATCTTCTCATCATGGGTAATCAGCAAGATCGTCTGGTTCAGGTTCCGGTTGGACAATTTCAGCAAATCCACTACTTCCCTGGAATTTTTCTGATCAAGGTTCCCGGTGGGCTCATCAGCCAGCAGAATGGCCGGACGGTAGATCAGTGACCGGGCGATGGCCGCCCGCTGCTGCTGCCCTCCGGACAGCTGAGCCGGAAGGACATTCAGCTTGTCTCCGATTCCCAGAGCATTTACCACTTCCATAAAAAAATCACGGTTCGGCTTTCTTTTATCCAGCAGCATCGGCATCAGAATATTCTTCTCTACCGTCAGCGTGGGGATCAGATTATAAAACTGATAAACCAGCCCCACCTTTCTCCTGCGGAATATGGCTGCCTGCGTCCGGTTCATCTGGGAAACATCCGTCCCTTCCACCAGAACCCGCCCCGATGTAGGCTGCTCCACACTGCCTAAAATATGCAGCAATGTAGATTTGCCTGAACCAGAAGCTCCTGTCACTGCGACAAACTCACCTTTCTCTACTGACAGATCGATTCCGTCCAGCGCTGTCACCTGCGCGGCGCCGGAACCATAAACCTTTCGGACATTTTCACATCTTAAAATTTCCACAACACACCCTCCTCAGCATAGGAATTTGAAAAGCACTCACCCAAACAGGTATCTTTTTGCAAATGGCAGTGCCTGTTTTTATCATAGCAGATGAAAGTGACATCCCGGTGACAGATTTCATGTTATAATGAAAATAGTAAAACAGGAAAGCATGAGGAGGCGATTTTATGACAGATATCAGACTGCCCCACGACCATGGGCAGCATACCGAACAGAAACTGGCAGATATGCCTGGTATTGACGACTTTCAGATCGTGGCAGATATTTTTAAGCAAATGGGGGACAGCAGCCGGGTGCGCATTTTCTGGCTGCTCTGCCACTGTGAGGAATGTGTCATCAACATCTCAGCACTGGTACAGATGAGCAGTTCCGCAGTCTCTCATCACCTGAAACAGCTGAGGGCTGCCCGGCTGATCATCAGCAGGAGGGAAGGAAAAGAAGTATACTACAAAGCCGCGGATACACCTCAGGCCCGCCTGCTCCATCATATGATCGAAGACCTGGTGGAAATCGCCTGCCCCGGGAAACCCGGCGCGGCAGCGGCATCGGATCGCCGCGCAGAAAGAAAAAATGGTACGAAATGAGACGAAATCAAAGTCTAAAAAACAGAGGGAATTCTCTCTGGTGCCGTGAGAACTCCCTCCGCACCCGGAAAACTCCCTCTGAAGCCGGGGAACTTTCCCGGATTTTATGCGTCCGTTCTCAGTTCTCCCAGCATCTGGGCCGGATTGTCCGCTGCCTTTACTTTCCCGAAGGCTTTTGAAATGATTCCATTCTCATCAATGAGATACGTGGTTCTCACCACACCCATGGTTTTCTTTCCATACATATTTTTTTCTTTCCACACATCATAGGCCTGGATCGCAGTCAGCTCAGGATCGGACAGAAGGGTAAAGGGAAGGCCGTATTTCTCCTCAAATTTTTTATGGGAAGCAACGCTGTCTTTACTGATCCCGATTACCACAGCCCCTTCCTCCTGAAACTGGGGATACAGTTCCCCAAAAGCGCAGGCCTGCTTTGTGCAGCCCGGCGTATTGTCTCTGGGATAAAAATACAGCACCACCCTTTTCCCTCTGTATTCCTTTAATGTATGCATATCTCCATTCTGATCCGGCAGTGTAAAATCCGGCGCTTCTGTTCCGATTTCCAGCATCTTTTTCATCCTCCTTCTGATTGTATTCACACCGGAACGGGACCGGCAGCGCCTGCGAAACCGGCAGCTGCAGCCCGCACCCCGGATATGCTCACTCTTTTCAGTATACAGCAGGGTGCCGGCCCGGACAAGGGTTTTCCGCATCTTTCCGGGATTTCTCTCCCGCAGCAGTTTTTTCTGTCTTGACAAACAGCGGTTTGCTCTGTAAAATGAAATCGTTTGCTCGGAGGGTATGTCATGCCACTGCAAAACTCTGCCGCTGGCCGGACAGCGCCGTATCAGGAGACAGTGAAGAAATGACAGGCTGGATAAGGCACAGACTGGGATGTCTGCTCTTGTCCGGCTTTTATTTTTATAAATCGTAGGAGGCATATCGCTTATGGATTTTCTGAAAGGAAATATTAAATCAATCTATCTGAAATATCTGGCCGCAGCTTTCGGCAGCGCCCTGATTTCTTCTGTTTACGCCACTGTGGATATGGCTATGGTAGGCCAGTACCAGGGACCGGAAGGCACAGCTGCTCTGGCTGTGGTAACGCCCATTTGGAATATTATCTACAGCCTCGGGCTCCTGATGGGCATCGGCGGTTCTGTCATTTTCAGCATGCTGCGGGGACAGTCACGGGACAACCAGCGCCGCTCCAATGAATATTTCACCGCGGCTCTGATCGGTGCCTGTTTTCTGGCACTGGTCACCTGGGTTGGCATCGGCCTCTTCGACCGTCAGCTGCTGATCCTCTTCGGCGCCGATGAAACCCTGCTTCCTCTGGCCCGTGAATATGTGCTGCCGGTGAAATTCGCCCTGCCCACCTTCCTGCTGAACCAGATGCTGGCGGCATTTCTGCGCAACGACGGCAACCCCGGCCTCGCCACAAAAGCGGTTCTGTTCGGCGGCATTTTCAATATTTTCGGCGATTATTTCTGTGTGTTCGTGCTGGACTGGGGCATGTTCGGCGCCGGATTCGCTACTGCGGTAGGCTCTGTCCTCTCCTTCCTGCTGATGCTGACCCATTTCATCAGCAAGAAGAATACCCTGGCCCTGGTGCGGCCCCTGGCGCTGCCCCATAAGCTGCGGGAGATCGCCGTCACCGGTTTTTCCACCTTCTTCATTGACGTGGCAATGGGAATTCTGACCGTCTTCTTTAACCGTCAGATTCTGAAATATCTGGGAACAGATGCGCTGGCCGTGTATGGCATCATTGTCAATATCAGCACTTTCGTCCAGTGCTGCGCCTACAGCATAGGGCAAGCTTCTCAGCCTGTTATTTCCACCAACTTCGGGGCAGGCCAGGGCGGCAGAATCCGCATAACACTCCGATATGCCCTGGTCACTGCAGCTGTATTCGCTCTGCTGTGGACAGGCGTCAGCATAGCAGTGCCAAACCTGTATGTCCGTATCTTTATGGCGCCCACTGCGGAGGTATTGGCGATTGCGCCCTATATCATCCGCTGCTACAGCCTTTCCTTTTTGCTGCTGCCTCTGAATATCTTCTCTACATATTATTTTCAGGCAGTGATGAAGCCGGCCGCATCCTTTATTGTGTCTGTGGCCCGAGGCGTTGTGATCAGCGGCCTGCTGATCTTCCTGCTGCCGGTTCTGGCCGGACCTGATTCCATCTGGTTCGCCATGCCGGTGACAGAACTGGTGACATCCGTTTACGTTGTCTGGAAAATCAGGGAATATACCAGGCAGCTGCCGGAAAGGGCAGCCTGAATACAGGCACATGTAAGCAGGCTCCGCCCATCACCCTGCCGGTTCGCAGATATACGCTACTTCCTGGTTTTTCCGCCTGATCCACTGGACAGAAGCGTCCATGGCAGTCCGGCAGCCATTGGTCTGATCCAGGGCGTTTAACATGACAAAATCATGAATCATCCCCCGGATCTGCACTGCTGTAACATCCGCGCCGGCCCGCAGCAGTCTCGCCGCAAAAGCTTCTCCCTCACTGCACAGCACATCCGCCTGACCGTTAATCACCATAGTCGGCGGCATTTGCTGCAGCAGCCGGTCATCTGCCCGCAGGGGAGAAGCTGTGATCCGCCGGCGGTCTGTCGGATTCGGCGCATACTGCTGCCAGAACCACTGCATACCGGCCTGATAAAGATAATATCCCCATGCAAACTGCCGATAAGAAGGCGTCTGAAAACAGGCATGGACAACGGGATAATAAAGCAGCTGCTTCTGAATATAGGGACCGCCCTCCTGACAGGCCATCAGACTGACGGCAATGGCCAGATTGCCTCCGGCGCTGTCCCCCGCTATGGTAAGGGTGTGCCGGTTTAAGTCTGGGAACTCCGGCTCTGTCAGCTCCCAGAGCATGGACAGCAGACGGAAGCACTGATTCAGCGCAGTGGGATATCGGGCCTCCGGCGCCCGGGCATATTCCGGAAAGACAACCAGAGACTCCGTCCGGGCCGCCAGTTCTCTCACCAGCTTCTCGTGGGTATGAAAGCTGCCGAATACCCAGCCGCCTCCGTGGATATAAAAAATCACATGACGTATCTTCCTGCAGCTCAGGGGCCTGACAAGGTAAACAGGCACCCTTCCCCATCCGCCTGTATCTGTCAGCCTGACAGCAGTATCTGCCGGGTAAAGATAAACCGGCGCATTCTGGGCCTCCTCCAGCCTCCGGCGTCCCTCTTCCGGCGGCAGCTGAAAGATCAGCGGCGGGACAGCGCTCTGGTCACAAACCATCTGAGCGGCGGCCTCCAGCGGAATTCTCTGTCTCATACATGCTCCTCTCATAGAAATCCTCTGTCTCTATGATATGCCTGCCGTCTACGGAAAGTTCCTCTAAGCTGTCACTGTGCCGTCTTTTTCCACTGGGATTATCGGCTATCCTTTCAGTCCTCTGGCCTGCCTGTCCATATCCTCTATCACAATGTCATAAATCTCCCCCAGAGATGCACAGTATTCCAGCACCTTCCAGGGCTCATTGGTATGAAAATGAATCTTGATCAGATCCTCATCTCCCACTGCCAGCAGACAGTCCCCCTGAAAATGTTCCGTAAAGTAATCACTGATCTCATCCTCATCCAGGTTATCCCCTTCAATCAGCAGCTGTGTGTCATAACGAAATTCCAGCATCCTTATTCTCCTTTCTTTTCCTGATTGCTCTTTCTTATTCTGCTTCCTTTTATTCTTTCTCTGCTTATCTCCCGCGGTCTCCGGCTCCGGTCCGCTGCGGCTTCATGTTCATCTGCGCAGGCCCCGGCCATAGCCCCGGCCCCTGTATGCGGGCATCACAAACAGGTCCTCCAGATATATGCCTGCCCGGCCCAGAAAGGTGGAAAAATTATGAAAAAACAGGGCGAACCCTACTTCTCTGTCCCCCTCAAGGGCAAAGATGACCTCTGCTTTTTTTCTGTCAAACAGCCACTCTTCCAGCAGTTCCTCTGTCGCCACCACCTGATCCAGCATATGCTCATAATCTGCCAGTGCCCTGATAAACTCCAGAATCAGCGGCACGTCCGATCTGTCCGCATACCGGAACCGCATTTCTTTCTGCCCCTGTTTTTCCTTCTTTTCTTGTTCTTTCCCCTGATCCTGTTTTTCTTCCTTGTTCAAAATAATCCTCCTTATACAGCCAGTATGCAGAACCGGCGGGCGGTTTGTACCTCCGGCCTGTCGTATACTGAACGGAAACATATACCCCATCCATTTCCAAACAGATGCCTACGGCACGCAGAGTGTTACAATTACCACCTCCGGCCTGTTATTCACCCGAAACGGGAATACGCTGTTTCCCAGTCCCCTGCTGACTATCATGTTTGTTCTTCCTTCCACATACAGGCCGGCGTCATATTTCGGGAACAGCCCCTGGTTAGGGGCAATCAGTCCGCCGACCACTGGCAGCCGAAACTGTCCGCCATGGGCATGGCCGGTAAGTACCAGATCGATCTGCTGATTTACATAAGCGTCAAAGGTCTCCGGTCTGTGGGACAGCAGTATCCGATAACCGTCTGCCAGCTCCATGGCCGACAGCTTCTCTTCAAAATATGCCAGAGAATCCTTCAGTTCCTCATCCTGTTCCTCAAACCGGGGATCGTCCAGGCCGATCAGCTGAATCACCCCGCCCTCACGATCCAGGGTCACCGCCTCATCTCTGAGGACCGTCACACCGACTGCCTCCAGCCGCCGCTCCAGTTCTTCATACTGTTCCTCCAGCCTGGCCTCATGATTCCCTGTTACAAAATAGCAGGGGGCAATTTGTACTGCTTCTTCGGCAAACTTCACTGCCCTGTCCATGTCTGTGTGAATAGAATCCACCAGGTCTCCGGTCAGCGCAATCATGTCAGGCTGCTCTGCCCGCAGCAGCATGAGCAGGTTCTCATTTTCCTCGCCGAATTCTCCGTTATGAAGATCAGAAACCTGGGCAATCCGCCAGCCGTCAAAGGAAGTCGGAATTCTTTCTGACACAATCTGAATTCTCGTCGTCTCCAAAGCCGTATTTCCCCAGGCAATCCACAGAATGAAAGCCAGCGCCGCAAACAAAATCACAAGCCATTTCATCACTTTCTTTTTCATCATTCTCTTTCTGATCCGCAGTCTTTCTTCATTTCTTCCATTCCTGAGAAATCTTTTTCCCTGATTTCATGCTCAAAAAGGAGACTGCCGGCATCAGTCTGACCAGCGGCAGTCTCCCTTCATCTGTCCCGTTTACACGAATTTACAATATTCTTTATATTTCTCCTCAAACACAGAAGGTTCCATGCCGGCTCTCTGCGCCGCAGCCTCCACAGAAAGGATTCCGTCTTCAACGAGACCAAACAGCGTCTCCAGTATTCCTTCCAGACGGCCTTCCGCTCTTCCTTCTGCCCGGCCTCTATCCAAAATTCCCGTACTCAGGTTACACATACGGCTCACCTCCTGACTGATTTTCTCGGTAACGTCAATATGAAACTCTTCTGACAATACGACTTTCTTATCCTCGGCTGTCCGTTCCACAGAGAATATCTTGCTGAGGAGCCGTATGGCGTCGTCCTCGCTGTTTTCTCCGCGGGCACCCAAACGCATGACGATCACCCGCATCAGGTCGTAATTTCTCTCATCCTCCTGATAGGTTCCCCTCCTGCGTTTTTCCAGAAAACGGTATTCATTCATTGCCTGGGCGCCTGCCACATCCAGGGTCCGGGCAATCTCACTCGCTGTTACATTTTTCATGGGCTGTCCTCCGTCCGCCCTCCGTCACACAATCTGTTTCCCTGACTATATCCTGATTTTATCATGGAAACCTGGGGAGTTCAACATACAAAAAGTCCTTGACTCTCACGCTATGTTATAGTTTATAATTGCCTTACACG